>DASZEU010000281.1:0-4225 GCA_035940535.1 Candidatus Angelobacter sp.
CTGGGAAATGTCTTCTGGAAATTGGATTCAGCTTTAGAGGTTATGCGCCAGGAGTGCGCGCCTTCATCGAAGGAGACGGTGCCGGTTATTTCGTGTGCCTTGTTGGTCATGTTTGTTATCGTCATCTTGGCGGACATTCAAAACCTCCCCAAAGCCCAACTCGGTGCGTGGGCCCTTCAGGTTGCTGCTTCAAGTTTCCGCAACCACTTCAAGCATACGCACACTCGAGTGGGTGAACTGGTCAATTGTGACCATCTTTTGATGCCGTGGAATAGTGGAATAGTAGATGAAAGCCGGTTGCAACTTTATGCCGAAGACGTTGGGGCCTGCTGGAGCAGGGCGGCAGACGATGCGTGCACCAGTAGCTACACGGACCGCGCTTTCGATCGAGCAGAATCTACCGGAGACACGCCTAATTGCAGATGAATTCGGACGTAGCTGCCGAGATCATCTTTCAAAGCTGTGGCCAATCCGGGCCTTTCAGCGGTGCCCGCCGACAAGGTTGCCAAACGGTGAGCATCTTGAATAGAAATCTCTCCATTGTTCTTCGAACGTTGGGTGATGTCCGTCAGGCAGGCGCGATACTCGACGAATCGCTCATATACGGACTGCGAAAAGAAGACGCCGTGATTGCATTACATGCATTTAACTCGCGAAGGAACTCCACTGACCAATTTCCATCCAGCTGTTTGCCTTCGAGCAGCCAGTTGAGGTCGTATGTGATGATTATCTTCCACAGGGCCGCATAAGCTTCCATCCTCTTTGCCAGTACGTCTTTGAGCAGATTCTGTTGCAGCGCCTGCGCATCAGCCAGAAGCTTTTCGCGGGCCGAGATGATCGTCCAGCGTGCAGACGCAATGGCGACGACCACGCCAAGGAATGAGACGAATGCTGCTATGAGGGCTGCTGTAATTTGTTGATGCATATTCTCGTTTTGTACATTGTGCTCCACTTTCCGGGCCCTCGGCCAGCCAGAATTGATGCCAATTTCTCAGGAACAATGGAAGCGGCTGGGCTGGATGGAGACGAACTCGCGTACAGTTCCCGGCAGCTCGCACCGGTACGTGATCTGTTGTGGCTGTCTCGATAACCAATAAGAAAACCCGCCAGCTTTCATTCTTTGGCGGGTTGAGTTAGGGCCTATGGTTGCTTCACTTTTGGGCGGGTTTCTTGCGGGATATCCTGACTGGGGTTTGCATCCGCCTAGTCCGTGCATTGCGGATTCTGCCGTAGAGTTGCCATTCTTCCTGTTCGACCGGGTAGAGCGCCTGGAGCAGGCGGAAATTGACTTCGGCCTGGAGTTCCAGGGTGAGTCCACCCATTTCCTTCATCTGCGGTTGGTTGAAAAGTTGGGTTTCGTTCAGTTCGTTCAACCGTTGCAGGATGAAATCGAACGAGCGATTGAGCAGGAAGAGCTTGCGATAGATGGCGAGCCTCTCCCCACTGATAAAATTCGGTGCAGCCATGTTGCCTCTCTTTCAGGTGATATGGTTAGAGGCGCGTCGCTGTTTAGAGCAGTGGCGCGTCTCGCTCTCTTTTATAGCATAGTTTAAGGGCGAATACAAGGGGAAACTACAGAGTCCTTGAATGTAAGCGTCAGAGGAACCGCAGACTGTTCAGGCGATGGGAACTATGGTGAAGTGGCAGCATGAATCCGGAACAGAAGGTGGTGCGAAGACGGCGGACGCGAGCAGAGATCAAGCAGTTAGTAGCAGAGTTTTTGAGCAGCGGCATGGAGCGAGGCGAGTTTTGCCGTAGTCATGGTCTGTCGTGGGACACGTTGAACCGCAACCTCAAGAAGCACGGCAGATCGCAGGATGCGGCCCGATCCGCCAGCCGGTTGATGCGAGTGAAGTTCGTAAGCAAAAGGAACGCCAGGAACGGCGATTCTGCCCGACTGGCAGTGATCTTGGGCGGGGGCCGCAAAATCGAAGTGGGAGTAGGTTTCGACACGCCCACCCTGGAACAGTTGGTACAAGTGCTGGAGCAGGTGTAGGCGATGTTCGGGCTGGGGCCAGCGACCCGGGTCTATGTGGCCACGGGAGCCACGGACATGCGCAAGAGCTATGAAGGGCTATATGGGTTGGTGCGGGATCGATTGCTGTGTGAACCGCGAAGCGGTCACCTGTTTTTGTTTTGCAATGGGCAACGGAATCGCTTGAAAGTTCTGTTTTGGGATGGGAGCGGACTGTGGGTGTGTGCGAAGCGTTTAGAGAAAGGCCGCTTCAGCTGGCCCACGGCAAGGGAGACAGAGAGCAAAGTGGTGTTGAGTCACGAAGAACTATCCTTGTTGTTAAACGGAATTGATCTAGCCACAGTCCAGCGGCGAAGAAATTGGTACCGACAGGTAACCAACGAGGAACCTTCCGCGACCATGGCATAAAAAGCGGAAAAAAATCTGGTAATCCACAAGCCGGCTGTGTTACAGAAACATGCATCGTGAGTGTGGCCAGCCAACCTTCTTCTCCCGCCGATTTACAACGCATTGAAAAATTGCAGCAGCAGTTGCAGTACGCGGAGTTGAAGATCCAGGTGCTGGAAGCACGGCTGCGCAAATTGCGAATCGACAAGTATGGACCTGGCAGTGAAAAGCTGTCCGATGCACAACTGGAATTGCTGGAACTAGAGCCAGGAGTCAGCCGCGCAGAAGTGCAGGCGGAAAGTCAGCGACCGCCGACAGTCGCAGCGGCCAAGCCACGTCAGAAACATCCGGGCCGGCAGACCTTGCCGCCGGACTTACCCCGAGTGGAAAAGGTCGTGCCCTGTAGACCGGAAGAGTGCGTATGCCCTGGCTGTGGGGAGCAGCGGGAAGTCATCGGTTACCAGGAAAGCGAGCGGTTGGATGTGGAACCGGCGAAGTATTTTGTGCAGGTGACCCAACGCGAGAAGCGCGCTTGCCCCAAGTGCGCCGAGCAAGGAGTGGTTTGTGCACCCCTGCCGCCCAGGATTATTGACAAAGGCCTGGCCAGCGACCAGATCGTGATAGATACGGTGGTGAACAAGTATTGTGATCACTTGCCGCTCTATCGGCAGAGCGCGATGTTAGAGCGAGACACGGGCGTGGAACTGAGCCGGGCGACTCTGGATGGTTGGGTTCTGCAAGTGGGTCAGTTGCTGATGCCCCTGGTGGGAACGATGCGGCAAGAGTTACTCCAGGGCAGCTATATCCAAGCCGATGAGACCCCGGTCGAGGTACAGATGCATGATGGTCGCGGCAAGAATCATCAAGGATATCTGTGGCAATACGGCCGTCCTGGAGGGAACGTAATATTTGAATTCCGCTTGAGCCGGGGGCGGGACGGACCGAAGGAATTTCTGGGGCAGTTTAACGGGCTTCTGCAAACGGACGGCTACGCGGCCTACGATCAGGTGGGCGGACCCCACTTGGTGCACGCTGCCTGCTGGGCCCATGCGGAGAGGTATTTTGCCGAAGCCGTGGAATTGAACCCGCATGATCCGCTGGCCAAGCCGATCCGGGCTCACATTGATGCCCTGTTTGCCGTGGACGCTGAGGCCCGCCAGCAGGCCATGACGGCGGAGGCTCGCCATGCCTTGCGCCAAGAAAAATCTCGTCCGCTACTGGATCGGATCCAGCAGCAGGTGGGAGCGACCCTACCCCAAGTTTTGCCTGCGAGTGCTCTGGGCAAGGCGTGCAAATACACGCTGACGCTGTGGGAGAAGTTGACCCGCTTTTTGCAACATCCGGAACTGGAACTGAGCAACAACCTGGCCGAGAACTCGATGCGCCCCGTGGCGGTGGGACGCAAGAACTGGATTCACATCGGCAGCCGACAAGCCGGACCGAAAATTGCTGCCATCATTTCGGTGATCGAAAGCTGTCGCCGGCTGAAGGTTCCCGTGCGCGCCTATCTGGGTGCCGTACTTCCCGGCCTAGCTGATTGCCCGATTCAGCGACTCTCGGAACTGACACCCGCTGCTTGGCAAAGCCGCGCCCCTAATTCACCCGATTGTCACTAGCAGAGATTTTGCTCGCCGAAAAGTCTGCGGTTCCTCTGACGCTTACCCTTGAATGGGATACGATCGCCGAAGGCCATTGTTTACAGGCTTGAGTATCGGGAGATGAAAATATGAAAAAGGCTGATCGTGTCCTGAAGGGAAGTCAGCATTGCTGGTTTTCGGAGGATGACGAAACTTGCCCCATCGTGTCGTGATTCTAAAACTCTAGTAAATCCACCACGCTCCGCGGATGGTTTACCCGATCAGC
>DASZEU010000282.1:0-34874 GCA_035940535.1 Candidatus Angelobacter sp.
AGCTGCATCTCGCGGGCCATCTTGCGGCATCGGTCTTCCAGTTCCGAAGGCAGAGAGATGGCGCGAACCACAGGCGAATCACCGGTCGGATACCGATAGTCGTCGGCACTGCACTCTACTTCCGAAGCAAAGATTTCTGAAGCAACAACATGCACCCTAACATCGGTCCCAGGAACGTATTTTTGGAATTGAGTGGGACAGGAAGAGAGGTTGGAGAAGCGCTCCAAATGTTCCGGTTGCAAACGTGAAATCCGGCTGCGAACGCCACTGATCGATTTATAAATAACATCCCCATGCAAGTCCCAAAATGCGCGGGCGGCGGCAGGGTCGGTAGTAATCAATGTTTCCGGGGTGCTCCATCCAAAGCGCTGAATCTGCCGAAGCTGATAAGGTTTGGAATCGTTGGCAGCCATGGCCTGGCAACGGTTGATGACAAAGGAGGGCGTGATCTCGCACCACGAGGCCAACAGATCATCGACGCGAATGGCATGGCGCCACGCATCGCTCTCGGGACCGGCTCTGGCAACTGCGGCAACCTGGGTCGAGAGATAGGGCCGCTGGTAGACTGCGGTGACCTCTCCCAAGTCGACACGCTGGCCGCGAATGCGCAACGAGGCGTCGATTTCATCGCCGACTACCATCTCAACTTCGGTTTCCAGGACCAACCGTTGATCGGCAAATACCGTGGGAACATCGAGAAGCCGCAACTGCTCCCGCACGGCGGCGATGGGAGCGTCGCCTGGCAACCCCCACACCAGCACTAGCATTTTGCCCTCCGCTGAAAATAATCCAGAATTGCATCAACGACATCCGATTGCCATAAGTCCGGCCAGAGACTTGCGTTCACCAACCTACCTCCCCGTTTCGGGCTGCTGAAATAGACCAGCAGCAGTTCGACTCCGGCAGCCTGGGCCAGCATACGGGCATGGCCCGCGAGCACTGGATCGACCGCACCGACGCACCGGTCTCCAATCACCACTACTTCAGCGGTTGGCAAGGGAGGAGTCGAGTCTTGCGGGGTCTTGCGATGAACCGGGCACGCAGGTATTCCCAGCCGACCGGCAAGCCGCACCCACTGCTCCGTCCGAAGACTCGGTCCGGAAAGGCAGCCCGGAACCGGCCGGTTCAACATGGGGCAAGTCAGTCCGGAAAGCCAAGCAAGCAGAAAGGCAGTCATTTCTGAAGCGGCATACGCACGATCATCGGGCATGAAGTGGTCCAGATCCTGCTCGCTCACGCAGGGCATTCTGGTCAAGACACCGGTAATTTCCTCCGGGGCAATCTCACGTCCGCCGATCACCGCCCGAGAACACCCAGAGGGCATTTCGTAACGCCATCCGCTCACCGACAAACCTTCTGGCGTGAGCACGTATACATCCTGCGATTTCCAGCGATTCGCCAGATTGATGGCCGCTTCATCCTGCTGATTCGTGAGTACAACGAGCATTGAGTTTGTTACCTCTCCTTAATTCGTAAAACTGATTTATTTCTTCCGCGACCTGCCTTTCTTTGACGATGCCTTTTTCCCCGGCTGCTTGCGTGGTTCATCTGCGTTTGGCGCAGCCTGGGCCGCACTGTCCGTGGGCGCGATTACCGGCGGAATCGGAACTGCACGCTGGCTTGATCGCCCCGAATCCTGCTCAAGGCTTCCTGAGGCATCGAGTGCTGTCTGTCCTACCGCCGGTCGCTCCTGAGGAACAATAAAGGTCTGTGCCGTTGGCTTGATGGCAGAGCCATTTTTCGCTTTCACGCCGGGTTTGCCATTTGCTCCGTTTGCCGCCTGGATTAGCAAGGAGCCCAGGTCGGTCTGAGCTTTCTCCAGGAATTTTCTATCAAGTTCCTTGGTTACTTCTTTCTTGTCCTTTTCTTTGTCCTTCTCTTTTTCCTTGTTGTCCTTCCGATCCTTATTATCCTTTTGGTTTTTATTGTCCCTAGTGTCCTTGGCCGTCTTGTCGTTGCTATCCTTGCTCTCTTTCTGGTCCTTTGCGTCTTTGGTGTCCTTGGTCTGCTTGTTGTCGGGATTGTCTTTACTGTCCTTTGTGTCCTTTGTGTCTTTTTGCGATGGTGATACCGAGATCGATGCGGACAGCGAAGCTTTTACCGTCGCAGTTATGGTGGCCGTACCCGAATTCTGGGCGCTTTGAATCGGGAATTGCCCAGAGGTGGCTCCTGCAGGCACGTTGAACGAAGCGGGAACCACGGCAATATTGGGATCGCTGGTCTTCAAGTTTACTGGCGTGCCGCTGGATGGCGCAGGACCGGTGAGATTGATGGTTCCAGTAGCCGAGTCGCCTCGTGTAATACTGCGCGGATTGATTTGCAGGGTTCCTGCCAAATCGGGCAAAGGAACAATGGTGATGGCCAGGGTGATCGACTCTCCTTTAGGCCCAAAGGCAGCCTTAATGTTGGTGGCGCCTTCTTTGACGGCAGTGACGCTGAAGGAGGTTGATGTAGCGCCGGGACTCACGGGAACCGGTGTTGGTCCAGATACCGCCAGATTTGCGTTATCCAAGGTTAGGACGACGCCGGTGTTGCCTGCGGGCGCCGGAGCGCTGAGAACTACGGTAATCGTAGCCGTATCGCCCACGCTGATGGCTTTGGAACTGGCCTGCAAGTCGACGATAAAGGACGGCGCTGCAACCAGCCAGAACCACATTTCGAAATCCCCGCCACGTCTCTTGTCGCCGCTGGGCAGGTTGAGGGAAATAACGGGATCGTTGCCGGAACGGAAACCAAAAGAATCCCCATCCAGGAAGAGGGTTGGGTCATTCTGCGACCAGATGGAGTTGCCCTTCAGGACCAGGCGGGTGAGGATGCCGGCATCGGCCGGAATCTGCTGGAATGCATTCGTCAGAATGCTCTGCAACGCCGCCAAGGATGCCGGCCTCCAGGTAATGGTGTTGCCGTTGTTATCCACGCCGACTATGCCCGCCAGTGTTATCGTCAGGAACCCGGGCCCAATAGGGACTTCCACAGTAACAAAACAGGTGGGACGCTTGATGCTGGCGGGGTCTACCGGCGCGTCGCATTGGACATTAATCCCTGCAAACGCCGTGGCAAGCACGTTGGTGTCGTTCAACAATAGAGAAGCTGCAGCTTTTATACGAGAATCCGGATTGGTGGGGGCAACCGTGTTCACTGCGGTAATGTGGAACCCGCGATCGGCCTGAGGAAAGTTAATGAGCGACGGAAAAATGTTCCGGCAGTCCAAAAGCCGCGTCATCACAACGCCGCCGGGTGGAGGGCTGCTGGGAGGACTCGTCAGGGGCGGAGGCCCCCAACTTACCACCGCGAGTGGCGCCCAGTAACGCTTGATGCCGGCAGGCGGGGCGTTGGTCAGCGATTCGATGGATCCATCGGCGGTTCGCGTAGCAAACTGCCAGTAGTCGCCGGCACGCAGGTCCGACCCTGCAAATTGAACGTGAACCCCATCGCCCAAGTTCATGCCCGGAGTGCCGCCGGTATCGCTGAACGCCGCATTGGCATCGCCAACACCATCCCACCGGCGCAAGACCAGATGCCGGACAGACTTGCCGGAAGGCGGATTGGTATTTCCATCCAGAACAAACGTCTGCGGAAGAGAATCGGCAATCACCACCGTGAATTGGTCGGGATCCGGATCGGATGCCAGGTAAGTGAGATGACCGCGGGCTGAACCCAACTCACTGGCGTCGTCGGAGATTTCCACCAGGTCTCCCTGGCGTAGCGCAGTGGCAGCATCGCGCCCCAGACTTCCCAAGGTGAGGGTCACTCCATCCGATTGCACATTCTGAACAGCAACGGCAAAAGCGGCATTTTCGCGAGACCATTTGAATCTGGCTACTCCACCAGTAACAGTCGCCGCATTTTGCTTGGTGTACGACCCCTGCAAAGGCTTGGCTAGATTCAGCGTCGCTGGATCTGGAATGCTCAAAAGCGGAACGCGCTCGGAGGCGCCTGTGTTATCGGAAACGGTAACAAAACCGGAGCGCAGGGCTGCATCTATCTGGAAGGTAGTAAGTGGTGTGGAGAGTTTGAGCGCATTTGGCGTAGCGTCAGCGGACAGGGGAATGGTAAAAACGAAGCCTGTATTGTCGCCAGCCACGTCGCCGCTATCGTGAATTTGGACGCGATACAGATGGTTCTGGCGGCCGGTGAAGTTGGCTGGATCGGGCAATTTGCAAAGTGTCTGCGGCTGGTTGGCGGCGGGTTGCAGCGTGGTCAAAGTACCGTTGCCGCGAACGGGCAGGAACTTCTTGCTCTGGCCGCAATCGATGTTGTTACTTCCATCAGGAAGGATGGCAAATTTGACCTGTGTAATGGTCTTGATTCGGGTGGAGGTATCGGGACCGCCTAACGCAATCTCGCGAATTGAATCGTCCTCAAGATAGGTGATCAGCCTTTGCCACACCTCCAGGTAGATCAGCGTAGTCAAAGTCGAGCCACCACCTGGAAAAGGAATGGGCAGCGGATCCCAGAGATCGGGCTGGCCAAAATAAGTGGTGTCTCCCTCGAGTTGGCAAAGAATGCCGTTTACGTAACAATGCCCGCCGGCAATGCGGAAGTTGCCGGGACTCTGTGGATCGGTACTAGGTGATATCTGAAATGCAGTACCGGGAGAAGGCACGCCACTGGAGCCGACCACGTCGTACAACTCCTGTTGCAGGAGGGCAAGGCGCTCCAACACTTCCTCGTTCCAATCAGAATCGAGCCAGACGCGGCCTTGCTGGTGCAGCACACCGGCGTAGTGCTTGCGCGGGTCAAAGGTAAATCGCGAGAAATCACCCTTCATATCGTCCTCTTCTCCTAAGTTTCGGCGACAACTACTGCGGACAACCCCACCGGCATAAACTCCTGCAGCTTGATCCTCAAGTTATGAAGGCGGATGGTGTTTTGAGAGCCGGCAAATGCACCCACTTCCGCCCCGCCTTCGGCTGCGGTCAGGATTTCCCGAGGACATCCTGCCGCCAACTGTACATAAGCTGGATGGCCATAGCGGCGTGAATTGAATAATGGAGCAACGCAACGCGCCTTCTGCGGACAAGCCTGGCCCTCGGCCGGCACGCAACGGTAGCGCCTCGGCAGCACCGATCCTCTTTCAAAGCGCGTGAACCGGATACATCCGGATTGTTGATCCTTGACGATCGCTACGTCATTCAGCAGGCTTTCGCTCGCGTTCAGGACGTCGCAGAAGATCTTTCCCAGCACCGTCACGCGCTCCAACTGAACAGTTCGCGCTGCATCGATGGCTCGACCCAGGCTCGGTGGACTGGTAGCCAGCCCTGTCTGTAAGTCGATGATGGAATCGGCGATGGTAAGGTGGCTCACGCCCAGGCCGGTCGCCAAGCCTCCAGTGACGCAATGCGACACCAGGTATCCGGCATCGCTATTCCGATCTGAATCGGTTGCGACCAACGACGGGGCGGCAGAACTGGTTGGGTCCAAAGTACAGGAAACGAGTCTTAGCCCGCTCTGTTTGGGATCTGGTCCACCGATTCGAACGCTGGTCCGCAAGGCGCCTCCACTGATCAAAAGACCATTCAACTCCAGCATGTCCATCGGAACACCAATCGCAAGCGCAACGGGAAGAGGCTGGCCGGCTGCCTTATAGAAGGTGAAACAGGGACGTTGCCCGGCGGCAGCGCGAATGGTCAAATTCTTTACAGTCTTGTTATTCAGCGTAATCCCTGACGTGGCGCTGTAAGTAGCGCTGTCCACGATCTCGATCACGTCGCCATCCTTGGCGGCGGCGATTGCGTCAGCCAAGTTGAAGTGTAAGGGCGCGCCGCTGAGGCTGGCGGCCAAGATGCTGTCGGCATCTCCGGATTGGGAAACCAGGCGAGTGGCGCTGCCGGGTTGGATTTGGCGATCAGCGGAGTTCACCGCTCCTACAGAATCGCTAAACGCCTCGACAAAATCCACGCTTAAGCCGCCTGCAGCAAGCGCCGGGTCCTGCGAAGGCAGAGCAAAGCGGCCCAGTTCAGGATCGATTCCCACCTCACCCAACGCCAGCAACGAACTGCGTTCAGGCCGGCACAGGTTGATGGCCACCGGCAAGCGTTGTTGCAGCGGCCAAATACCGGCGATCGGCAATGCCTGGCCCTGCGCGGCTCGAGCCAGATTCAATCCGCTGAAGGATCCCTGCAGTAGAACCCTCTGCTGTTCAGCGGGATCAATGGGAGCGTCATAAGTGCTGCCATCATCGGCCACCAGAAACGTTTTCGGGTTTGCTGACGAGAAAAATAGCTCCGGCAAGTAAACCAGCAGCCCTTGTCCAGCGCGGTTCACGACCGCTAGCTCCGCACGCGGCATAAAGCTTGTTGCAGGCGGGTTGGAGGTCTTGGAAACCGGCCGCACAACGATGCCTAGCATGCCCTCCGGAAGAGTCCCACTCACAGCGTTTTTGCTGGGTGCATAAGTCAGAGCAGACCACGTTCCGGCTGGCAACTGCAAATCCGGATGGTTCGCTCCAACTTGGTCAATGGTCGCCACAGCACCCAGTGTTTGGAAGGAAAAGCCGGTAGAAACAGCGGCTTCTATCAAGAATCCTGCGTTGCCGAAGCGGACGGGATCGGTCACTACCAACGCGCCGGGGGAGCCTTTCAGCAATGCGCGAGTATCGCGATTCAAGTGGGTAAACGAAGCAGCGGGTAAGGTACTAGGATTTAAAGAGCGGGCCGGATAAACCTGGCCCTGGGAACCGCGCGCCAGAGATGACGGAATAAAATCGGGCGAAGTAAAAGTGCTTCCGTCATCGGAAACGAAGTACAGCTTCTCATCCCCAGGCTTGATCAATGCGGGAGGCAGATAGACGTACAAACCATCGTTCGCATGAAGTGCGCCGGTTCTGGCGGCACGAACCGCGATGATGGCTCCAGGGAAGCGCGCCGCGGGCGAAGCTTGCAATTTCATAGCAGCCCAGTCCGCACCGAAGCGTCCGGTCTGTACGCCGATAACAAGCTGCCCAGCCCCCGAGCTTGCATTGCCCTTGAGGAAAGCAGGATTTTTGCCGGTTGCGGCATTCAGGGTGCTCAGAAAACCGAGGTTGCTTACAAAGGTCTTTTTGCGTTGCCACTTCGCGGTAACCAGAAAATGCGCTGATCCTAATTGAAAGGAGCGCGGTTCGATCAGCCTCATGCCGGCGGCGGCATCAAGGGAAAAGCCAGGGGCAAGATCGCCGAAGTGGAAGGCAATACCTGTTGCTGCCGTTTCCAGGCTTGAGGGTGCGGTCTCTGTGGCCAACGGCACTCCAAACTGGCGGACGGCAATATCCAATCCTGGGCCGAAGCTGGCCCAGGGGTCGGAGCCAAAGTCAGTTCTTGAAATCGGAAGGCCACTGCCTTCGGCAAATAAGGGCGTCTCTTGAAACAGGGGGTTGAAGCTAAATGTGTTGGTCGCCGGGGGCGCTACGCCGCCGGGAGGCACGGCAGCCGGAGTCGCTCCTCTTACAGGGAAAGTACGGAGGCGGCGAACAAAGACTCCGAGGTTCTTGATCTGATACCGGCCCGGTGTCCCCCACGCAGCAACCCCAAGGCTATGGGTATGCGGGAAAACCCGAGGTCCATCCAAATCTACTGCCGGCTTAAAGTCGGCAGCATGGGCAAACGGGTCGGCGGCATGACCAAGCAGGCCGAGTTGGAAGGGATCGCGCAAGTCCGGAGTCAGGGGCCGGTCGATGCGAACATGGTTCACATTCTGCGACCAACCTAGCGATTGAAAGAACTCGGCAAGATCCGCCGGCCATCCGCTGCTGGATTGCGCCAAAGCTTGAAGCATGAGCGGAGTGCCCTTGCTGCGACGCCAAAGGACAGTATTCCAGACATCGAGACGGTTGCTTTGGCCCACCGGCTGCTGGAGCAGGTTTGTACCTAGCAGCGCTCCGAGGTAGGGCACCACCCAGTCTTCACAGGTCTCGATGAAAAAGTTGTCCCAGAGCCTGTCAAGATCCTGGCGAAGGTTGGCAGCCTGTGCCCCTACTACGCGCAGCAAGGCCAGTAGCGGCAAGCCCCGCTCCGCGTCGTAAACGCGGTAGTGGTTAGGCACGCGTGCATACAGTCTTTGCGCAAAATCTTCAGCGTCGTTACGGCTCATGTGTCGACGAATCCTCCCTGGCCAGTAACCGATAGCCGGCCCTTCGCTGGATTTTGGGGATCATTGGCAATGGTGATGATTTCGGTCGGGCAGATCACAATGTCGTGGGGCGCGCTTGCCGGATCTTCGGCTGGTCCGGGCCCCACCCGGCGTAGAGACGTGATCGTAGCATCCTTTACGCCCTCGATGGACTGCACCGCCGCATAAACTGCGCTCACGTAGATGCTCTGCCCAAAATCCAAACTCTCGAAAGCAAAATAGCCTGCGCTGCCATCGGGATTGATCCCTGGATTGAGCGCGGAAAGCACGCGGTTGAGGGTGGCCTGATGGGGCGAACGGCTGTCAATTTCCACCTGTATCACGACTTCTATGTAGACCGGGCTGGCATCCTGAAGGCGAAGGGGCACATTTGGATCGCGGTGGTTATCGAGAAACCGGCGCAGCTTGGAGGCCAGCACGGTCCCGGCCATCGGAACCTGATTCAAGGTAGCCAACGTTAGCTGCACATAAGGATGAGGCACGGCAAGCAACGTAATCGGGTCCTGCACAATCCAGGCAGCGCTCGCCTTGGCGATTCCGGGGAAGCTACGGGCTAGAGCTGCATAGTCGGCTGCGCTTACCGCGCGGCTGAAGGTTTGTAAGCTGGCCGGAGCCTGGGTGCGAATCTTTTCCAGGCTCTCAGGATCGGCGCCGCCGCTGGAAGGAACAGGATTGGTTACCTTTTGCAGATTAGGTGCGCTGTCAATCAATTGCTGAATGGAGTCGCTCGGCAGATTGCCCTCGGCCCCCAGGCCTTTACGGTAGCGAGCATGAATGTTATTAACCCCTTTTGGCGGCCTCGCTCCATTGAAGCCATCGCCAAAGATCACGGTCGTCTGCCCTGAATCATCCAGAGTGGTGGTAAAGTCCTGGTCGTGCGGAGCGCTGCTTGCCAGGTTTGGCCGTTCACTCCAGGCGATTCCGTTTACCGTGACGGTGAGCGTGCTTTGAACGGCAGAGAGCCCTTCCGGATCGGTTGAAGGCAGATAGGTCAAAGGCTTCTTCTTCAATGGGTAGGATTGGAAGGCGCTTCCATCGCCGCTACCCAGGATTTCGTCTTTTACCGTCTCGCCCTGCGTGACCTCGCAAATATTTCCCAGCAGGACACAACTGGCGCGGACATATTGATTGGTCAGGGTGTCTTTCAACTTCACCCGTGTGAGCTGGTTTTCCGTATCGAGTAGGGGCGGGCCATCGATCACACAAGATTCGGCAGCGATGTTGCTCGTAGCAACGCCAGTCGATTGATCGAACTGGTTCCCCTTGAGCAACGCCGGCTGCCCGGACCTTAGCTGGTCGTGAATGCCCGCGAGCACCAGTATCTTGGATAGAACAGCATCTTGCATTTGCGGGTCAGGCAGCACAGGCGATAGCGCAACGTTCTTTTGTAGGGCGAGAAGCTCACTGCCTGTCAGCACAACGGTATTGCGAAGCGGGAATATTCCGGAAAGGATAGCGGCATCCAAGGTAAGCCGGGTCGCCTTTGCGCTCATGGAATAGGCTACTTTGGCGGCTGGCCGCGAGTCGGTGACACGCAGAATCTGAGTCACTCCGTCGGTAAGTAGCACCGTCCATCCAGGGTTAGTAGCCGTGAACTTAAGTTGGCTATAAACACTATCGAGAAACAGGACATTCGGCGGATCGCCAGGAATGGGATCGCTCGATGTTGAAACGACCGGCGTTGGGATAAAGTATGACGGCTTGCTCGGGTCGTCCCAGCTTTCCGGAAAAGGCACAGTCAAACGTGGCGGGGAGGCATTGGCGCTCACAATCGTAAGCACCTGCGAGAGCGTACTGTATTGTGGGGCATTGGCGCCGAAGGGCGCTGCGATCACCCGGAAGGCATAAACCAAAGCTTGTTTCGATGCCTGGTTATACTGTGGATCGGTTGGCCAAGTGACGACCGTCGTTTTCGCATTCTGATCGGTGCTTACGGCGTTGATTCGCAGCAAATGCTGTCCACTGCCCGCCTCGGCCGGTTCGATAACGAGCAGGTAATCGTTAGGCTGGAGGCGGCTGCTCACTCCTTGAAGAATGAGCGTGTTTTGAGGAAACGGAGCGTCGGGCGAAACAGCAGAGAGAGGTATCAGGCTGTTGTCACCAGAGGTCGAAGCCGCTGAAGCCGTCTCAAACACAACTCCAGATTTGCCAGGCTTCGGACGGCTGCCGACGCGAAACCCAGCAGGGACAACCACTCGTTGATGTTTGGCGGCGGTGAAGGCTACCAACCCGCTCGCACCTGCGCCCGGACTCGGATGGTAGTTGATCAGGGGGACGAGCTGCAGCAAGGAATCCCGCAACTGGGCTGTCCCAAGAAAGGCCTCGTTGGCGATGCGTTCCTGGTAGAAGGTAAGAATGTCGGCCAAGTAGGCCCACAACTCGACAAAGGCGGTTTGATAGTCGCTGTCGATTCCTTCATGCCAGTTCAAAAAAGGATTGATTGGATCGAGAATTACCGGATCTCCCTTGGCATGAGGCGCTGGGGATGGACCGCGTTCTTTCACGGTCCATGTTTTGCTTCCCGCTTCGTCCGTCACCAGCATGTATTCATCTTTGACCTTGATCCGGAAGGGTGGGGAAAGGGGAAACCCCTCGGAACTTACAACGGAAATCGATGTAATCTTGTCTTCATCCAGTGTGGTGAAGGCAGAGGCCAACAGGTCCGGCAGGGTGATCATGTCCAGCATTGCCCGCCGGAAGCTGGTGAATGTGCCGATGCGATACTGAATGGCAGGCAAGCCTGGGGCATTGGAAATTGGCAAGGGCACCACAGGCTGCGATACCGGAAGGGAACAGCAGCCAGCTACATTTACCAAGGATGAAGTTCCAGTTCTTGAAATTCCGCTCATGCTTGCACTCCCTGCGGCAGAAGCGTAAGCGTGCCGTTTTGAGGAAAGTTGCGGTCGTTGTCCAGGCGAATGACCTGGTCTGCGCCCACCGCCAGAAAGCCTCGGGCAAGATTCACCGAGGTTTCCTTATCCGGCTGGGCCGCGTGTGATTGCGCGAGCCGGGTAATCTTCGCGGAACGCACGCCAGGAACCGCCGTTACCGCTTCGAAGATTTTGCTTATATACAGATTCTGGCCAAACGTGAAGTTGTCAGGATGAAAGAAGCCCTTCGAGCCGTCGGGCAAATCGCCATTACTCAAGGCTTGAAGCAGCGCCTGTTGCACATCGCCCAGGTTCGATCCCGCAGCCGCTACAAACTGAATCGCGAGATCCACGGGAAGATCAACCGGCGGGGAAACTTCGAGATCGTAGCCGGCCAGCCGCTTGGAGTCCAGGTAATCGATCAATCTCTGGCGCAAGCCGGAAGTGAGTTGCCCGCTACCCAGCGGATCTACGGTGAGGGTTACGGTAAGCCAACTGCCAGTCCAGCGAAAGGCGGCATTGGCCCGCTGGATGGCGTTGCTTCCATCGGGGTTCACGAAGGAAGCCGCGGCATTCTGGTAATCAGCGGCGCTAACTGCGACCAGAGGCTGGTGAAAATTGGACGGACCGAAGCGGCGGGCATGATCGCGGGATTCCAGATCACGTCCGCCGGTGGCGGGCAGCGGATTGGTGACCGAGATAAGCCAATCGGCATTACCGTTGGGGCGGGCCTTCACCAGCGTGTCAGAGCCAAGATTACCGGATGCGCCACCGCCCACGCGATAGATCGCGGTGATACCGGCGGTCGCCGGCGGCGGCTGGCCAAACTTGCCATCTCCAAAGACAACGGTGGCCTCACCGCTGTCATCAATCTCGACCCGGAAAACCTTTTCGTCAGGACGGCTTCCAAGAAGACTCGCCTTCTGTTTCCACGGATCGTTTTCCACCTTAAGTTCCAGTGAACTAATGCTGCGCGCCGCACGCTCGGTGAAACTGGCGGCCGGGGTTGCCGGGTGCACCGTGCTCGGCTGAGGCGGAAGGCCGAGCGCTTGCACCTGGGGATCAATGTGGACAAGCGGCGCCTGGGCCAGTTTCAATCGCAGTCGCATGGGCGATGGCGACGAAAATCCCGCACTGATCTGGGCCTTTTGCGCGTCGCTCACAAGGCGCAACGTCTCTGGTCGCGGCACGGTCTCGCCGTGAGTAGCCAGCGCTAGATTGCCCCGCACTACAGTGTTGGCAACGCAATAGTCATGCCGCAATGGAGTGGCAGCCGACCAGGCGACGATGGTGACGAAACCGGAGGGCGGCGAGCCTGGTGGAGACGCGATAGGTGGCGACGAGATTTGCGAAAGCGGCAAGACTTGCGGGCGCGCAGTCAACCGCACCACGTCTCGCTGGCCCTTACCGTCGTCGAACAGCAAATAGTCGCCGATGGTCAAGACTCGATCGAATCTTCCAACCAAAGCCGCATTCAATGCCTGTTTCGGCAAGCAACAATTGCGGTTTCCCCAATCGTAGAGAGATATGCGGTTCAGTAAAGGATCGAGCGTTGCAGATCCCATCGTCTCAAAGACGATAACCGGATCGTCGCTGGTATTCGGATTGTTGCTCACCTTGAAGCCGGGATTCACCGGCAACGTTTGCTGCTGGTTTACTTGAAACTGGAGCCAGGTATGGGCGGATGCGCCTTCATCGATCTGGTAGCCAATAAGCGCCAAATGCCCGGCAACGGAGCGGCGTTGAGTTGCCGTACCCAAGAAGGCTTCATTGGCAACACGATCTTGGGTATAGCTAAGATTGTCGGCTGTGGCGGAAAAGAGTTCCAGGAGCATCATGCCGATGTCAGCCTCGCTACGCTCGGTCCAAGCAGGCAGCCGCGTAGGAATGAAATCAAGGAGCGCCTGCCGGAAGCCGGCATAGTCTTTGGCGAGATAGTCGATGGTAACCGGCAATTCAGGCTGCTGTGCGGGCGGTAGGACAAGTGGACGGCAGTCGAAGAAATCGTCACATGCCAGCCGGAAGCGCAACTTGGCGCTGCTGAAGAACGGATCGACATCCGGCCCGCTCACCGTCAGCGTGTAGATCGAAAAATCGCCCAGAGTGTCGAGCGTGAGCGCCACGCTTTGCACGCCCGCTCCGGGTGGGCTGGAGGGCGGACTGGTTGGCGGAAAGGAAGAGGCCTTGAGAATCCTTGGAAACAGCCTTTTTCCGCCGGTAAGGCTATAGCTGGCGCGGTCGAATAAATAAGATTGCCGGGGCAGGATCGGCGTTAGAAAGGTCACGATCAATTGCGCCTTGGCGTCATCCACCGCTACGCGATCAATCCCCTGCGCTCCTGGGGCTAAGACCGGAGACGGACACTCGATGCTCGGCGGTATTTGGTTCTGGCTCACGGATTACACCTTCACCTGCATGTTCTGCCGTTGCTGCGTCGCTTTTAGCGTATAGATAATCTCAATTAAGACAGTTTCTTCCTCGCCAGGTTCGCTGGTAACCGTAACCTGATTGACGTCGATGCGATCTCCAAGCCACCGCTGCAAATTGGCGGTGATCAAGAACTGCGCGCTGGCTCGCAGCATGTCGCTGTTGGGCGCAAAGATAAATTGCTGGATCCCAACCCCAAACTCCGGCAGGTTCACGCGCTCGCCCGGATTGGTAAACAACACCTGCAAAATCAAGTCGCGCAAATGGTCGTCGCCGACTGTAAGTTTCGGAACTCCGGTGCTCCCCACGTTATAGGGATAGTCGAGAAAACGCTGCACCCGCGAATCGCTTTGAATCGAATCTGCCATTTTTTCCTTTCAGCTCTATCCGGTGTTGACCTTGGTCGACAGCAGACTTTGCGTCGGCGCAGGCATAGAAGGAGTGGGCGGCATGGGCGTTACCGGACCCCCAATGGGTGTAGTCTCACCCGGATGCATGTGCGATTGAAAGATCTGCACAATCTGGTTCAAGTACTGCATCAACTCGTCGCCGAACACCACGGGATGGGAGGCGTTCGCCACAAGTTCAATCTGCGGCGCATCAATCACCACCTTGCTGGCATTTCCCGCCGCCACCTTGACCGTACTTGAATCCATCGTCACGGTGTTTCCATTGCTGTCGGTAATTTCCAGGCTTCCTCCATCGTCATCAAATACGATTTTGTGGCCCTTCTTGGTCTTGAGAACTTTTTTGCTGGGCTGCGCGGATTCGGGAATGTCGCCGCTGGTAAACCACGTCCCGCTCCAAATGGGATAGCTCAAATCGCCGCCTTCAAACTCGATCCACACTCCGGCGCCCACATCGGGCACAGCAAAAAAGCCTTGCTCGCTGGCGCCGCCATAAATAAAGGCTGGGAGCGCCCATCCTGTTTCTTCGTCCCCGAGCACCCTGGGCACCTTGGCTTTGACCCGTCCGAGATTGTTGGGATCATTGTTGTCCGTAACCTGGCCGCGATATTTGCCGTAATAGTGTCCTTCGACCCGCTCGATCAAGCGGGCCAGTACTTCGTCTGTGCGCGAGCTCGTCATCTTTTAGATCCCTGGTATCGGCAGAGCCGATCCGCCGCCGCCAAACTGCTCGCTGCCGTCCAGATCGCGAGCATTACGGCGGGCCTCGAATTTCTGTCTGTAACTTCCATCGTGCTTCAATTCATGCACCACCCGGGTAATGTAATATTTCCCGCTATATGGCTTGCCCGCGCCCTTCACCAGAACCAGGCGGTGGGGGCGAAGCACCGACTGGTAGGCATCGCTGTCGATCTCTCCGGTCGCGGTAATCAGCCAGGCAGCTTCGTCCCGAACCGCCTGTGCTAGTGTCTGCATCTCCGTGGTGTCGCTGGTCGGAGTTCCCAGAACCAGCATCTGGGCGGGGGCATCCTTAGGCGTAACCAAACTGCCAAGAGGGCCTCCGATCAAATCGCTCGCATCTTTATCTCCCAGCTTGGTCAGAGCCATATCGCTGACCTGCGCCGAGTTGGGGCTGTTCGCGCTTATATCCATCTGCACCGATTTCACATTGAGCGGACGCTGGCCGCTCAGGTGGGCCGTAAAATTCAGCAGGTTGCTACCATCTCCAAACTGAATCGAGAGGTCCGGCTGTGGTGTACCGTCGAGTTGCGGCGCCCGGAAGTATCCGGTCACAGTCCCGCTATCATCGGTCTCGAAATAGAATTCCAGGCCATTCCTCTTGGCCAAATCGCGCACGAACTGAATATCGGTACTTCGCTGAACTACAGTTGTGTCGGCCTCCTGGTGTACGGTTGAGGTTGAGTCGGCCTGCACTTGGACGCCATAATTGCCGAGAATCTGCTGCACGATATCGCTGTCCGCCATATCGGGCCAGGTGGCGATCTTTTCCTCCAGGCTCATGAGGACGCTTGTATCCATGCCACTCACCTCCAGGAATGAAGTTCCCGGTGCGCTCCCCAAGGCCAGATCCACCGCTGTGATATAGCCTTCGAACACCGTCTTAAGACCATCGTCCCCACTGCTGCCGGTCAATCCTCCCAAGGCTCCGGCCAGCCCCCCGCCACCGGTGAACCCGATTTTGACCTTCACCTTGGTAAAGAGCGCGAAACGATCGTCTTCGAGGTAGGTCCAAGAACCATCGTTCTGGTGCCTGCTCGCCAGTTGCAGATGAAAGGCGCTTGCGCCTGCCGTATTTTGCTCCACCGTCAGTGACACAACGTCTCCATAAAAATCGTTGTCGACCGCGTTACCGTCAAACTCAATCTGATATGCCTTGGCCATGGTTGCGACCGCATTGAGCGGTAAAACCTTTGGAGAACGTTTCCAGCATCGTGCCGCCTCAAAAATTACCGGGCCGCTGTTCTAAACTGCAACTAAGTTTTATCCGGCGGAATCAACACTTGCCTGCCTGGTTCGAGCAGGTCCTCCGGATCCATTTCGGTATTGGCGTCGGCGATCAGCCAGAATTTTTCTGGGTTGCGATAAAACTTGAAGGCAATCAGGTCGAGCCTTTCATCACCCCTGACCGTGTGAAAATAACCAGCCGGAGTAGGCGGAACAAAACGAATCTTCAAAGCGCTCACGGTTCGCCCAGCAGAATCGGTAATCTGATAGGTAGAAATGTTCTGGTAACGGCTGCCTTTGAAAATCATTTAGTTCTCCTGCTATGTTTTTACTTAATGTTTTCGGCACGACTACACGGTCAAACCACTAGTTGCTGTTTATACAGAGAACGAAAGCACCGAGCTAAGCCCGAATTGCGCCGCATTGGCCAAATTGAGCGCCGCCATCACTTTTTTTACGCCCAATGAGTAGTCATAAGCGGCCTTGCCTAAGCCAAATCTGTCGGGCGCCAACTGTTCCGGAAGAACCACTTGCAAGGTAACGGCAACATCCGCCCGGATCGGGTTCAACAATGTGTCGTATTCCGTCTCGGTAATGCTGAGGCTGTTGATCGTTATCGGAAGAATACGAAGCGGCCCCCAAAAAAACAGGACGGTCGGCAAACTTGTAGGCGGATGCTGATGGCTTGAAGCTGACGAACCTCCGGCGGGCGAACTTTGGCTTAACGCGGCCAAGTTAGCCGACGGCGAATCTTGCGGAACAAGCAACAGTTCCAAGGCTGAAAGCGTAGGCAAAATACCGCTGGCAGCGGCCAACGGGTTCGACTGAGCCAGTTGTTCCGTGGCATCCACCCTCAGAGTGAAACTCATCGACTCTACCGGGAAAGAAGGCTGCTCGGCAGCGTTGCTGGGGCCGTTGGCCGCCGGATCTTGTGGGGGACGCGACAGCGATGGAGTGCGCGTTACCTGCGTCGGGTTGAACTGAAACACCACGATGTTCGGCAGGACTCCGAGCAACCCAGCACCAAAATTGAGAAACGCGCCTTTTAATGCCGCCATATTCCTGTTCTCCTTATCCCTCGAATCACAGCCCGATCATTTCAGCTTCAGCGCCAGTGCTTCCAACCAGGCATCTGCTATCTTCCGTGCCGCCTCTTCGTCCGAAGCCGTTCCTAAATTCACATTCACCGGCGAAGCTTGAAGGCTGTCCACCTCGCGCGCACCTCCGTAGTCGCCGAGACGGTCCGCAAGAATCGCAGCCGCGCGGGTGGCAATAGGACGAATGCGGTGTTCATAGCCTGCCGCATTCTCCATATTGATTCGCAAGGAGTCGATCTTAATATCCAACATAAGCCGTACCCACTTCTTTCCTATTCATGCCCAGCCGCCGATTTCAACTTCTGGCGCCGGCCTTTCCATTTTTGCGAACTCGTTGCGCGCTGCCTGGGCCAGATGCGACATGCTGACTGGCGAACCGCCTTCCGCCGCCATAAATGCGGCGTTCATCGCAATGTTGCGGATGTTGCCTCCGGCAACCGCCAGCCGCGCGAGCAGGTGCACATTCAACTGTGTGGTGGGCGTGTTTCGAGGGAAAACTCGCTGCCATATCTCAGCCCGTTGCGCATATTCCGGGAATGGAAAACTGACGGCAAAGCGGATGCGCCGCAGGAACGCTGGATCGAGCGCGCTCCGCATGTTGGTAGCCAGCACCGCCAGTCCGCGATAACACTCCATGCGCTGCAGCAGGTAGTTGATCTCGATGTTGGCATAGCGATCATGGCTGTCTTTGACCTCGCTGCGCTTGCCGAACAGCGCGTCGGCTTCATCAAAAAACAGGATCGCGCCTCCATCTTCAGCCGCATCAAATACCCGCCTCAGGTTCTTCTCGGTTTCACCGATATATTTGCTGACCACGCTGGAAAGATCGATCCGGTAGAGGTCGAGCCTCAACGTGTTGGCAAGCACCTCGGCAGCCATAGTCTTCCCGGTGCCACTGCTTCCAGCGAACAGCGCATTGATCCCTAACCCTCGGCTGCTGGTGGCGCCAAACCCCCACGCGCCGTACACCGTGGCCCGGTGTTTCACATGCGACGCAATTTCCCGCAGCATCGATTTCTCGTCGGCAGGCAGCACCAGGTCGTCCCACTGAGCCACCGGCTCAATCCGCTGGGCGAGATCATCTAGCCGGACCCGCGCCTGGGCACGGCCCGCATTCCACAACGCGCTTGCGAATCCTTCATCGTCGGAACCATGATTGGCTTCGAGCGCCTCTACTACCGAGGCGCGGATGGCGGGCACGGTCAGATCGAACTGGGCTACCAGATGGCCAACTTGTCCATTGACGAAGGCCGCTGCCTCTCCCAGGAACTTGCGCCACACTTCCTGCTGCTCTTCTGAAGTGGGCTTGCGCACTTCTATGATCTTCGTCCGGCGCCGCAAGGGACGCCAACGGTCCCGAGTGCTCAGAAGCACCGGCCCCTGGATGCGCTCCAGCAGTCTCGCTACCTGGGCCACAGCCTTCCCATCGGTCGCATCGACGGTCTCAGTTTCGATATACAAGGCGCTGGAGGTAAGAACCGCTTCGCGTTCCCATAAACGCAGCAAGCCTTCCAGTTCAAGGGCGTTATTCGGAATGTGGTCTGCGGACAACGCATAAAGTTGAAAGCCTGCTTCATTACAGGCCATTCCGGCTATGGAACGTTTGCTCGCTTCGTCCGGACCGCAGAGATGAATCACCGGCAGGCTGTGCTGAGCTCCTTGCCACGACGTAACGATGGACCGGGAGAGGAGTTCGTGGGATGGCACTAGATCCTCCGTTACCTGCACCCTGGTGAGCAGTCCAGTAAGCCGCTCGTCCAGATGCTGTATGCCGGTAAGAAAGTGCAGGATTCGCTCGTCGATTCTCAGCGGGCTGGCGGTGAGCGGCGCTCCGGACTGATTCACCACCTCGATCAAACGCCAGCGGCGCAAAGGCGCGGCAGGATTGAGCGCGCTCCAATGAGGAGCGGGAAGAGCAGCCAGAGACAGGCTGAAGGTCGGATAAGGACGCGCCGGTTCTCCCTGCGCCGCCGCGCACAGCCCGGCGAATGAAGAATCCAGTTCCGTGCCCGCGCACAGCAGCACGATTGAGCTTTCAAACGAAGACAATCCAAAAGTCTTCGACAACATTTCCAAAGCGGAGCTGGGCTCGTGCTCGGCCACGTCGTCCTCGCTAAGACCCGATGCCGGCCTGACCTTCGCTAGACGCTCGGCATGTTCTTCATAAGCTGCCTGCGGTCGCTCCCCAGGTTGTTTTCGTGCATGTTGCTCGAGCAATGCGCGCAGCTCTGCCAACGCTGCGCTCAGGTAACGCTGGTTGTTCTCCGTCCAGTTCATCGGATTGGCCGTCATACTTAAACGACCCCCAGCGCGATATCGTGTGACCGGCTGCCGTTGACTAACACAGCTACGCTATGAGATCCGGCATCCAGCAGGCGGCCCAGCGCAAACACCACCTGGGTTGCATTGGCGTTGGCCCCCACCTGGTAAGAAGCTCCATCAATCAGCAACCGGACATCCGAGCCATTCAGACGCGCGCCGTTGATGGTTAGCCGATGAACCTGATTGCCCGCAACGTTCACCACTGCCGCTACAACCGAGGTGATCAACGGTATGACTTCGAGAGTGCGGGCATTTGAAGTGTCGTTGTCAGGACCTCCAAGTACAATCCGCACCCGATAAATCCCGTTTTGCAGCGAAGCAGGTATGGTGATGGTTGCTTTCTGGTCGGTGCCTCCAGCCACGAACGCCGCCACATTTGTGGTTCCACCTGGTCCATCCAACCGCACTCTGGCCGGAGAGGCGGTGAAGCCATTCCCTTGCAGGACAAGCGTCGGGGCCGGTGGTCCAGGAGTGGAATCGAGCGCTGTCCGAATCGGCGTCAGTTGATTCAGCCAGGGTGTCACGATGAACGCTAACGGCGTGCTAGGCTTCCCGTTAAGGCTTACCTGCACGTCTTCATTCGGACCGCCATCCAGATCGGTTGGCAAAGATACTGTCAGTGCCCGGTCGGTGGGAGCAGGAAGAGAATTGATACTAGCCGCATGGCCGCCAACTGTCACTTTGGGCGACTGGCCTGGAAAGCTGAATCCCGAGCCATTGATCGTCAATGTATTTGGCACGAGCGCGCCACCGCCATCTACGTGGGCCAACGCGCCCGACTGCGGTGTCAGGCTGTCGAGATGTGGCGCTTGCCATGGGATGACTGTCACGCCGGTGGAAAGGACGATGCCTCCATTCACCGGTGGCGGAGGAGTAGGCGTCAGTTCGACTAAGGAAACGTCATACGCCACTGACAGTCTGTAGGGTTGGTTGATGGTCGCCCAGATCTTTGAAAGCTCTTCCAGGCTCGTGGTCGCCAGCCGGATCTTGATCTGCTCAAAGCTGTTCAACAGCGCCGGAGTCAGTATGCTGTCGGCATCGAAGCCCGTAATGTGCACATTGTTGAGGATCGGGTTCTCGTGAAACACCAGCATGGCGGTACCCAGCATGGTGTGAGCGTCATCGCCGGCCGGCGCAGCTCCGGGGTCCGGAGCCGGAGCAAAAGGCGTTAGCAAATAGGAGAGTTCCAGTCCCAAAGCCGGCGTCGAGGAAGGCGGCGTCTTCCGGTCGCCAGGCCACGGCTCATTCTTGGTAAATGGGCTTTCCATGATTCTGTACAGATACAAGTTCACGCCCAGCCCTCCGGGCATCTTCTCACCCGGCGGCAGGAGACTCACCTGCGGCTTCGAACCACTGATCGGGCTCAGTTGGCTCAGCAGGAGAGTTTGCAGCGCCTGCGTCACGTCCTTGATAACTGTATTACTCATGACCTGCTCACCTGAAGATCAGTCATCACGGCTTCATGGCAAAACGATTGAGATAACGCGCTTCTAAAAAATCGGCTCGTACCGGGTTCGCCGCCGGAGGCGGGCTGCTGTTCCTTACTTGCGGCGTCTGGTTATGTACCTGCACCTCGATCCGGCCAATGTTGATCCGGTTCTCACTCTTACCGGGAGATACGGGGAGAGCTACGACCGCCGAGCTGGGTGGCATGACCCTCGCGCTGACTCGGCTTTTCTCCGTGGCTGCGCCAATCTCCACTGTTGCGTTCTCCAGTGTTGCTTTACTAGCCTGCTCCCTCGCTGGCTCTACGCGCGCTGCTGGCGAACGGCTACTCACGGGTGCGCGGAGAAGCGGCGCAGCGAAATCTTTCTTGGCTGGCTCAGGCTCTAGGTGTGTCTTGCTGGTTGCGGCTGCGCCCTGTAACGGCGGTTGGAGCAATGCAGCAGAAGCCGCAGATCGAGGTGGCGCCGGTGGCGGGCCGCTGGTCACTGCTGGGGAAACAGCAACCTCTAATTCCTCCTGGCGAACCTTCCCGTGGCTTTCCGTCCCACGGGGTTCAACAGCAGGTGGACCAATCACAGCATCCACCGCCTCACCAGGCATTGAGACCGGTGCCGTAGGTATATCAACAGCTACATTAGCCACATTCGAGAGCCGGGGCGGACGCGGCTCGTTGGATGAAGCAACTGGCACTACCTCCGTCGTGGCTGTCGGCTCTGCGGAAGGCGAATTGTCAAACAATGGAGCGTGAGGAGTTTCGGCAGGGGTGGGCCCAACTGGAGCTGCCTTTGAGCGCAAATCCGAAGGCGGAATAGCCTCAGCATGGCTGGTGGCTGCTGGAGGACGTAGCGGGCCACGTAAGCCCTTTGGAGCCTCGATCACAGTACGGACCATCGACGGAAATCTTGCAGACAATGGAACGGGTTGGGGATGGACATCTTGACCCTTTCGCTCCACCGGTGCAGCAACCTCCGGTTCAGCCGCCGGGACGATAGATGGAGCGTCCCTGGTCGGTTCAACAGAAGAAACAGAAGAAATGGTCAAGTCCTGGTCGCCTGCCGCAGGCGCCGCTTCCAACCCGGTACTGCTCCAGGGCGCACGAGAGGGAATAGCGCCATCGGGAGTTAAGGGCGGCACGCTCCAGGGAGGTTTCACCGGCGAACTGACCCGGCTCCCGGCGGCGACGACTCGTTGTATGTAATTCGGCATCCTCAAACCTGTGGCCGTAAGGAATCATGCAAGAGTCCGAGGTATTCACGCCTGCGGTCTCGTCTCAGGCTGAGAATATCGGATTCGCTCCAGTGATAGTACAAAGCTAGAGCATGGACTTCCCGCAGTAACTGTCTGCTGTTTACGCTCAACTCGTCAAAAAAATATGCGGTCGTATCAAATGGCTGGAGAAAGCGATGATTGCAATCGGGACATGTTAGGTCCAGTTCCAATTCCACGTGGGGCGCCAGCCGTTCCATCACCTCGATCGTCGCCAGCCGTTCCTCTGCCGAAAGCTTCTTCCCGCCATCATCCAACAGACAACGATTGAACAACTCGTCTGCCGCCGCCTCGTCCGGCATTCCCAAAACGGTCTCCTGGTCGCCGCCTGTGGGAAGCCGAAAACGAACCACGCGATCCGAAACATTCAAGGTGTAAGCAGCGGCTGTTTGAGGACGCGACTCAACTGCAACCTCGCTGGCCCGGAAATCTGTGTCCATCTTGTTCTCGCAAGCTGGACACCGAATTACTGCGTGAATATCATCGCCCAGAGTGAAGCGCCGCAATTGCAGGACCAAGTAATCCCGGTCTCCTACCAGCAGTTGCCTCACCAGTTCCAGTGTCACTGGTGCATCATCCAACTCCAATAGGCAGGCTTGCAGCAGCCAAGTTACTTTGGCGGCATTCGGCGTCTGCGGATGGTGCGCCAGCCACTCCTCTTCCCGCCCGGCAAGCGGCCTCAGGGTGGCGGAGCGAAAGCAGTGCCCATCTTCCAGCACCACCCCGCCCGGCAACATGACGACGCCTTCCTTCAGGTACTCCAGCCTCATGCGCTAGCCGAGTCTAGCCGGACCAGCCGCTTCGACCACGGACTCATCGCGCTCGAACCACTCGTACTCTAGCTTGATCGTGGTAATGGCCACGGCGTTGGCGCCCGCATCCAGGTCGGGCAGCGCCTGGTATTCCGATACCCAGCAGCGATAGAGGTTGTAGGACAAGGCTTTTTTCCCGGCCTCGTTGAAGACATCTACCGTAATGTTCTTTCGGAATTCGCCCAGGCTGGTGATGCTGTGACTGGCGAAATCGTTCACCAGATTGGCCCAGTCCTCGAAGGCCGAATCGTAGGTGATACCGGCCTCCAGGCTAACTCCCGTGTAGCTGGTTTTGCCGGGGAGTTTACGGCTGGTGATGTTCTCGCCGGCTTCACGAAATTCCACCATTTCGGTGGTGCGCTTAAGCGCTCCCATCTTGCTCAAGCCAGCCACGTATTGACCGTCCCATTTCACTTTAAAACGGAAGGTGCGATAGGGATCGAAGCGGTTCGTTTGTGGGGTCACCCTTGCCATTGATGCCATTCCTCCTTATGTGCCAGCGCTATAAAGCCCGGCCGCCTAACCTACCGGTTGGTTGACTTTCTGGCTGAGTTTCAAGACCACAAACTCGGCCGGCTTGAGTGGCGCAAAGCCTACCAGGATATTCACTACTCCGTTGTCGATGTCTTGCTGGGTGGTAGTGCTGCTGTCGCATTTCACGAAAAAGGCGTCGTCGGGCTTGGAGCCTTGAAATGCTCCCGCGCGGAACTGGGTTAGCATGAACGAACGGATGTTTAGCCGCAGCTCCGCCCACAGAGGCTCATCATTCGGTTCGAACACCGCCCACTGAATTCCGTAGTAGATGCTGACGCGCAGGAAGATTGCCATCCGCCGCACTGGAATGTATCGCCACGAAGCGTCGCTGCCGAAGGTCCGTGCTCCCCACACCACAAAACCACTTCCCGGGACGGTCCGGAGTACATTCACGGAGATGGGGTTCAGCACATCCTGCTCTCGGTCACCGACTGTTGTTGCCAGGGTTAGTGCTCCACTAACACCGGCTTCGGTACCTGCCGGAGCCTTGAAGACGCCGCGTGAATTGTCGATACGAGCATAGATTCCCGCCATAAATCCTGAAGGCGGCAAAAGAATCTTCGGATTACGCCCTGTCCCAATCGGATCGGCGCTCCACACCCAGGGAAAATAGATGGCCCCAAAATCGCCCGAGGCTTTGTCGAGCGGCACGGGCGGCGCGCCAAACCCTGTGGTTGCAAACGGCACAGCATCTTCCTGCACTCGCCATACGGTGGGCTGGGTGCCTTCTATACGAGCCGAATCCACATTGTTGGTCCCATCGGGGTTGACGATTCCCCCCATGTCACCGATGAAGAAGGTATCCTGTAGTTGACGCTGGTTTTTGCAGTATCCAACACCCGCGTTCACGGTCGCCGGATCGCCCTGCCCGGGAATTGCAATTAGGCTCACGTCGGTGATTTTGTCTAGGGCAAACAGGCCGGTGCCGGTTACATTGCTATTTGCTGCTGCCGTGCCGATGAAGTCCGCTGATTGTGCCGCCGGTCCGTCGCTGCCATTCACCAGCTTGGAACCCGCGATGAGTGCCGGTTTGCTATTTACATCCGCAGTAATGGCGATGTATTCAGAGCGGCTGTTCACTGCGTTTCGCACATAGACCGCCGGGTTGGGTCCTGTAGGTAGCAGGTTTGGACTGCCCTGGAACGTTACCCGGTCGTAAGTTTCAACCGGCGTCGCGCCACTGCCCGAATCGTACAAAACCGTCAGCTTAAAGTTGTTGGTATCGCCATCTGAACTGGCCGAGATCGTAAGAGAGAGATTGTTGCCCCACAGCCCTTCCGTTAGAGCGGAAACCGTCATCGGGAAGCCGGAAGACACAGCGCCGGCCGCCGGTCCCACTGGCGGACTGGACGGTGGACTGCCGACTTTCCCCGCCACGCGAACAATGTAGAGACGGGCTCCTCCGTTCGCGAAGAATGCTTGGACAGCATAAGTTAAGAAGCTGTCCCTGCGGAAGCCGCCGAACTGCCGTAAATAATCGGTAAAGCTGGTTACTAGCACGGGCCTGGCTACCCGCCCATTGGGCAGCACTCGACCAGGAATAGGGCCCTTATCTGTCACTCCAATGAAAGCCGCGGTGGACGTGCTGACCCCTTGGATCGGTTTTACCGCGCCCGATAATTCTTGAACATAAACGCCGGGGTGGAGAAGTTCTGGCATAGATGAATCCTTCCAGTTTCCACTGTGCAGAGCTCGTGCGTAAATAAATGCAAGATGCTAGGGTGTGCAGTGGGCAGGTTAGAAATGTCTCTGATTGGCATTCCAGGCATTGGCATCAGCCTGGCGCCCGCAAAACAATGAAAGGTTAGGACAGCTTGCAATTGCTGCCCAATTCAACAACGTTGAAGGATGCCCGATTTTACCTTGAGAGAGGTGCTACCTTTTTGACTTGTTCAAGTCAAGAAGATTCTGCCTGAGTTACGCCTTGGTCGTCAAGGGATATTTGTACCGGCTCAAGTCATCCTTAGTACGGGGTAGGACAATGCGATACGGGAGTCGCCAAAGGCGACGGCAGATTGTTTTCAAAACACGGTCGCATGTAACCTTAAGACCACATGAGTTTTGTGTCTTTGTCGGCAATGATCGTGGTCGCTTGCGACGGTCCGATGGGGAGGCAATCAGTACTCGAAAGGGTTGTGACTTAAAGGGCATGCAACGATTATAGGCAAGATATGATCATTGTTTACCATTTGAGTATCATTCTTGAGCAAGATGCATGGATGCAGGGAGTCCCGGCAGGGACGTGTGAAAGTAGCCCAGCACTGGGTTCGGCCAGCAACAATGCTCGTCCAGTGAGCCTCAGGTGGCCGAACTCAGTGCTGGGTAGCCTTACAAATGCACGCAGTCCCGTACGGGACGGCTGAAATTTTCCCGTCTTTGAATCGAAGCCGCAATGGTGAATAGATGGCTGTGTAAAATCTTTTCAGTCGTCCCTAAAGGGACTTCTCCGCCATGACCTGACAACTTTCCCACCATTGGGTTCGGCCTCAACCAGCCACGTAAATCCAGGGCTTTGCCGGGCCGAACCATGGATGATTACTCTTTACTCAACTACAACCGACTTGGAAAGATTCCGAGGACGATCCACATTGTGTCCGCCACGCACGGCGATGTGGTAGGCCAGCAATTGGAGCGGGATGACTTCTACGAGGGGTTGCAACAATACAGGTACATCGGGTACGAAAACGACGTAAGGAGCGATCTTCGAAACTTCTTTGTCGCCTTCAGTGATTATGGCGAGCACTGGAATTCCACGGTCCACGAACTCCCGGATATTGGAGACGCTCTTGCCGTAACGCAAAACTGAGCCTTCATCGCTCTGGTCATGCATGGCCAGCACTACGATTGGGAGATGCTCGTTTACCAGCGCCGTCGGTCCATGCTTGAGTTCACCTGTGGGATATCCTTCGGCATGAATGTAGGAGATTTCTTTGAGCTTCAAGGCCCCTTCCAGCGCTATGGGATAGTCGATGTCCCGGCCCATGTAGATGCAATCTCTATATTGGTAGAACTCCTGGGCAAACTTGCGCACCGTATCATCCGTGGACAAGGCCAACCGAATTAGTTCTGGCAGCGTGCTCAAACCTTGCAGGGCAGCCTCAATGGCAGCATGAGATTTTCCGCGGACTTGCGCAATGTATGCGGAGAGAAGAAACAGGGCCGTAAGTTGCGTCGTGAAACTCTTGGTCGCTGCAATAGCTACCTCTTCGCCGGCATAAGTCAGCAGAGTGGCATCGGCATCGCGGGTGAGCGGGCTATCGGCAACGTTGCATATCGCCAGGGACTTGGAGCCTTTTTGGCGCGCCTCATGCAGGGCCGCCAGCGTATCGATGGTAGTGCCGGATTGGGAAATAAAAATTGTAAGCTCATTTGGCCCTACGACTGGGTCGCGATAACAATACTGGCTGGCAAAATCGACTTCGACGGGCACATGGGCCATTCGTTCCAGCATGAACTCTCCCACAATACCGGCATGTCTGCTGGAGCCGCTGGCTGCAATCGTGATCCTGGCAATCTTTCGTATGTCATCGTCGGAAAGAGAAAAGTCCGGCAGCGCGATCTGGTCAGGACGCTGGAGGCAGCCATGAATCATTGTCTGCACTGCTTCTGGTTGCTGATAGATCTCCTTCAGCATGAAGTGCGGAAACCCGTTTTTGTTCGACCCGTATTTGTTCACCGTATTTCTCATCATTTAGACGGTTGAAGGTGTTGCCTTCACTGTCGGCGCTTCCCTGCTTGCGGCTGTCGCTGGCGCAGCGGTTCCCGAGAAAGTCTGCCAGCCTCTGCGGGAGAGGTCCCAGAAGATCAAGCAACCGGCAACGGCCGCCAATCCCAGGAGCAGGAATCCCTGGAGCCATTCCTGAAAAACAAGTTTGCCGATACCGAACAGCGAGCCATAGACCAGCACGCATCCCATGATCCAATCGAAGGCATTGGCGCCAACATCGCGGACTTCAGGCAGTTCGGGCGCAAGCTTGGCGATGCGCTTCCATCCGTAAATCGTGGGGTGAACTCGCCGGTAGAATGCGACCAGCTTCTGGTCGGACTCCGCAGGCGTAAGAAAAGTCGCCAATACCCAGGCCAGGGTGGTGCAAGCTGCGGTGATCAACGCAGTTTTGGCGTCGACTACCGCATCGTTGCCGGAAAACGAAACCCCGAATTTCAGCAACAAGGCCACCGCTGCGGCCACGCTCATGGCTACAATTTCGCTCCAGGCGTTGATGCGCCACCAATACCAGCGCAGGATGTAGACGGCCCCGGTGCCGATTCCAAGATTGAGAACGATATGCCACCCCTCACTAATGGAGTTCAACCGGCTGGCTACAAATCCGCTGAGCAGCACCAGAAGAATGGTGAAGACTTTTCCAATGTTGACATAATGCCGCTCCGTGGCTTTCCGCACCGCAAAGCGGCGGTACAAGTCATTCACCAGATAGGAGGTGCCCCAATTGAGTTGGGTTCCCATGGTGGACATATAAGCAGCCAGGAAGGCGGCAACCATAATGCCGCGCAGTCCGGGGGGCAGATAGTCCCGCAGCACCATTACATATCCCTGCTGAGGGCTTGCGGTAAAGGCGGCATTCGGATGCAGTCCGCCGGGCGAATACACAGCCAGAGCAACCAGGCCAGTGATGATCCAAGGCCAGGGTCGCAATGCATAATGAGCAAGATTGAACCAGAGGGTTGCGCCGAGAGAGTTTTTTTCGTCCTTGGCGCTGAACATACGTTGGGCCACATAGCCTCCGCCGCCCGGCTCAGCGCCTGGATACCATGCCGACCACCACTGCACCGCCAGATACACAAAGAAGGCGATAAGTGGCACAGTCCAAACAGAGTTCGTGGTCCAACCAAGATGAAAGTTGGGCAAAAAGGCGGTTGGATCAGCAGTATGTGCCCCGCCTTGCTGCGCCGCTTGGCCGACTACTTGCAACTGAAGCTTGAGCGCCTGTATGCCTCCGATCTTGCTGAGAGCTACCCAGGCCAGAACAATCACCATCCCCATCTTCAGGATGAACTGGAACAAGTCTGTGACCAGCACACCCCACAGCCCTCCAATCGCGGTGTAGATGCCGGTGAATGGAATCAGCACGAAGATGCAGATCAACAAGGCCGTATGGCTGGGATCACCCAGAGTTGTTTGAAATAGAGTATGGCTGCCAAGGGTGAGCTGAACTATGCGCCCCTTTTCAATCATTGGACCCAGCAGGACAGCAATGATGCTGACCATGGCATTGGTGACCCAGCCCAGAATCAGGCAGTTCATGAACAAGCCCAGATAGACGGCTTTGAAACCGCGCAGAAAGGCGGCCGGTTTTCCGCCATACCTGATCTCGGTGAGTTCCACGTCGGTAAGAATCTGGGCGCGGCGCCAGTAGCGGGCAAAAAAGAAGACCGTCATCATGCCGCCGATGCAGAAGCTCCACCACAACCAGTTTCCTGCAATGCCTTGAGTGGCAATCACGCCACAGACAAAGAGGGGTGTGTCGGCGGCAAAAGTTGTGGCGACCATGGAAGTCCCGGCCAGCCACCAGGAAACATCGCGCCCCGAGACAAAGAATTCTTCCGTATTCCCGGAGGCCCGGCGGCGGTAGTAGATGCCGATGAGCAGATTGATAAGCAGATAGCCGGCAATTACGATCCAGTCCATCGAATTGAGAGGCATATCTTCTCCGATTCGCGATTCTTGGGGAGCAGATGTTGTTTAATAAAAGGCTTTAATACAGCTAAAGTAACTATATCAAAAAAGCCAGCCGCTCGCTATCAGCGATGAGCCGTTCATCATGAGCCTTAGCCATGCTTCGAGAACTCCTGACCGAACTAAACTGCATTGAGTCACACGCTTCTTAATTTCTGGGGGCAGGGAGAGAAAACGGGGCAAAAATCGGGGCCATTACCCGGTAGGTGGTAATGGCCCCGTACAGTCCCTTTCGGGGGTCTGCAAATCGTCAGAATTTATACTTCAAGCCGAACTGGATATTACGTGCACCTTGAGACCCGCTGATTTGGCCATAGTTCGAGGCGCCCTGTGTGTGCTGTCCGTTAAACTCCTGGCCGAAACCAAAAATTGGGGTGTTGGTTAAGTTGATTGCATCAACCCGGAACTCCACGGTGTGCTTTTCCGCGATCGAGAAAGCCTTCGACAAGCTCATATCTGCAGACTTATACCCAGGACCACGGAAAGCGCCAACGGGGCAGTTCCCGAAGGTGCCAGGGCCCGGCTGCGAAACAGCCGCCGGATTCAGGAAGGTGAACGCATTTTGTCCCGGGACACGTTGGAATGGAAGAGTCGACGGAACACCAGGAACACAATTGGGCCGCGTCGAGAACCCACCCGTGCCTGACAGATCTTGACCTGCGAAGACTGTCTGGGCGAATCCAGTATGGAACGTAAAGCCCGAGCTGACGCGCCAGCCGCCTGCAATTGCGTTGACAACGTTGTTTCCGCTGCTGAACTGGCGGCCGTGACCAAAGGGAAGATCATAGGTCACATAGCCATTGAAGTCTGCCGCCAAGTCTTGCGGGCAGCGGCCGTAGTCACCGCGTTGGTTGTAAGGATTTTGGGGGAAAGCCCAGCCTCCGATGGTCTGGGCTTCGGAAGCAACATTATCGCCAAACTGGCCAAAGAAGCCGGGCGTGTCGCTCAGACATTTGGACCAGGTAAAGTTCAGTTGGGTTTGCAGACCACGGGTAAGACGCTGTTGAAATACAGTTTGCAAAGCATGATAGTTGGCAATGCCATTGGACAAGGTGAATCTCGCCTGCCCGACTTCGCTCAGAAGAGTCGGATTGAGGAATGGGCTGGGGGAAACTGTTCCATCTGGATTCAAACGCTTCTGCTGCAACATGATGATGTTGGCTAAATGCTGGTTTGTTTGGCCGACATAGCCGATTTGGATCGTGGTGGAATTCCCAAACTGGTGCTGAATGCTGAGATTCCAGGCCTGGTGGACCGCTGGACGAAAATTCGGATCAAAAGCATGGATATTCACACCCTGGAAACACACGGGCGAGAACGCCTGTGCCAGCGCAAGCGTACATCCGCTCGGGAACCCCGCAAAACCCTGGTCAAGAGTAGTACCGGGCAGGTTCGTACTCGCAAGATAAGTAACGTTGTGAGCGGTTTCAAAGGGAGGATTCTGCGTAAGCAGGTTGTTGACGCCATTGCTCTCCGAGAAGGTGGACATTCCCCAGGCGGCGTGGACCACCGTGTTCTTGACAAACCACGGTTGCCAGGACAAACCGATGCGTGGTTGGAAATTCGCTATCCCGTTGTATTGGGCGTAGAGGGCCGAACCCAAGCCACCGTTGTTATCCGGGGTCAATATCTGGCCACCAAATAGCGCATAATTCACGGCATTGCGGTCCTTGGCAACGCGCGGAGTAGTCAGATCCCAGCGCAGCCCCAGATTCACCGTGAGACCACGTGCTGCCCTCCAGTTATCCTGGAAGTACGCTGCATAGTAGCTATTGTTCACGTGCCTGTTGCCAACGCCTTGTCCGATACCAAGGTTGTTAGGGAGACCCAGGAGAAAGTCCGCCAGGCCTGACCCTCCAACGCCTCCCTGACTGGTGTACTGCCCGTTGAAACCGAACTGGCCAGCAAGTCCCTCATTTCCGGGATAAAGGAAGTTGTCGTGATAGAGATTGAATTGAAACCCAGTATGAAAGTCATGGGAACCATGGATGACGATCAACGAATCGCTGAGTTGGATCACGGTATCGGCGAATACGTTAGATGCACCGAGATTGTTGGCGATCGTCGCAGTGTTTCCAAACGTTCCCCCAAGGGCCGGGAGAAAGGTGCTGGGTGAGCCGGGGATGCCGAACGTCTGCGGCAGGTTCTGACCGGTTGGATTGGAAAAGCCCTGATTAATAGGGAAGTAATTGAAGCCTGCACGCGCATCATTGATGACGTGTTCGGAGATATTTCTCGTCCAGTCGAAAACGCCATTCTTGAGCGGATAACTGAAGCTGGTTATGCCATTGTTCGCCAGCACATAAGTCTCAGTGGTTGGGTTCTCGACATCCTGCTGCGAATAACGGCCAAACAAGTGGTCCTTGGCCGAAAGTTGCCAATCGATCTTGATGTCGCCCTGGTCTTGGTTCGTGATCTTGCGCTGGGCGTATGTAAGTTGGTTGTTGCCGCTATTGGCCAGAGGGTAGAGCGCCGAATTCACGATCGCCTTGGCGGCGGGACTTAGCGCGAGGCCTGCCCCGGTCAGATTATTGAACGGGATAGCCGGTCGCGCGCCAGGGGCAGTTCCCGCACTGGGCTTGAAGAGCTGAAGTTGGGGATTGCTGCAAAGACCAGCGCCGTTAAATGTGGCCCCAGTGCTCGTGCATAATTCGGCGAAATTTCCGGCGCGCTCCGCCGCACTCAAAACACCTGCACTCTGGGTCGAGGGCTCGACAGCTCGCGTTCCCTGGTAGTCCAAGAAAAAGAATAGCTTGTTTCGGAGGATCGGCCCGCCAAAGGTACCGCCAAACTGGTTGTAGCGGAGCTTAGATCGGGGTATCACCTCATGTCCAGAGGCGTCGTTGCCAGCCAGGTTGTTACTCCACTGGTTGGCATTCAAGACGTCATTGCGGATGAATTCAAAAACGCTGCCATGATATGAATCAGTACCTGATTTAAGGCTTGCATTGACAATGCCTCCAAGGAAGTTGCCGAATTCAGCCGATGGGTTCTGGGTAATCAAGTTGAACTCTTGAATGGCATCCACATTGGGCGAATAAGCGACGTCGTTATTGTCGTTCTGGTTGTTGTCCATGCCATCCAGAACGTAGCTGTTGGTCTGTTCGCGGTTTCCATTAATGTAGGGCCGGCCAACCTGGAAAGTGGTTTGATTGTCGTTAAATGCCGCTGGATTGGTGCTAACGGCGCCCGGTGTTAACAGCGTAAACTTTCCATAATTCCTGTTGACGTTCGGAACATCTTCCAGCACCTTGGAATCGATGTGGGTACTAATTTCCGCTGAATCCGTGTTCATGAGCGGAACAATCCCGATGACATCGACAACCTCGGTGGACTGGCCTACTTTCATCTGAAAGTTCAGACGCGCTGTCTGGTTGAGCTCCAATGTGAACTTCGGATAATTTGCCGTACCGAACCCTTTAGCCGATGCGGTGACCACGTAATTTCCGATTGGAACACGCGTGAGGTTGAATGCTCCTGTCTCGTTGGTCTGCGTAGTTAGAGTCGTTCCACGGTCCACATCCTTGGCCGTGACCGTAGCGCCCTGAATGACCGCGCCGCTGGGATCAACAACGGTGCCCGTGATGGTGCCTGTCGTTTCCTGGGCCACTACCGGTTGCAATCCCATGGTTAAAAGAACCAGGCAGAAGCCAAGGGCAAGCGCAATTCTTGCCCAACGGTGGTTGCGTTGCACTCGGACATGGGAGTGCATCGATGAGTTCGAAGAGCGTTGTGTGAGCAAAAGATGCGAGCGGGGAGACATAAAACCTCCATCACGGAATTTGATATTTTTCTTGCCGGCCCGAAGAGCAGATCGATTGAACGTTTATTAAAACGTTTAACTGAAGCGAAATTTTCCACCACAGCCCCAAGGGATGTCAAGCCCTAATCTGAACTTTTTTAATCGTTTTTTAATCGTATTGAATGGCCTTCTTTTTTGGGGCGACGCTCTGGCCCAGAACTACAGTTTTTGGAAGTCATCGGATCGGTGGCAAAAGACCTACCATTTTTAATATTCGAGCTTGCGCAATCGTTGATTTTGTTGTGCGCAAAATTACAATTGCAAATCATTTTGGCGGTTGAGCAGTGAGCTAGCAGGTCATTCTCATTTCACAAGCTTTGACCAGCGAATGGTCTATTCAGGCTTTGTTGCTGTTACAAGTTTCTGAACAGACGGCACAATCATATTCAACAGTTCTGCCTGCGCTTTGCCGGTTTGCTCCAGCATGGCCAACTGTTGTTCCCGCCATGTTGCAGGAGCATGGCCACCGGCTCTGAGATAATCAAGCGCTTGCAATCCGGCTGTTGCCACTGATGTCAGGTTCTGGGAACTCGGAACCAGCTCCTGCAATAGCGCGTTGTTTTTGAGGACTGGCCAAAGCTGCGGGGCGTTATCGCGCCAAGTGGCGAGCCATTTGCGCATGGTGTCCTGCTCTTCAGCAATGGAAGCGTGGGCCAGCAATCGTGTGGTCATGCTGGCGAAGTCTCTGGCCACATCGCTTTCCGGTGGAATGGAGTCAACCAGACGATTCAGGGGCGTGAGAGAGTTGTAGTCTCTGGCTTTCTCGCGGGCATAGCCCTTGACCGGCTCGAGAACATCGGCCAGCACTTTCAATGCATGAGGGCCATTGGGGCCGCTCAGGATTTCCAACATTAGGCGATAGTTCGACCGATGGGTTAGACCTGCCCACTCCAGATCTGCGCTGATTTTTTTGAGGCGGGCATACATTGAATCCAGATCGCGCACTTCCGGGGCAGACCATAGGCGTTCGGCGACCGCTGCTGCCCTGGGCCAGATGCGCCCGTCAATGTTCGCCGGGGTCACGTATTCGGCCCACATGCAGGCTTCACCACCCAGGATTCTCTGCTTTTCCTCTGCCGTAAGGTCGGCAGTCGCTCCGGCAAGCGGCTCCATGGCGTAATGCTGCGAGGCCGGCTCCATAAGGTCGAGGTAATAACCTGACGAAAGCAATCCGCGGTAACCCTGGCGGGCCGCGTCGGCCAATGATTTTTGGCCGCGCCACGACTGGACGACAATTTCCTTGGGCAAGTCGGGATGCAGAATCTCATCCCACCCCAACATGGTCTTCCCGTGCTTTTTGACAATCTCCTGAAGGCGCTTGTTGAACCAGGCTTGCAGGTCATGATTTTTCCTAAGCTCGTGCCCGGTTTTGAACTCCTGGATCTTAGGATTTTTGCTCCAGGCCTTTCCGTTGACCTCGTCTCCTCCTATGTGGAAGTACTGGTCTGGAAATAAGCTGGCCATCTCGCCGATGAAGTCGTCCAGCAACTGATAGGTTTCTTCGCGCGTTGGGTCCATCGCCGGATTGAAAACGCCCCATTTATGTTCGACCTGATAAGTTCCGGCTTCGCTTGCAAGCTCGGGATAAGCGGCAAACCAACTCGTAGCGTGACCAGGCATGTCGAATTCCGGCACCACACGGATGCCACGGTCGTGCGCGTATTCGATGACCTCTTTGATCTCCGCCTGGGTGTAGTACATGCCCTCAGAGGACATTTGCTGAAATTTGGGGAGTTTTTTGCTCTCGACTCGAAAGCCCTGGTCATCGGAAAGATGCCAGTGCAGCACATTGAACTTTACCGCTTCCATGCCATCAAGGTTCCGCTTGATGACCTCTACTGGCATGAAATGGCGAGCCACGTCGATCAACAGGCCACGCCAGGGAAAGCGGGGCTGGTCCTTAATCGCAACCGCGGGAACGCCAAACCCCTGAGGGCCAACCTGCACCAGTTGCAGAAGGGTCTGCAGACCATGCACCACACCCAGGGAATTCGGGGCGTCCAAGTGAATGGCAGTGGAAGTCACCTCCAACCGGTACGATTCATCTTCTCCCAAAGACTGCACATTCGATCCAGGGGCGGCGCAGGTAATGGTGAAGGTTGCGGCAGAATCATTCTGGAGG
>DASZEU010000283.1:0-15398 GCA_035940535.1 Candidatus Angelobacter sp.
GGTTTTCGGGCTTCTCCCCGAAAATTGCAGCATTAAGCGGCCCCACGTTTGCTCAGGAAGTGGCCAAAGGCGATCCTACGGCCCTGACTGTGGCTTCCACCGATGCGTCCCTGGCGGCGATTGTTCAGAAAGAATTCAGTGATCCCAGCTTCCGTCCTTACATCAACGATGACCTGATCGGGGTTGAGCTAGGCGGAGCCCTCAAAAATGTGATCGCCATCGCAGCCGGTGTTTGTTCCGGATTAGGACTGGGGCACAACTCTACCGCAGCCCTCATTACTCGCGGCTTGGCTGAAATCACCAGATTGGCCGTGGCTTGCGGCGCGAAACCGCAAACTATGGCGGGACTGGCCGGGATGGGCGATCTGGTGCTGACCTGTACCGGGAGCCTCTCCCGCAACCGCAGTGTGGGCGTTGCCCTGGGTCGAGGACAGAAGCTGAAAGAGATCATCGCCGGAATGCACGGCATGGTTGCAGAAGGCGTGCTCACCACCAACGCTGCCATCGGCTTGGCGCAGAGGGCGGGCGTGGAGATGCCGATAACCGAGCAGATGTATGCCATCCTGCACGATGGCAAGTCTCCTCTGGATGCAATTCGAGAGTTGATGACCCGACCGGGGAAAGCAGAAGATCGATTTTAAATGAGGAAAAAACGAAGAAGGCGGCTGCCGCTCGCGTTCATTCCTTAGAGAAGGTTCAGCGGTAGTGGCAACAGGATATTTATTAATATGCTGATGACTCTATGCTTTGGCTTGCTCAACTGGCTCCACCCTATATCTTCAATTTTCAAATTTACCCATGAGCCGCATTGGATAATCTTTTAGCATTGATCGGCGTTGGCCTGCCCCCAGCCATAAATGACATTAAAATCTTTTTAATATTAATGAATACAACTTACGGTACCGAAGTAATTAAGTAGTTCCATACAGGATTAGCGAAAATACTTGTGAGTAGATTGCACGCCGGCGCTACTATTTTTCGAAGAATTACGAATCAACAAGAAGGTGCCACTCAGCACCTTTCACCGAGCGGGCTAGCAACATTGATCGCCGCCATGAATAAGAAACCATCAATCGCATGGGACGTTTTCATCGCGTACCCCTCAGGCGCTGAGGATTGTGCTGATGGTCTCTTTAGAAGTCTTTGTACATATGGTCGAGTATTTCTCGACCGCTCGTGCCTGCAGCCTGGCGACATCTGGGTTCAACGATTGAGAATTGAACAGGATCGGGCGCGATGCACCGTCGTGTTGATAACCGAAAATACAGACAAAACTTGGTTTACATACTCTGAATATGTTCATGCCATCGAACTGGCAAGGATCGGAGATCATCGCATTATTCCGATCCTAATAGGCAAAGCGAGCAAACTTCCATACGGACTCGAACAAGTTCAGGCGCTGCGCCTTGAGGACGGGGCCGATTTTACTCCTGTCTGTCGCCAAATTGTAGCTGCTTTAGAGACTGAACCGGTGGGTGGGCTTCAGGAACCCAAAGATATCATTGCTGAATCGGCGCGGGATGAAGCAGAACAAGGCCGTGCGACCACCGGACAGAACACACGCTCAATAAAATCGCCACGGCTGGGAAGCCGATGGGCTGCGCTGTTGATGTTGCTGGCACTCGCGGGAATAGTCGCTTTTCGTGTCTATCAGGCACCGCCTGTGATAGCAGGCCCCGAGCGCATTACCACAAGCGGAAATGCTATTACAGCTTCGATCTCCGTGGATGGACTGTATGTAGCATACGCGGCGACGGAGAAAGGCGGCCAGGGGCTTAGAGTTCGTCACGTACACGGGGAAATGGACAAGGAGATCGTGCCAGCAGCGGATGGCGAAATCACCGGAATTACATTTTCCAAAGATTTATTGATTTATTACGTCTTTTCCCAGAAGGAACGGGGCAAACTCTATAGTATTCCCATAATGGGCGGTGAACCCAAATTCCTGATTGATGATGTCGACTCGGCGATCAGCATCTCTCCTGATGGCAAAAAATTTGTATTCAGAAGGCAAGAGCTAGACAAGAGCAAGCTTGTTATCTATAACATTCCCGATCAGAAGGAGGAGCGAGTGTTGAAGGTGCTTGAAGATCCCGATCACTTTTGGTCAACACCGCTATGGTCTCCGGACGGTGACTTCATAGTGTCCGAGATTTTCAACACTTCTTTCCCCTACCTCAAACTTCTGTCTGTCCACTTGAAAGATCGGCGGGAACAAACAATAACGCTCAGACCCGGCTCTTGGTACTGGATGAATAGACCTACATTTATACGCAAAGGCAGAAGTATTGCGGTTGCCGCGGCCAGTGCGGGATCTGGACGCTCACAACTGATAGAAATCTCCTGGCCTGGAGGCAGCGTCCGCAACATTTCCAATGACCTCACAGATTACGCAGACCTGGATTCTACGCCCGATTCAGACTTGCTTCTGGCTATCGAACGTGATCGCTTATCGGGTATTTGGTTGATACCTCTGGCTAATCCCGAAAAAGCACACGCCGTGAATCTGCCGGCAAGCAGAATGTCTTACATAACCTGGAGCCCGGAAGGAAAACTCATTCTAGAAGCGGAGGCTCACGGTCGTGTTGGTCTTCGATCTGTCGATCCCAGCTCTGGTGAAGTGGAGGACCTAACAAATGACGCTTACATGGAATTTTCCCCGCTAGTGTCGCCTGATCGGCAATATTTGCTGTTCTCTTCCAATCGTGACGGACAAGTTCACCTGTGGCGCGCCCATCGCAATGGCAGGGAACCTGAGCGACTGACAGATCAGAGTGCCATGGAGGAAGAGGCCGCAATCACACCCGACAGCCAATGGGTGGTGTATACATCGAACCAAAGTGGCTTTCCTGCGCTTTGGAAGATCTCGATCAAGGGTGGAAGAGCGACCAAGCTTACCCTTCAGCCTGCCCAAAGACCGGCCATTTCTCCGAATGGACAGATGATCGCTTGTGAGTTCTCCAACGATCCTCGTGAAGGTTGGTCTATAGGCATTTTGTCGGCAGAAACGGGAAAGCTGTTGCGCCTGATCCCAAACATTCCGGCCGGACACTCGGCTCTGCCCGTCCAGTGGTCCGGCGACAATCGCAGCCTCTATTACGTGAAAACAGAGAACAACACGTCCAACATCTGGGAGCAGCCCATTGATGGCGGAGTTCCCAGGCAATTGACTCATTTCGGTGAGAATCTCATCTTTGCATTTTCACTTTCTACGAATGGAAAGTTGCTGGCGTGTATTCGAGGAACAGAAGCTTCTGATGTAGTGTTGCTCAAGCAGCAGTGAAAATGAAAATCGAGGAGTAGCCCTAATGAACAAAACCGCATTTCTACTGATGGGCGTATTGTTGGTTACCTTCCGGGCCACAGTCATGTGTTATGAGCACCTTTCTAAAAATCAATTTATGGTGATGAACAACTGCGATGGTCAAGCAACTGGTGTGGGTTCGCACCCTCCGTGCCCGCCGCACATACCCACGGCCGGTCTGAATCCGCAGGCTGGTCCCACTGGTCCGAATACCTCAAACGCCCCAAAGTTCGGACACACGCACGTTTTTGCCACACTCGTCGACGAAGAAATGCCAACCAAGTTTCCCCTCTCGTTGCAGAGAGAGACGAAGCTGCTGTCAGCAACTTATGAGATAGTATCACCTACTGGAAAAGTTGTTTTCGAAGCTAAATTGTCTATTCGAAGGAATAGGTCTACAACGCCAACCCTGGAACTTCATGATAAAGATCTGATTCGTGAAGCTACAAAATATCTTGAGAAGGGCAATGCTGTAGTGGTTGTCTTCGAAACCGAAAAAGAAATCAAGCACGGTGATATGAAAGTACTGGCTGGATCGGCAAAAGCCAAGCTTTGACACATATGGTCAGTTCACTTTGCTCCTTGCGGTACGGTTTCCATAACGGGCATCGCACTTGCCCTGAAGAAGCCTGAAAAAAGAAGAAGAAGGCGGCTGCCGCTCGCGTTCGTTTCGCTGAGAAGATTCAGCGGTAGATACTACGCCATAGCTGCATGCTCGACGGCTTGCGCCCTTCGTACCTTTACTTTCACATCCACGCGTGACCCGAGCCGGTTGATGATTGTCATGAGGCGATCCGCTATGAACCGTCCAAGGTCAGCATTCCGGATGCGCGAAAAATCTGCCGCAGCTATACCGGTGCGCTCGTATGCGTTACGCACTGTAAGGCCTTGCCGGTCGAGCATTTTGATGATTTCGGCAGCCAAGATAGCCTTGAACTGTTCAACATCTGCGTTCTCATACCCGAGGTCGCGGAAAACATTCCCGCTACCCCGTGCCACTTTCAACCGGTCACGGTTCATTGCAACATCTCCTTAAGGCGTTTCAAACGGTCTTTAATCAAATCTATCTCGCGTTTGGGTGTCATTCAAGCACGTAGACACTAACGGCAGCGTGACTCAACACTTTCTTCCACTCCACACCGGGTAGTGGAAGTTCGTCATCACCTTCGAGCCTGCACAAGAGCTTGATCTTGGGATGGGTCGCGGGCACTTGCATAGAGAGAATGCCATTCGTGATTTCTGCTTTGCAAGTCCGTTCAGAGTCCAGGATGTATTGCTTGCGGAGCACAATCAGTGCCTTGTACCAATCGAGGACAGGATTCTTGTTTTCTGCGAGATCCCAATTCAGCTTGGAGCGCTCGAAGGTTTCAATTGATTGCGGGTCGGGAATGTCTTGAAAATCAAAATCTTTGAATTCGTTGCGGCGGCCCTCACTGACGGCTTTCTGCAAATTCGAATCGCCATAGTCGGTGAAGAACTGGAATGGATTGGTTTCGTCGTATTCCTGGCCCATGAACAGCAGTGGAGTGTGGGGAGCCAGCAACAGCAAAGCGGCGGCCACCCTGCGGGCGTCACTCGGAACAAGGGCGGTGAGTCTTTCTCCTTTGGCGCGGTTGCCGACCTGATCATGATTTTGAGTGCAAATTACGTGCGCAGGGAGAGGCATATTGCGAGCGCTGGTTCCGCGCGGACGGCCCTTCCAGAATTGAAATGGCTCGCCTTGAAAAACAAAGCCTTCATTCAGGGCACGCACAATCTGCTCCGGGCGGCCAAAGTCCTGATAATAGCCATTACGCTCACCAGTAAAAAAAGCATGAAGGGCGTGATGAAAATCGTCGCTCCATAGAGCATCTAATCCGTAACCACCCAGGTTGCGTGCACATACAATTCTTTCATCGTTCTCATCGGTTTCGGCGATCACGCATATTTCACGCCCCAGCTCATTGGCCAATGCGGCGACTGAATTTTTAATTTCAGCCAGGATGTGCTGAGAGGAATCATCCCGGATGGTCTGAACAGCGTCGAGCCGCAGTCCGTCGAGATGATATTCGCGGATCCAATAGCGGGCGTTTTCGACAACGTAACTGCGAACACCCTGGCAGCCCGGCTGGTCATAATTGATCGCCTTTCCCCAGGGAGTCTTGTGTTTATCAGTGAAGTACGGGCCAAAGAGCGGCAGATAGTTGCCTTCATTGCCCAGGTGGTTGTAGACGACATCCAGAATTACTGCCAAGCCCAGGGCGTGGGCAGCGTCAACCAGCCGCTTGAGCCCCTGGGGGCCGCCATAGCTGGCTTGTACTGAGTAAGGAGATACACCGTCGTAGCCCCAATTGCGCGTGCCGGGGAAGGCTGTGACCGGCATAAGCTCGATCGCTGTTACGCCAAGTTCTTTCAAATAACACAGCTTGCTGATCACACCGTCAAACGTGCCCTGAGGCGTGAATGTTCCTATATGCAATTCGTACAGGATGTAGTCTGTGAGCCGTAAACCGCGCCAGGTTGAATCGTTCCAGACGAAACTGTCTGGATCGACGATCTCGGTAGGTCCGTGGACACCCTTAGGCAACAGGCGCGAGACTGGATCGGGTACCGGCTTATTGTTATCGACCATGTAGAAATATCTGTCGCCTGCTCTGGCATAAGCGTGCAACACAAAGTGGCCGCCATCGCGACGTTCCATTTCGTATTCGCGTGTGCCCTGGGAGTTGATTAACTGCAATTTCACACGGCTTGCATGAGGCGCCCAAACGCGAAACCCGCACTCGTCCTTCTTGGTGTTGGGTAACGCACCTTTCGCGCGGGTGCCCCACCCTTCGTGTTCTTTGCGAAGGGTGGGTGGCGATGAAGTTTTGCTTAATAACTGGCTTTTCACGTATCTTGAGACGGATTCATCTACCCTTAGGATGCTTGCCACGCCCAGACTAATCCTGGCCTCCGGGTCGCCGCGCCGCCAAGAATTGTTGCGCAACGCAGGAATTGAGTTCGAACTTTTTCCTGCCGATATTGTGGAAGACCGCAATCCTGGAGAGGCCCCCCTCGACTATGCTTTGCGGATGGCAAAGGAAAAAGCTTTGAAGGTGGCCGCACGGTTTCCAAACGACTACGTGCTGGGAGCAGACACAATTGTGATCGTGGGTGGCCAGGTGCTGGCCAAGCCTCGCGACAGCCAGGATGCAGAGCGCATGTTGGCTATGCTCTCCGGCCGTGGGCATCAGGTCAAGACCGCCGTAAGTCTGATCGCTCCCGGCGGGTACACAGAGACTTGCTCCTGCACCACCGCAGTATACTTCCGCAGACTGGATAAGGCTGAGATTCAGGAATACGTGGCTAGTGGGGAGCCTCTGGATAAAGCTGGCGCTTATGCTATTCAGGGCGGAGCCGCTCAGTGGGTGATCCGCCTGGAAGGTGAAATCTCGAACGTGATCGGATTACCTGTACCGCTGGTCGCCGAACTGCTGCGGAAATGCGGATTTAAAATCTCAAGGTCCGATTCAGCGATCGAATGAACCTACTTCTTTTCCGCATTCGGGTCGGCGGGAGTAGCATGGCTGCCGGCGGAGCCCTCTTTCATCGCGCCCCGAAAATTATTGATGGCGTCGCCGAGGCCCTTGCCCAGATCGCCCAATTTACTCGGACCAAAAAATAGCAGCGCAATACCTGCGAGAAGAAGTAGCTCCGGAATTCCAAGTTTTCCATTGAACATTTTATACTCCAAACCGGAACTGCTATCGCGTTCCGTTCTTTCCAAGGGTAACTGACAAGAGTCATTGTAGGCCAAGTGAATGCGAGAGTCAAAGACGCATTGGCTTTCCTTGGGCTACGCAAGCTCGCCTCAGGACAAGCCTTTTGGCTACGCAAACTCAACTCTAGGACAGGTTTTTTCACCCTCTCTTGTGATGAACCCGGTGCTGCTAAATAGTTGCAATCAAACCAGCTAACAGCGCGGTGCGGCGTGGCAAATGCTCCCAAAAAATAGACTCATGCGCGGCATGAGCGCCCTCGCCTACCGCTCCTAATCCGTCCAACGTGGGGATGCCCAGGGCTGAGGTAAAGTTACCATCGGAACCACCTCCGGTGGCGGATTCTCCCAAGACCATTCCCAAGGCTTGAGCCAGGCCTTGGGCGGCTTCCAGCAGACGCACTGTACCGGGCGTGCGTTCCATGGGTGGACGGTTGAGTCCGCCGGTGATCTCCACGCGGCAGTAGGGATCAAAGGAACGCAATGCGGAAAACTTCTGCTCTAGCTCTCCAGCGTCGGCAGCGCGGGCAATGCGGATATCCACATCGACTGAGGCTTCGGCAGCTACCACGTTGCTGCGGGTGCCTCCCCGAATCACTCCGGGATTCACGGTGATGCCACGACTGAGGTCGGTGAACTTCGCTACCTCCAGGATCTGCCGCGATAGCTCCACAATGGCGCTGTGCCCTTTTTCAAAATCGACCCCTGAATGGGAGGCCTGGCCGTGCACGCGAATGTTGTAAGAGCCTACACCTTTGCGGGAGGTCTTCAAGAATCCCTGCGGCCCTTGCGCGGGCTCCAGAACCAGCACCGCCTCGCAGCGTTTTGCAATGTTTTCTATGACAGGACGCGAACTCTCACTGCCAACTTCTTCGTCGGTGTCCAGAAGAACCGTGACCGGCCGGTGGTCTTTAACTTCCAGCTCACGCAAGGCGCGTAGGGCATACAGCAACATTACGATTCCGGCTTTCATGTCGAGAACGCCTGGTCCATAGACGCGATCATCGGCAATCCGAAACGGCATATTGGCCAGCGTGCCCAGCGACCAAACAGTATCAAAGTGGCCCAGCAACATCACCGGTTTCTGGCCAGCACTTCCGGAAAAATCCACTTGCAGGTGGTTGCCATAGTCCTCGGCGCGATGGACGGTGGCGAGGCCGCCCAAACGCTCAAACTCCTGCGCCAGATACCCGCCTAATCTGTCTACGGCTATTTTGTTATCGCTGGGAGATTCTGTTTCGACCAGGTCTTTCAATGTCTGCAACATCTCGCGCTGCTGCTGGATGGAAAATTGCAACATTTGCGAGAGCAAGTCGGTTGATGTTGTGTTGGCCATAGTGACATTTGAAGTTTTACCGCAGCGGATGCTTGGGATGCAAAGAAAAACCGGCGCAAAGGAAAACCAATGTTGCCGCTGATCTCGTTGATAAACGCACGATAGAGTAATAAGTAGGATGCGCTTTCGCGCACCCTGCAAATGTCGTCTGATTCGACAGGTTGGTTAGTGACCGAAGGTGTAGCCGATAGAAACGCCGAACCGCTCGGCATGGTTGTCGCTGAACTCGAAATTGTTGCGGATAAAATAGACACGCGCTTCAGGCCGTATGAAGAAACCGCCGAACGGGTAAAGCTTAATGCCTGCGCCCACATCTCCCAACAAGTGGTTGCTGCTCACAAAATTGGAGCAGGAGAACGCTCCGCAGGTAACAAAGTTTTGGTAGAAACGAATGCTCTCGCCGCCCAGCCCGCCCACGAATTCCAGGGCTGCATGTTTTCCGAGCGGCGGGGCGTATACGGCATTAATGTCGTAAAAGATTGGCCGGAATTCGGCAAAGTTGTCGGAGGTGTTGCGAGTCGCGCGCCACGATACCTCGCCGCCTATTCCGAAGTGCTTGAACAGCAGGAAGTCGGCGCTGAAGCTGGGGAACACGCCACCTCCTACATCTTGGGGAAAGAAATTTCCAGACGCATCAATGGCTGAAGTTGAATGTACGCCGCTCAGACCAAAAGCGGCATCAACTTGTTGTGCATGTACAGCCCTGCCGGTCAGGCAGAACAAGCCTAAAAGGGCGATAAAAGTTAGCTTTCTCAAGTTATCATCTCCAAAAGGTAGTCTTTGACCAGAGTTGGATGCCTTGAGTCTGGATTGTGAGTATTAAGAAATGTTAGCTGGGTGCGTTTGTAGGTGACGTTAGTCGTAACACTTAACCGGTGGACACAGAGTATCTGCTCCTGGGCTGAGTGCCTAAAGGCTAATGCTATAATTCGCCGTTTACCCCATGAGTGAGACTGCCAACGAATCTGATGCCCAGCCAGTGGCGGGGCAGAGCACTGGGGCCATGGACATTCTTCAGATCCAGGCCATTCTGCCGCACCGGTATCCTTTTCTCTTGATTGATCGCGTGGTAGAGATGGAGCGCCGGAAGAGGATCGTCGCTCTCAAGAACGTGACGATCAATGAGCCTTTTTTCGCAGGCCATTTTCCTGGGACGCCAATCATGCCGGGTGTCCTGCAAGTGGAAGCGATGGCCCAGGCTGGAGCAGTGTTGCTGCTTACCGAGATCGGGGGAAGCGAGAACCAGTTGGTGGTTTTTACCGGCATTGAGCGCGCCCGCTTTCGCCGTCCGGTAATTCCTGGAGATCAGCTTCGCATCGAGGTCAACGTCGTCGCCTGGCGGCGCATTGCAGGACGTATGGAAGGCACTGTTTTTGTGGGTGATAAGAAAGTAGCCGAAGCGGTGATCAGTTGCGCGGTGGTGGACCGCAATCGCACTGCTGCAGCGCCACCAGATTCTTCCAATGCTTAAGCAAAACCAAAATCCACCACGGAGGCACGGAGACGCGGAGAAAACCAAAGTCAGAACAGGTATAAGAAATCAAATTTCCCAATTACCAACTTACTCACTTACCCAATCCACATGATCCACTCCACCGCAGTCATTGATCCAACTGCAAAGATTCCGGCTTCCTGTTCGGTTGGCCCTTATTGCGTGGTGGGCGCGGGAGTGGAGATGGGCGAAAGCTGCGAGTTGATTTCGCACGTCGCCCTTCAAGGCCCGGCGAAAATTGGGTCTCATAATCGCTTCTTTCCCTTCTGTTCTATCGGTATGGAGCCCCAGGATCTGAGTTTTGGTGGAGAGCAGACCAGCATCGAAATCGGCGATCACAATACCATTCGTGAATACGTAACCATCAATCGAGGGACCGCCAAAGGCGGAGGAGTCACGCGGCTCGGCAGCCACATACTCATCATGGCCTACGCTCATGTTGGCCACGACAGCTCGGTTGCCGATCACGCCCTGTTGGCCAATGCCGCCACCCTCGCTGGACACGTTACCGTGGAGGAGTGGGCCACCGTTGGCGCTCTTTGCCCGGTACACCAATTTTGCCGGATCGGCGCGCACTCTTACGTTGGTGGCGGGACCGTGATCACTCAAGACGTTCTGCCTTTTTCCAAAACGGTAACACCCAGGGATGTCCGCGCCTACGGCCTGAATGCCATCGGCCTGGAACGGAGGGGGTTCAGCAAGGAGCGCATCCGCAAGATCCACCATGCCTTTCGGCTGCTGCTGAATTCAAAATTGAACACCACGCAGGCGCTCGAAAAACTCAAGGCTGAGGGAGATCATGGGGAAGATGTGGCCCTGCTGGTTCGGTTTATCGAACAGTCACAGCGCGGAGTGATCAAGTAGGGAAGCCAAGATAATTTTGGTATGGCTAAGCGGCGCGGTCAGCTAGACGACGCCTTTCAGCATGGCTGAGACGGTGATGTCCAAGCCTTTGGCCAGTTTTGCCAGCGTGCTGATGGCTGCGTCTACTTCGCCACGCTCGATTTCGCCCATGTGGGAACGATGGATTTCGCAGATATCGGCGAAGGCCTCCTGCGACCAACCGCGCGCCATCCGCAGCTCACGGATTCGTGCTCCCACAGCTCTCTGTAATTCAGCCATCGACAAGCGATTGTGGGAGAACCGGTGATATCCGTCTACTGTACTTAACGAGACCGTCTATGACTGGTGTGAAAACCCGCTGTGGGCCGCTGGCTTCTAGCTGCTAGCCAGAGGCGCCTGGGTCTAGAGTTTCTGTATCCATTTGTGAGATGACTTGAAGTTTCTATTGGAAATTGTATTTAGACCTACTTAAAAAGAAGTCGCAAAAAGTCTGCAAGAAAATCTGTGGACGCGTTCTATAGAGCAGAGAGCACCGTGGAACCAGTGGTCAAGTGTCATCTCGTTTAAGCGGTGACCATGCGACTGAGAACCTTGCCGGCAGTAACAAAGCCTTATTACCCCCGAACGACCGTTGCGCCCGCAGGGCCTCGCGCAAAACCACCATGCCATCATAGTTTCAAACACAAAGGGGGATATCCATGAGAATTTCAAGCAGTTCACCTGCCCCGCAAAGCCGGACGGTGAAGCTTTTGTTGATGGGCCTGGCAGTCCTGTTTTCGATTTCAGCCAGCAGGTTGTGGGCACAGCAGCCGGCGAACCCATCTGGCTGGGTTGTCATTCCGGTGGCGGAATATCAAGCGCTTCATGCGAGAGCATTTCCGACAGATGTCGAGCCGGAACTGCCAACCGTTGATGCGACGTTGACTCGCGTTGATTACGATTTGCAGATCAAGAGAGATATCGTCACCGGCCGCGCGAGCCTTACCATCGACGTTTTGAAGGATGGTTGGGTCCGTGTTCCCATTCCCGCCAGCTTATTGGTTCGGGAGGCCCGTCTCGATGGCAAGCTGGTCTCGCTGGTGCCGGCGACGACCGGCAAAGGGGGAGGCCAGTTGTCCGCGGTTCTGTCACGTCCAGGCCGTGCGTTGCTCCTGCTCGACATTGTGCTTCCCATTGATTCTTCTGCCGGGGAGGAAAGCATCTCACTGCCATCCACGGCATCCGGTGTTACTCGCGCGTCCATTCTTCTTCCACGTCTGGGAGTGGATGTCAGGATCAGCGGAGGGCTGCTTTCGGAGAAATCCGAATCAGATTCTCAAAGCAAGTGGCTGGCCTACGCCCGTGGCACTGAGCCGCTGAGGTTTACCTGGAAGAGGAAGACAGAAGACCACCGGATTACCCTGCCTTTGCGGATGCGCGGGTCCCTCACGCAACTGTTTGGCCTGGGTGAGGATTCGACTTCAGTTTACGCCGAGGTTAACGTCGAAGTGGTTCAGGGCGCAGCCGGAGAGGTGAGTGTTCAGCTTCCGGACAAAGTGACTGTCAACCAGGTGTCTGGTGCGATGGTAGCCGATTGGGAGATAAAGAACGGCCAGCTTGCGGTGAAGTTTCTGGAGCCGGTCGAGAAGACGGCCCGATTTGTGATCAGTGGCGAAACACGCACGCCCCGCGAAGGGAAGATTGACATTCCCTTGCTCCGCCTTCTCAAGACCGAGCGCGAGATGGGCGGAGTCGCCGTTGAAGTGCTGGGAGCAGGCGAGATCAAAGATTTCAAACCACAAGGTCTGGAGAGCGCCGATGCCACCGACTTGGGTGAAATGGTATCCAGCCGGCAATCTCCGTCGCTGGCTGCTTTCACTTTGCGGGCGGTCGAGGCCACAGCCCCCAGGTCGCTCACCGTAGACGTGGCCCGATATACGCAAGAAGCAGTATTGATGGCCATCGTCGAAGAGGCGCGCTATTCCGTCCTGATCAGCAGTGATGGCAAAACGCTGGTGCAAGCCCGGTACGCCGTCCGCAACAACCAGAGAAACTTTCTCAAAATCACTCTTCCAACGGGCGCTACCATCTGGACGGCTTCGCTTGCGGGCAAACCAATTCGTCCGGGCCAAGCGACAGATGGCAGCCTGCTGCTTCCACTGGAGAAGTCACGCGCAGGAGAAGAGTCCCCATTGTTCATCGCCGATATCTTGTATGTGAGCCGGGATGTCGTTTGGGGAGAAAAGGGCAAAGTCCATTTGACCTTACCTGCCGTTGATCTCCCGATCTCTCGCACCGGCCTGCTGGTGTATCACCCACCACTGTTCAAGGTGACCGCCGAACCGGGACCATTCCGAGTCGAGCCCTACGAGAGTCCATCATCTGTCGCGTTCAATCCAGACTCCTCTGTGGGCGGATTCTCCGTTAATGGGTTGCGTGGAAGGAACGAAGATCAATCGATCGATGGACAAAATACCAACGACGACAAAGACCGCAAGACTACGCAAGCGCTAGTAGACAAATTTCGCACCAAGTCACAAGCGGGCAAGGTTGCCGGAATCCTTCCAATCAAAGTCTCTTTTCCGGCATTTGGTCCGTCCGTATTTCTGGTTTCCGAACTGACGAGCGAAAACCAGGCGCCCAGCGCCGAATTCGACTACCAGCGTGACAAAAAAGGAGGCTCCAGATGAAAAGGAATTTATTGGTTTTGATGTTACTTGTTTTGATGTTACTTATTGCAATCGGTGCAACCGGAGCAGATAAGAATGCTCCTCCCCGGCCTTCTTCGGGAGATGCCTCCCTGCCACTGCCTTCTTCTGGAGATGTCACGCTGCCTCTGGGCGAATACAACCGGCTGGTTGAATTAGCGTCAAGGCCGATCAAGAAGCCTGATGCTCCTCCGCTTCCTTATTCCATCAAGCGTGCGGACCTGAAGTTACAGGTCGGCAATGAATCGGTGACGGGAAATATCCAACTGCAAGGCGAAGTGTTCACCAAAGGCATGACCAAAGTCCCGCTTACCAATGGGATTACCATTTTTGATGCGCGTCAGGAAGGAAGGGGCTTGCCGCTGGAGCAGCAAGGTGGAACGCACGTTGCTATCCTGCCCGGCCCGGCCGAGTTCTCAGTTACCCTCGATGCGGGCCTACACCTGGTTCAAGAAGCCGGACGTGCTTCCTTTAATCTTCCAGTGCCGTCCGCCGGAAGTGTGCGCCTCACGCTTGTAATCCCTGGCGATCATACCAACGTCAGGATCAACCCAGGAATCATTACATCCAGAACATCAGAAAAAGGGCAGACGGCAATCGAGGCAACGTTGATCCCGGGCCAGCCGGCGAACGTTTGGTGGACGACCCGAGAAATTGCTGCTCCAACTGTACCTCGCGAGGTCCGTTTCCTCTCCGATCTGAAAACTCTCGTCTCGGTGAGCGAGGCTGACATTAAGATCGCAACGCTGGCTGACATATCTGTAGTGCAGGGAGATCCCACCCAATTTGAAGTCGAGCTTCCCCAAGGATACGAACTCACAGGCGCCACCGGTGGTTCGCTGGAGTCCAGCGAGGTGCAATCAGGAGTCTTGATCTTGAAAGTCAGCGCACCGGCGCAACGCAGCCATCAGTTCCTGATCTCGATGGAAAAATCCATCAATACTTCCAAGGCTGATGCTCCATTTCTCGGCTTCAAGAATACGCAGCGAGAGACCGGCGAAATGCTGGTTGAGGGCGCAGGGACTATGGAACTGACTGCGACCGAAGGCGGCGGACTCAAGCGGATGGACCTGAAAGAGGTCAATCCCTATTTGCATTCACTGGCACGTTTCCCGTTGCAGGCGGCCTTCCGATATCACAAGCAACCAACAGAGACACCTCGGCTGGCTCTGGAGTGGGTGCGCTTCCCCGATAGCAGCGTGCTGGCCGCCGTGGCTGAACGGGCGGTGGTGACAACGCTGGTAACTTCGGAAGGCAAGTCCCTTACAGAAGTGACCATGACCATCAAGAACCAGGCGCAGCCGTTTTTGAAAGTTGACCTGCCTGCTGGCGCCATCCTCTCCGCCGATGTTGCCGGAGAGAAGGTCAAGCCGGTGCAAGGGCCTGACGGTAGCCGCGTACCTTTATTGAGGCCCGGCTTCCGTCCTACTGATTCCTACACCATTTCTTTTGTCTTCATGCACTCCGGCGCTCCCTTTGCCAAGAAAGGTGATTCCCAGCTTTCGCTGCCTAAGATGGATATCCCCATCAGCTTTATGCAGTGGGAAGTGTTTCTTCCGGAACAGTACAAGGTGCGGGACTTCGGCGGCGATGCCCTAGCAGCCAATCTGCTGCCACCGTCGTTTCAGAACACTAAAGGAGGGCTTGATGCGCTGGAGAACAGAGGGCTTGACATAATGGCGCTCTATTCCCCTGGAGTAGCGTCCGCACCCACAAATACTTTTTCTGGAACTAACCTATCAACTTTTGCCGGGACTCCCGCTCCTAGTCCATTGCTTCCCGGACAATTAGGAGGAGTCGTCACGGATTCCCAGGGCGCAGTGGTCCCCGGCGCCAAGGTGACAGTAACCAGTTCAACTACCGGAATCAAGAAAATGGCGACCACAGATGCGTCGGGCCGATGGTTTGTCGCCAACATGCCCCCAGGTGAAGTCAAAGTTGAAATCGCCAGTCAGGGCTTTAAGACGGCTGTCGGAAGGTATGACCGCGATGCGACT
>DASZEU010000284.1:0-3486 GCA_035940535.1 Candidatus Angelobacter sp.
AGGTCCCGAACAGCTTGCTCCACATTGTCTGGGCTGCCTAGATCGCGCCAATAAGACTCATCGGCACGAAAGGCGAGAATTTTTTCTCCGTGGGCCGCGAGGCGCAGATACGAGGCAATAATGGAGAAAACACCTTCTTCCGACAGCATCGGCAACAGACGAGGAGATATGATCTGTATCCCGGAAAATGCCAATGCTTGCAGTTGCTGCGACGGCCGAACCAATTCAGATTGCCCATCGCGCCCAGAGCGGCGGCCGCAAAGTTGAAAACGCTCGTCGAAGAGCAGGTAACGGGAGGTCGGGCGGTCTTGCACCGCCAATGTCGCGAGCGCCTGGTTTTCACTATGGGACTGCGCCATGCGCCGGAAATCAATGGTGCTGATGACATCGACATTGTGCAAAAGGAATGGGTCGTCCAGACTAGAGGAATGGTGCAAAAAAAAATGTCCGGCTTTCTTCAGGCCACCGCCAGTGTCGAGCAACAGATCTTCATGGGACACCTCGATGTTCATCCCAAAATTGTGGTTTGCCCTCAGGTACTCGATGACCATAGCAGCAAAGTGGTGCACATTGATGATCACGTCGCCTATCCCGAAGTTGCGCAAGCGCGAGAGTGTGATTTCCAAGAGCGTGCGACCGGCGATCTCCACCAGCGCTTTGGGGCGTTTCTCAGTAAGAGGACGCAGGCGCGTGCCCAGGCCGGCTGCCAAGATCATGGCCTTCATTGCCCTGGAGTCTCCAGCTTCGGCGTCTCGAATTCCAGCTTTTCTAACTCCAGCTTTTCTAACTGAAGATGCCGCACCACTACCTCCGCACTACTGGTGCTGCGCAAATGCTTGGCCAATTGCTCTGCCAGATAGACCGATCGGTGCTGGCCTCCGGTACAGCCGAACGATACCATCAGGTTCTTGAAACCACGGCGTTGATAAGCGCTGACGCTCGAATCCACCAGCGACATCACGCCCGCCAAAAACTGATGTACACTCTCTCGCTGATTCAGATATTCGATGACCGCCGCATCTCTGCCGGTAAGTGATTTGAAGCGCTCTTCGCGTCCGGGATTAGGAAGGCTGCGGCCATCAAATACGAATCCCCCGCCATGACCGGTTTCGTCTTTGGGCAGACCGTGATGAAATGAAAAACTGAAAATCCGCACTACCAGGTTCTCGGCTTCAGAGGCCAGACCCTGCAATTTCTCTGAGCCTAGCATGGCTTTGAAGGCATCCATCAGCGCCGGAAGTGCAATAGGCAGCTCAACATGATGAAGCAGCCAGCGAAGATTTTTCAACGCGTACGGTACACTTTGCAGAAAATGGGCTCTGCGCTCATAGAAACCGCGAAAGCCATACGCGCCTAGCGCCTGCATGATGCGAGCGTAAACGTAAGCATAGTAGTGGTGCATGAACGCTTCTGGCTGTACGTCGATGAAATCGGCAAGCCTGCCGATGTAGTGATCGAGTAATTGCTGGCGCAACTCCGGCGGCAGGTCGGCTTTGGCATCGTACAAGAGCGAGGCGATATCATATTGCAGCGCCCCTTTGCGCCCCCCTTGATAATCCAGAAAAAAGGGTTCGCCGTTGCGCAGCATAATGTTGCGCGACTGGAAATCACGGTAAAGAAAATAACCGCGTGGAGCGCTCAACAGGAGCCTGGTCAACCGGCTGAAATCGTCTTCCAGAGCCTGCTCATTGAAGGAAATTCCAGCCAGCCGGAGAAAATAATACTTGAAATAATTCAGGTCCCAAGAGATGGACTGGCGATCGAAGCTGCCCCGCGGATAGCACTTCTTGTAATTGAGATCACGCCCCGCCTCAATCTGGAAACGCGGCAGCACGGCCACAACTTTACGATAGGCGTCCACGACGGCGGGAGCAATATTCTCCCCTGTACGATTTGCCGAGAGGAATTCAAAAAGCGAGGTGTCCCCCAGGTCTTCTTCAAGATAAGCGCCTTGATTCAAATCCTCAGCATAAATTTCCGGCACCGGTAAACCATGCCGGCGAAAATGCCTGGAGAATTCGAGGAAGGCAACATTTTCTTCGCGCACATCATACAAAATCCCAATGGCGCTAAGCTTTTCGCTGGTCAGCCGAATGATCTTGCGCCCCGACCCGCCAAGCTGTCCCTGCAAAGGCAGCACGCGCACGACCGGCACGTGGAAACGCTGCTCAAAAAGTCTTTTGAGGACTTCGATAGACATATTTATTTAAGAGGTGAGTTCCAAAGGAGACATCTCTAATTTCTTCGGTACCACAAGTTCTTCTGACGCTAACAAATGTTTCCTTCGTGGAGACTTGTAACAGGGCATGACTTTAGTCGTGCCGAAAAACGCTCATAAATATTGGGCTTTAGCCCCTGCGCCTTTCGTTCGCTACAAAAATGTTTGCGTCGTGAAAACTTGTGTAAGGGCATGACTTTTAATCGTGCCGAAAAGCCGTTATAAATATCGGGCTTTTTAGCCCCTGCGCTTTTCCCCAAAGCAAAGTACTAAATAAAGCTCACTTGATCCCTTTCCGATGCTGTGGTAGATCGTCTTTTCGCCGCGCTGGAAACATATCATCGGGAAGTTCGCCCAGCAACTCAAAGGCGCGCAGCATCGGGGACGACTCTTGTTTCAAGACAACCTCATCACCTCGCCGGAAAACCTTGTCTTCCTTTTTTCCACGCCGTTTCGGCATCTAGACCACCTGACTGTTGCCAGACTTAAAGACCCCTGCAATCGCCATGTTTGCTTCCTGTATTGAGTATAAATGTGCCGCTATCTGTAGAATTATTTGCGACTTAGATTTTCACGCGCCTTCACTTGAACTTCTAGAGGAAACAAATGCCGCCACTTATCGTCAAGGACGATTTGTTCAAGCAAAAGATCATCCCGGCCATGCTTAACCAGAAACTTGAAGGCTGCACTCTGACCTTTCATGATGACATTGCATACAGCCTTAACGCCCCCAATGTAGTGAGAACAGTGAGGCCTAAATAGCGCATAAAACCTATACGCCCAATACCCGGCTTTTCCAACTTCCTTCCAATTAGAGAGTAACCGTTCTTCTAATGCAGATTTCGCATTGTGCTTCATGTCTGTCATTTGATATGGAAATTATATCGAGATTTTTAGACCACTTCCCGCCATATTCCTCAGTGTCCCGCGACTCGTGCTTTGGCCGCTAAAAAGTCATTTTTCATGGGTGTTCAAAACAATCTTCACACAGCAGCCGCAGGGGCTAAAGCCCTGCATTTATTACGGATTTTCGGCACGACTAAAGTCATGCCCTGTTACACGTCTCGGCGAAAGATGCATTTTCTAAGAGGTCAAAGAACTAGCAGGAGTCCAAGATGAGCCGACTACCATAAATTCGGTAAATCAGCGTTACTCCGCACCAATCAGCGGCGAAACCTTCTTAGCCTTTGCAACTTTCCCCAGCCTGGCCTAATCTTTGAATATGGCACGCGCAACCTGGAACGGAACCGTCATCGCTGAATCAGACA
>DASZEU010000285.1:0-14130 GCA_035940535.1 Candidatus Angelobacter sp.
ATGCACCAGTGGTCTAAAACCGTCGCATTGCTCTTGATGGCTTGGTTTGGCGGACAGCTACAGGCTTTTTCGCAGACTGAATCTTCGGCGCAACCTGAGCAGGTTTTTCGTGTGCGCGTCGACATGGTGGTGTTAGACGCACAGGTGCTCAACAAGAAGACAGGGCGTCCCGTCGGGGCAATGCGGCGAGAAGATTTCCAGCTTTATGAAAATGGCGTCCGGCAACAGATTACGTCCTTCAGCCAGGATGAACTGCCGCTCTCATTGGTCTTTTTGTTTGATCTGACCGACAGCGTTCGTCCCGTTCTCCAACCCTTGGCAGAAGGCGCGTTACGGGCCTTGCAGCACTTGAAGGCCGAGGATGAGGTTGCGGTCATGGTGTATGCGGCGAAGGCCGAGATGCTCCAGGATTTCACGACCGACCGCCAATTGATTGTGAGCGCAATCCAAAAAGCCAGCCGCATGGAGAGCAGGGAGGCCGCATTTTTCAACCAGGGAATGTTTCAGGCGGCCTTGCAGTTGGAGCGCGCCACGAATCCCACCAGCCGGCGGGTCATCGTTTGGTTTACCGACAATATCCCGAACATTCCTTCAGAAGAAATAAGAAGCCATTACGCCAAGAGCCTGCCGGCGAAAAGCCTTCACACGGAAAAGGATGCTCTCAGGGAGATCTTCAAGAGCGGCGTAACCGTATGTACGATGCTGGAACGAAGCGACATTTCTGAGAGCGAGTTCATGGCCAACATGCATAATCCGATCATGATGCTGGAGCGCAAGCAATACCCACCCGGCGATGTCTACAAGTACTCGCAGGAGACCGGCGGAATGGTCTTTGAGCCGATTGGCCCTAAGCAGACCGCCCAAAGGCTCTCAGAGATGATTGACCAGATTCGCAATCGGTATACTTTGGGCTATCATTCTTCAAATTCAAACCCAGACGGGCAGTTTTATCAACTGAAACTAAAAGTTACTCCTGAAACCGAACAGAGGGAAGGCAAGCTGATCGTGCGGACGCGGCTCGGCTTTTACCGCTAGCCAGGAGAACTCCTCAATTAAATCGGTTTAAAAAATTTCCAAACAATTGACCAGGATGGCGGCATAGGAGAAAATAGTTGCAGCGCAGAGTTTGAGGTGGAACTCAGTGAAGTTGAAACCGCAAGATGCGGGGTTGTTTGAAGTACTTGACAGGATTTTAGATCAGGGCATCTTCTTTGATGCCTGGGTCCGCGTTTTGCTTCCGACAGCAAAAAATACCCGAGTTGTTCCCGTTCATATCTGGACTTATCTCCATTTTGGCGAACTGTCGATCTGATTCGAATCACGAGCACAACTCGCTCGCCACCTCTTCCAGGTGGTCTTGAAGATAGTTCACTGCCCGCCGCGACCAGTACGAATACAACTGAAGCGCCAGCAGCAACGTGGCCGCGCTCAGGGCTAGAGGGAACCATTCGAGCTTCCATACCGCGACGACAACTACACCGATGCCGCCAAAGAGAGCGATGGGCACGAAGGTGAGCAGAGATGCATAGGCCGCGGCCTTGGAGATTACCTGCGACCGGGGCTGGGTAGGGTCGATACGCTTGGGCCAGTAAACCGAGACCATATTCCCGGCGCCCAGAATCATCAGCAAAAATGCCGAAAAAGCTATCGTTGTGGTGGCAAAGGAGAGCCAGGTAATCAGGGAAAAGGCCACCATGCCCACGCTCACTACCAGATAAATGGCGGCAACAATTCCCCCGTGGGTGAGATTTTTAGCGGTCATGACTTTGCGCAGAGGGGCTGGAGAGACCAGCCAGCGGTTGAAACCTGTATGATCCATTCCAAAGATGTTGTATGCCAGGCTGGTGGCTCCGTACACCAAAAAAGCGGCAAACATGCCATGAAGAAAATCCAGGTAACGGGAATCCGAATCGCCTCGTCCGCTGATCCCCTGATTTACGATGGGGATCATGGCGACGACCGGCACATAGAGCATCTGGAACACCACTCGCAAATTCTGCTTGATGTAGCGAAACTCCTTCTCCACGATGGAGTCAAGTATCTCGTCTCCACCAACGAAGGCTCGTCCTTCCTGGACTTTGCGCCGCCGGCGGACCGCAGCAGATTCGGAATAGATTTCTCCCTGATAGGTCCTTCGTGATTGGCGCCACAGCCAGATAAAGGCAATCAGGCTGTAAAGCATGAGCAAGGCCGCAGCCCACGGCAATTGAATACCGGCAGCGGGTAGAGCATGGGATACAAGACCGGGTGGGGATATACGATCCACAGGGGCAACGAAATTTGCGAATGCTGAAGAAGGCCGCAGCCGGCTTAGCCCGGACCAGGTGCGAATCGATAACTGGAAAAAGACGCCCATCACCAGAGTCATAATGGCGATGATCTCTCTGCCTTTGCGGCTGGTTTGGAACCGCTGAAACAGGCCGGCAAGCACCCGATAGCTCAGCACGTTGAACAGCGCAAACAAAACAAACATGCCACCCGCCACGATCCGCCACTCAGGAGCGGCCGCTGCTATGCCTACCCATATCGCCAACATCCATAACATCCTGAGAAAGGCGCTGGGATCAAAGATGCCATAGCAGAAGTTTAGAAAAAGATAGAGCCGGAAAGAGATAGGATACCGGGCAATCTCTTGAAAATTCACCGCCGCGGAAGAAATGATGGCCTCCAGTTGCCAGGTTACAAATATGATCCACAGCAGAATGTCAACGATCCATGTCGCTCCCCGCTGGAGCATGTTGAAGGTTATCGCCCCAAAGACAATGCTGGTAGCTGCCCAAAAGATGATCAGGAAGATGCTGCCAACTACGTTGACCCCCAGTTCAGCCTGCCGGTTCTTCTTCCGCAGAGAATTTAGGAAGAGCCGCCAGCGAAGCTGCATTAGCAGCAACAGATGATTTGTGCCGGTCACAGCCAGGAGAGTGCCCCCGCGTCTTGTTTAGCGCCCCCTACGACTTGGAGGAAAATTTCCTCCAGGGTAAGAGGAGATTGATCGCCTCCGGCAATGGTTACTCCGGCCCGCAGTTCATTGAGTGAGCCGCTGGCAACCAGCCGTCCATTTTGGATGATGCCGATGTGAGTACACAGCCGCTCGACCAACTCCAGAACATGAGAAGTAAGGAAGATCGTGCCGCCGCGCTCGATAAAGCGATGGAGCAACCCCTTGAGCGTAGTCGCGGCAATGGCGTCTACTCCTTCAAACGGTTCATCGAGAAACAGCATTTCAGGCCGATGGATGACCGCCGCCGCTAGCGCCGTCTTCTTCTTCATGCCATGGGAGTAGTCGGCCACGAGTTTATCGGCGGAATCTGTCAAGCCCATGAAATCCAGCAGCTCAGTCGTGCGCTGTGTCGCAGTTGTCCGGTCCAGGCCATACATTCTGCCCACAAAACTCAATAACTGCGATCCCGTAAGCCGTTCAAACAGAGCCAGCCCTTCGGGCACGACCCCAATCCGGCGTTTCACCTCTACAGTGTTTTTCTCCAAATCCAGGTCAAAAACACGAATCTGGCCGCTCGTAGGGCGTAGCAGTCCAGTGAGCATTTTGATGGTAGTGGATTTGCCTGCACCATTAGGGCCCAGAAACCCATAGAACTGTTGTCGCTCTACCGTGAGGTCCAGGTTGTCCACAGCGGTGAGGTTAGCAAAGGTGCGCCGTAAACCCTGTGTTTCTAAAACAATCTCAGGCATGGATGAAGTGTCCCTGCTGCCAGACTTGCTCCTGCACCGGCTTTCGATGAACTGGCGTGCGCTGAGCAGCAGAACCAAGTAGATACCAGATATCCATGGCCAGGCAAGCTGCTGGCCCGAGGTGGAAAGCAGAGACAGCTCACGATTTTCGGGCGACTCTTTCCGCCTCCATCACGTCAAAGAATATGCACCCGAATGTGCACCACCAGCCCTACATTATTCAATTCCATGATTTCTAAGTGTGCCAATCCGAACTGCTCCAAACTGCTGATGCGTCTTGATGGAGGCAGGTTCTTTGGATTCCCAACATCCAAGAACGGTATCGAGCATTTCTGGCTGTGCACGTCCTGTTCGAAGCACTTCTCCTTGAAACATTTGGCTGGGAAAGTGGAGTTGGTTGAGCGCTCCAGGAAAACGGCTTAATTCTCCGACAAAGCACGCTGGGGCTTCATCATCGTGGAACCCAACTCTGTCCGACAATCTGCTTCTGGCGTTTTTGCGAATTTCGCTTTAGTATCGCCCTGTGTCGTCGAGTCAAAAACCGGAGAGCCAAAAGGCACTTGAGCGGGAGCGGATGGTCTCTGCCGTTCAGGGAGAGGATGACGCTTCCTTTGAGCTGAAACTTCGTCCTGCATTCTTGCGTGAGTTTATCGGCCAGAAAAAGGTGAAAGACAATCTAGCGGTGGCCATCGAGGCAGCCCGGTCCCGGGGCGAGGCCCTGGACCACGTTCTGCTCTATGGCCCGCCTGGATTGGGCAAGACCACGCTAGCCACCATTATTGCCAACGAAATGGGCGTGGCCTACCAGCAGACCGCCGGACCCGCAATTCAAATCAAGGGCGACCTGACCGCGATACTCACCAACCTTACTGACAAGCAGGTATTGTTTCTGGATGAGGTGCATCGGTTGCAACCGGCGCTGGAGGAGATCCTTTACTCCGCGCTGGAGGACTACAAGCTCGATATCATCATCGGCCAAGGGCCTTCGGCGCGCACGCACACGATCGACGTAAGCCCATTCACCTTTGTGGCCGCGACCACGCGGGCTGGTTTGCTCTCTGCCCCCCTGCGCTCGCGCTTCGGCATCTTGCTGCGGCTGGAGTTTTATACAGATGAAGAGTTGAAATTCATCATCGAGCGCTCCGCCGAGATCCTGGGTGTCCAGATTGACGAAGAAGGTGCGGCAGAGCTCTCCCATCGGGCCCGGGGTACACCTCGCATTGCCAACCGCCTTTTGCGCCGGGTGCGTGATTTTGCCCAGGTACGCAGCCATGGCCGAATTGACAAGAGCACAGCACAAGCAGCGCTGGACATGCTTGAAGTCGATAAGCACGGGTTCGATGAAATTGACCGTCGCCTGATGCTGACCATCATTCAAAAATACGGCGGTGGCCCGGTGGGCCTGAACACCCTGGCTGCATCTTTGGCGGAAGAGTCGGACGCCCTGGAAGAAATTTACGAGCCGTTTCTCATCCAGATTGGATTTCTCGACCGTACGCCCCGGGGACGTGTCGCCACTCGACTGGCTTACGAACACTTCGGAATCCGCTATGGCCGCCAGCCCGAATTGTTTTAGCCCAAGTGATCTTCACCGCGGCAAAAAAAGCACACCCTGTTAGAGATGTGCTCAAAGGATTGCTCTTGCGTTGCGTCGAGGAAAACTTGTTCTACATCCTCCTGAATGATGACACCGTAGCTGGCCTTCGACGAAGCTCTTTAACTCATCCGATTGTTTTAGACTTCATGCGCAATTCCTGGGCCCGTTTACGATGAGGAAACGTTAGCGGAAATGCCACGTAGGGCAAACGTTACAGAGGTAATGAGGTGGGGAATGAGTAAGGCAAACGCAGCACAAATAAAAAGAGCACATCATTACAAATGTGCTCAGCTAAGTCTTACGCGTCGGTTATTACAGCTCAAGACTAAATAGGAGCGGGGGAGGCCACAACATTACAGAGGTAACCAATGGAGAGATTTGAAATTTACAATTTGTAATTTGAAAATCAATACGCTGTATCGTTATCCGCTGCCAATCATAAAGTGGTGGTTGGGTTTGAAATTACAAATTATAAATTTCAGATTCTGAGACGCGAAGGGCCGAATACAATTGTTCAGCACTGAAAGGTTTTGCCAGATATCCATCCATGCCTGCTGCCAGAAAACGTTCGCGGTCACCTTTCATGGCGCTGGCGGTCAGCGCGACAATGGCCGTCCTTTTTGCTCCAGTTGCAGCCTCGAGCGCGCGGATCTGCCGCACGGCCTCAACACCATCCATCGCCGGCATCTGTTCATCCATCAGGATCAGGTCAAACTCTTCCCGGTCCCAGGCTTGCACAGCCTCCATGCCGGTGGTCGCTACCGTGACCTTATGGCCGTGATTGGCTAGCAGTTTCATCGCTACCATCTGGTTTACAAGATTATCTTCGGCAAGCAGTATTCGCATAGGGGACTCTTGCGCCATGGCGCCGATTGGCCCAACCGCCAATTCCTGCTTAGTGGCTATAACCAGCCTGCATGTAAACTCGAACACGCTGCCGGCGTTCAGGACACTTTCTACGGTGAGCCGTCCGCCCATCAGTTGCACAAGCTGGGAACAGATTGCCAAGCCCAGGCCGGTGCCGCCGAATCGCCTGGTAACACTGCCATCCGCTTGAGCAAACGCGTCGAAAATGATCTTTTGCTGCTCCTCAGGTATGCCGATTCCGGTATCAGAGACACGAAAGAGCAGAACTGCCTCTGAATTGGCAGAGGCTGACGGCTTTTGCGTAACCTCCAAACTCACCGATCCAAACTCAGTGAATTTAATAGCATTGCCGATCAAGTTGACCAGTACCTGATGAAGCCGTGTCGGGTCGCCCATCACGAGACCTGGAACCTCGTCGGCAACACGGCATTGCAGGTCCAATCCTTTGGCATGGGCCTGGGGCAAAACGATCTTGCGCACTTCATCGACCGAATTTCGAATCGAAAAAGGCACGCTTTCCAGCGTCAACTTGCCGGCCTCGATCTTGGAGAAGTCCAGGATGTCATTCAGCACGTGCAGCAAACTTTCAGCCGCAGTATGCAATGTTTTCACATACTCACGTGCTTCTTGCGGCGCTTCTGAACCAATCGCTAGTTGTGCCATTCCCAGAATCCCGTGCATAGGGGTACGAATCTCATGGCTCATGTTGGCTAGAAACTGGCTCTTGGACAAGCTAGCGGACTCTGCTGCTGTCTTGGCGGCTTCCAGTTCTCGGGCGCGAGCGCTCTCCAATGCGCGGTCGCGCAATTGCTTCCAATAAGACTTATACAGAGGATAACCTTGAAGAAGCAGGAAAATCAGCAGAGTAAAATCAAGAAAAGCAAATGCGTTTCCCTGTTTCGTACCAAGCAAGAGACTCCCAATAAGTACGGGGCCCAGCAACAGGAAGATGTTGAGCTGCAAAAGCTTGAAGTTTGGCGCAAAGGAGATGGTGGAGCCGGAAGCGCGTCCCACGCTCCAGATCAGCATTAGCGTGAACATCCAGTTTTCGAAGCCGTAAGAAGCGAGCGCATTTGCGAACACCAGGCCGGAGGCGCCCGCACTGATGGCAACGGTCAAAATCCCAGCCCAGGCCAGAAGTTCCGGACGAGCGCCATAGATGCGTTCGCGCATGAGGGCTAGGATGGTTCTCATGCCCGTAGCCAGAAGTATGACTGCGGTCGCACACCAAAAAAAGCGAGGATGATCGCGCAAATACGGCGTTGTTCCCCAGATGGCGATAAGAATAATGGGCAGGAAATAAGCTCCGCGTGCTAATCGCCTGTCCTGGTCCAGCGCCGCTTCACGAACAAGCTCCGGCGGCAGCCCATGGTTCAATGGTTTCTTGGAATGTCGGCGAAAGCCGGACATAGATCTCCCATTGGAATTATCGGCAGCTAAGATAACACGCTTTACCTGATTCTCTTTCCGGGAAACGATGCTAAGATTCGGACTAACCGGCAATGCAAAAACTTATTTCAGCGCCCAGCCGTAAGCTGAAGCTTGTCCCTCTGGTTGCGGCCACTTACTTTATGGTGGCTGGCGGACCTTATGGCCTGGAAGAATTGATCCAGACCTCCGGTTACAAACTCGGTTTGCTGATCGTGCTGTTCGTGCCGGTGATCTGGAGCTTGCCGACTGCGTTGATGGTGGGGGAGTTATCGGCTGCCATTCCTTGCGATGGTGGTTTTTACGTCTGGGTCCAGCGGGCCCTGGGACGCTTTTGGGGGTTTCAGGAATCGTGGCTCTCGTTGATGGCCAGCGCCTTCGATCTCGCTGCTTATCCGACACTTTTTGTTCTTTCCCTGGGACAACTATGGTCGCCCGCCACGCAAGGCTATAACGGCGTAATGATTGCCACCGGGATGCTCGTTGCTTGCATGCTTTGGAACCTATTCGGCGCTAAAGCGGTGGGCGACGGGTCGGTTCTGCTAGGCGTTCTGCTGCTCTGCCCGTTTGTTGCCATCACCATCGCAGCTTTGTTTCGGCATTCTGTATTCGCAGCACAAACGGCAACTGTCTCCCCCGCCAAGGGTGGCTTTCTAAGCGCGATCATTGTGGCCATGTGGAACTACATGGGCTGGGACAATGCTTCCACGGTTGCCGGAGAGGTCGAAAACCCACAAAAGACTTATCCACGAGTGATGATGATTACCCTGGCCGTCATCGTCATCTCGTACATGATTCCTATTGCCGCAGTGTGGTACACGCACCTTGCGCCCACTGCTTGGTCTACCGGAAGCTGGTCGAAAATCGCGAGTATGGTGGTTGGCCCGTGGCTGGGCATTGCTTTGCTGATCGGTTCCATGATCAGTACCTTTGGTATTGTGAATTCGCTTACCCTGTCTTACTCGCGGTTGCCGCTGGCGATGGCAGAAGCTGGAGATGCACCCAAGATCTTTGAACGCAAGCTGCCCAGCGGTGCGCCTTGGGTGTCGATTGTGGCTTGTGGTTTGTTATGGTCAACCATGTTGATTGCCCTGAAGGCCAATTTTGATCGACTGCTCATGCTCGACATCCTCCTTTACGGCGCCAGCCTGGTACTGGAGTTCATCGCGCTGGTGGTGCTTCGCATGCGTGAGCCGCAACTGGTGCGCCCCTTCAAGGTTCCTGGCGGGCTGCCGGTCGCGGCCTTGCTGGGCGTGGGCCCCACCGTGCTGCTGGTCATGGCTTTCATCAAGAACCGCAATGAACAACTCGGCCCCATCAGCTCGTTGAATCTGGGATTGCTTCTAATGGCAGCGGGCGTCGTCTGTTACTTCATCACTGCATGGAGGCGTAATGTTGGCGCAAGAGAAGCAAGCGCTAGCCAATCCAGTGGTCGATAATTCATGTCGGTTGGGAGATCCAAAAATAAAATCGAACAATGGAAGTGGGGGCACTATTCAGAAAAGCAACCCTGGAAAATCTTTGCAGGAGAGAAACTTAGTGGAACGTGAATGAAAATAAAGAATTTATTTCTTTGATTTTGACTCAAACGAAAAGACCGCCCGGCAACTGGGCGGTCTTTTCTTTTCAAGGGAGAATAGTTCCAACGGAGGTTCGAATTAATCCATCAGAACTTTCTGGCGAAATCTTATGGGTCGCACAAAGGCAGTGTCAAGGAATTTCTCCACAATAAATGTCTTTGTTTTCAATCACTTATGCAATTCATCAACATTCCGAACAAAATGACAAAAAGTGCCATTTCCGCCTCTATACATCCTTTAAAGGATTGTTTTTCAGTTAGTTAGGAGACTGACCTAAGTCTTTCAACCGAAATTACCAGAGGCTGGGGAATGCTGCGGAGCTTTGGCAACGACAAATTTTGGCACTGGAATCCCATGCCGAAAGCCATGCCGGATATGACCGGTCTTGCGCGATATTTCCCGTGATTTCTATTTTTCCCGGTCGCCGTGCTTCTTACTTCAGGTTGAGTTGGATGATGTCGATATCTTCCGGGCGGTCGAAGATGCTGTTGGGATAGTGTTTTTTAACCCATATTCTTATGCCGCCAAAAGCAAAACCAAGAATCAATGCAACCATGATCATCATCGTGATCAACACGATGATTGCGATGATAAAATTGCCCACGTTGTCTTTGGCGGTTGGCTTGGTGGGTTCATTGATCGTTACATCCGCGTCATAATTCACAGAGGCCAGCAGCGACTGCGCCTCATTCGCAGGAATATCACCGTTCACAATCACTACAAACGGCGCACTACGCTTGAAATAAAAGGGTCCCCCGGGAAGGGATGCCGATTGTATGGCCTTCATGCGCTCCGCAGCAATTTGAGGCGTGGGATAGCTAATGAGCGTCAATTGGCCGTCGCCAATGGAGCTGCGGTATTTGGCAAACTCTACCTCTGCTCCCTTGCTGAAGTCCACCAGGGCTGCGGGAATGGGCAGGCCCAGCCGCTCCAGGGCCACGGGACCGATCACATAGCGCGAAGTATGCGGCAGAAAAGACTGTGGAGGAAGGTTCCTGGGAAGACTCGGCGGAGTAGAGTTTTCTCCATGCAGTTGCGGCAAGGCGTCGGAAAGAGCACGCAAGTCGGCGGCAGACATGGCTGTTATTCGGTCCAGGGTCGCGTCTACCAGGATATTGCCGCGATAGAACAAGATACGCGAGTTATTGGCAACGGCCAGGTCCGGAATTTTGGCGGTCTGCATCTGCGGGTCCAGATAAAACGTAAAAGCGCCATAAGCTCCGCTCGTATCCTGAAAGCGGGCAGCTTTGATCTGCATTTTTCTCTCGTCACGGCTGTAGGTTGCCAGCTCTACGTCGGAAAACCCGTATTCCTTCAGCACCGCAGCATCGGTCGGCGAGGCCACCGCCGGATCGATGCTGGTTTTTGCCGTGTGCTCGCTTTTTTGCCAACCGTTGAATGACGGCGGAAGAATGCCCTGGCGCTTCCGGGTGGCAGCATCGGATTCAGCACTGGTCTTGGCGGCCGCTCCATTCTTTTGCATTACATTTGCAACAGAGATGGAAGCCGCCAGCATTAAACAAATAAGCAGCAGGAAAATACGAGTTTTCATGAGCGAAAAAGACACACAAAGTTCTATTGATTAGACACCACAAAGGGCTTCAACGATTCTACAGGCTCGTAAAGCCCTTCTTCCATCAAGAACAACCGAACCCGCTTCTATCTCAAGTCAGAATGATTGCACGGTACAGCAGCCTTGCAATGGGCCGGCGTTCGATTCACCGGTAGATACCTTGGCTTCAGGTGCCTCGTGAGGCGTGAAGCCTGAAGCCTGAAGCCCAAAGAAAGGAAATGAAAACACAGCATTACGGCGTTTAGGCGCCAATGACACGAAGCACCAGAGGATGTTGTTTGTTCGCAAGAGCCGCGCTGATTGCGTAGCTGGAAAGGATCAGGGACCGGGCCTCATCGAGCCGTTCGCTGCGGTTGTAGTGCAGAGTGCATAGTGACTCATTGAGTGCAACCCGTTCTCCAACTTTTTTATGCAGGACGATGCCTACCGCCGGATCGATGTTGTCTTCTTTTGTCTCTCTACCCCCCCCAAGGACCAGGCTGGCCACGCCTATTTTCTCGCAATCTATTTGGTCAATGATTCCTGTACCGGAACTCAGGACATCGACTTGGTGCTTGGCTTGGGGCAACAGTGAGAGGTCGTTGAGCGACTGGTCATTCCCACCCTGCAAGCGGACGATTTCCCGAAATTTCTCAAAGGCGGCGCCATTCGCAATCAGTGCAGAAGCAGCCTCTTTGCCTTTGTCAAGGCTTGCCGCACGGCCGCCCAGATGAAGCATCCATCCAGCAAGCTCGATGCACAGATCGACCAGATCAGCCGGTCCGCCTCCCTTTAAGACTTCAACTGACTCCACTACTTCAAGGGCATTTCCCACATAACGTCCGAGAGGCTGGTCCATATCCGTGATTAAGGCGACCACTTTTTTCCCCATGCGCTCGCCTGTCTCCACCATCAGTTGGGCGAGATGAACCGCGTCGGCTTCACTCTTCATGAAGGCGCCGGAGCCGGTCTTGACGTCAAGCACCAAGGCATCGATGCCTTCAGCGAGCTTCTTGCTCATGATGGAGGCGCATATCAATGCTGGACTCTCGACCGTGCCGGTGACATCCCGCAAGGCATACATCTTTTTGTCGGCTGGAACAATGCTGCTGGTCTGCCCAATCAGGCAACAACCACAGGCCGCCAGGACATTGCGCATCTCCCCGGCAGACAAATTGACGTTGAAGCCAGGAATGGCTTCCAGCTTGTCCAGGGTGCCTCCGGTGTGCCCCAGCCCTCGTCCGCTAATCATCGGGACGGCCACGCCACCCGCAGCGACGATGGGCGCAATGATCAGCGAGGTTTTGTCGCCAACACCGCCGGTGGAATGCTTGTCCACCTTCGCACCCGGCAGAAAGCTCCACTCCAGCACCTCGCCGGAATTCAACATTGCGCCTGTAAGGGCAGCGATTTCAGCGCGAGTCATTCCCCTTAACAGCACAGCCATGAGCCAGGCTGACATCTGATAATCGGGAAAATCCCCTGCCGTGTAACCCTTCACGATGAAGTCGATTTCGGAGGTAGCCAGTTCGTGGCCATCACGTTTCTTGCGGATAAGGTCAACGATGCGCATGAGAGATGATTATAGATAGACAATTCAGTAATCAGTAATTAGTACGCTCACTTCATGCAGATGATCGACTGCCCTCAATAGTCGGGAAGTCCAAGCTCTTCAAGACGAATCCATTCACGCGACCCGTGGTAGACGCGTAGCACCGTAACCGTTTTGCGCGTCTCGACAATATGGAAAATGATTCGATGTGAGTGGAAAATCAGTTGGCGGAACTCATAAGGAAAATCTTGACCTTCCGGAATCAACGCGCAACGAGCAGGCATGTTCTCGAGAGAATAGATTGCAGACAGGAGACCGCGAAACCATCGCCGAGCCGCTTCCGGTTCTTTCTTCTCTTTTCGAATAAAAAGTGCGTAGTCCTGGGCGTCCGAGAGTGCAAGATCGGTAATATTGACTCTATAAGCCAAGTTTGGTTCCGAGAGTTTCGAGAGCAGTACGGGCGTCGTGGACGCGACCTTCTTCCATGTCTTTTAGTCCCTCGCGTATGGCTTGCACCGCTTCCAGTCGATCAAGACGCTCCAACAAAAGCTGGTATGAACCAGCGTCCTGAACTACCAGTTCGGCCTTGCCGTTGACGGTGAGGACCAACGGCCGCTTGGTCTTCTTCATCCGCTTTACCATGTTGGCGGTATTGCGTTTGAAGTCAGTAAGAGGATGGATATCTTCGGACAGATTGAGCATATACATCTCGCATACTTTAAGCATCTATAAAGATGCTAATGCATTGAAAAAGAAAACACAACTTAAAACATGGCCACCTACCAAAACAACGGACTTAGTGGTTACAAACTAAAGCTTTCAGGCAGCAATTGACGAATGGTGCCTTCTTGAATGCCGTTTTGTCCCTGATACCAAACGATTGCATTGGGGCCGAATTCGGCGATTACCTGGCGGCAGGCGCCACAGGGAGAACAGGGGGCATCGTGATCATTGACCACGGCTACCGCTCGAATCTTCACGTTGGCTCCTCCTAATTTCGAAACGGCGGCAAAGATGGCAGAGCGCTCAGCGCAATTGGTCAGGCCATAAGAGGCGTTCTCCACGTTGCACCCCGAAAAGATTTCGCCGTTTTCGAGCAGAATGGCAGCGCCAACCTTAAAGTTGGAGTAACGGGCATAGGCATTCTGCTGGGCTGCGCGGGCCAGGTTTAGTAGTTGTTCTTTAAAAGCCGAGGGCGAATTAGAAGTGTTTGCCATTAGTCTACTTTTGGTTTCTACGCACTACGACGTGCTTCAAAATCTTGTTTTTTCTCGCAAATTTCTTTTCGGCCGTTGAAACGGCGGGCTATTGTCACGCGTCCGGCTTGCCCCGGACTAGCACGCATCAGCGCCAATCAGTTCAAATCAGCGTTGAGCTTTTGGTTGTGGCTACGCCACGCTGTGTCTCCGTAGTACTAATCCGAAATTCCCCCATTTTCTGCGCAAATTTTCATCGCTTTTCTTTTGCCTGTTTCTGAACTGCGCAGTCGCGTTCGCTGGCAGAGATGATGTGGATCAGTGTTTATGAGCGAAAATCAGCGGTAAAGGTTTTTGATTTTCTCCGCGCCTCCGCGTCTCCGTGGTGGATGTTGGTTTTTGGTTGTGGCTCCGCTGACCTGTGACTCCGCGGTGGGGTCTTGATCTTTGGTCGCGCTCGGATGTGATGCGTTCAGCAACCTCTCACCAAAAACTTGAATCTCGTAAAGGAGCAGACATTCGACTGTTCGTGTTCCCCGGTAAGGTTAGATTTTTATGACAAGGAAAGTTCCTCTCAGAACTGCGGGGATCTTATACGTTTTTATACTCACAGGCCTCCTTGCTCTCCAATCAGCCCATGCCCAAAACCAGCCGGTGGGAGGCGTAAG
>DASZEU010000286.1:0-32009 GCA_035940535.1 Candidatus Angelobacter sp.
AACAAATCGATCGACGAAATCCGCGACTACATTGGGGCCGATTCCCTGGCTTATCTTTCTCTAGAGGGTTTGCGCGAAGCCTGCGCCGAAGGCGAAAAGACGACCTACTGCACCTCCTGCTATACCGGTGTCTATCCTACGAAATTCATTCCGGTGGACCAGATACTGCCTGCAGCATTGGCGGCTGGCAAGAAAAGTTAAGTAGATTTGCGGAGTTACGGTTGGCTAGGTTCAGGCGTTACTTTCACATCGACACCAAAGCGCTTGTAATTCGAAAATTGTTGATCGGTTTCGCCCGTCACTGTCTCCCAAAGATATTTGACGCGGTAGCGCGTGAGGGCCTGAGTCAATAGATAAGTGCCGTTCTGTGGATCTTTTTGCCAGAAGAGCTCTATAGTTCCTCCACGCAACATGTAAGCGCCATCGCGTATGTATTCTCTTTTGATGTGTACCGGATGCTCATCTGCCTTGTCGATCCAGAGCTGAATGGAGGTTTGCAACGCATCTTTTTGTGCATCTGATTCAGGCTGGATACGCGGCCTGGGCGTCAACACCATCTTCAAGACTGATCGGCCATCGAGCATTTCTTCACCACGGCTGGTTGCAACGAAGAGATTTGGCCACTCTTCATAAATGGAAGGCAGGCGATATTCTCGCTGAAAAGGCGTTTGCTTCAACTCAGCATTCATGCGGCGGCGTTCGGTCACTGTTGCTTGATATTTTTTCTGCTCTTCTTCCGCCGCCTTGCCGCTCAGAGGTTTGCCATTCTCTTCGACTTTGCGTTTGTATGGCGTTCCTTCCACGAAAACGGTTTCATATTTGGCAGAGTCGTCGGTTCTGATCTTGAGCTTTTTGTCGTAATTGATATTGTGATAGTCCTCGGTAAAGGTGTAGCTCTGGGACTTCACGTCATGAGCTTTAAGATTTGCGACAACTCGTTTCAGAAGTGTGGCGGCATCGTCTTTCTGCGGCGTTGAAAAAGCGCACACAGAAATGAAAGTGAATACGCAAAAGAAAGCGAAGCGGCAAAGTTTGATGCTCATTTGTTCTCAATTGAACCAAATGAGGCACTCAGCATATATTGCATGAATAAGTATGTCATCCAGAAGGTGATCCATTGCAGAAAAAAGCCAATATCTTCATAGATAACAGCAGTCAAGCTGTGCGGTTGCCCAAGGAGTTTCGGTTCAATGTCCCGGAGGTGTTTATATGGAAAGAAGGAAGCGAAGTGGTCCTCTCACCTCGGCCATTGGATTGGTCATCCTATCTTTCTAAGGCTCCCATGGCCTCGGAGGCTTTTATGGAGGATGTAGACGATCCCGCTTGATCTTTACGTGGGTCAGCGCAAATTGCTGTACGCACAATTTATTTTCCCAGCGTACTTTCCAGCACTCGCAGCTTCCAGCGGTCTTCTGCGCTGGTCATGACCGCGAAATATTGGATTTGCGACTGGTCGGAATGAATGACAGTGTTTCCCTCAAGCACCTGGGTTTCGATGCTGGCAGTGTCACGAAGCTGCATGGCTGATCCATCTTTTGAGTAGAAGATCGCGTCCACTTTATGGCCGTGGTCGATGATTCTGGTTTTTACTCCGCTGCTCTGCTGGTCTTTGACGCGCTGGACGAGTTGGTCCAAGGCGAAGCCGGCAAAATTCTGACGCAACGGCGCGGGATCGTTATTGTTCAGAGCAGTAGTAATGGCCTGCCATGCAGAGGAGTAGTCGCGATTGATTGCCTTCTGCGTGGTGTCCTCTACCTCACGCGGGCCGGTGTGATCGAAATTTACCTCGATGCTGGGCCTGCTATCGGCAAGGGTCCGCATCAAAAGCGGGGCGACTCCGGAAATTGCCAGAGCTATGCCCAGCGACAGCACAAGGATTCGTGTTGCCCTCATTTATCTGCCTCCCACGTGCAGTTCGTTGCCGAGCGTGTAACCGGCGGCCACCGAGATCATGGCATTGTCAGAAGCTGGCAACTCGGCCTTGGCGATGCCCTTTCTGATTCGGGCATCCACCGTGCTCTTGCCCGATTTGTCATTCTGGGTAAAGGTGACAATCGTGCCATCGGGGACGGCATTGCCGGTGCAGTCCCGGACAGGGTCGGTCTCCACGATAATTCTGCTTTGAGTCCGCTGGCTCACGTGCATGCGCAGATTGCACGGCTGGGAGGCCACCTGCTGTATTACGCGCCTGACAGATGCGCTTCCCACTGAAGCCACAAACTGAGCAGCGCCTTCGCGCGGCGCTGAGGAGGTCTCAATCCATGCCACTCCATCGCGGCTGGTCACTGCGCGGGAAACTCCAGAGCCATTGACTGAGAGGTTGAAGTTGACCGGAGTGGGCTGGAGCACCCAATTGTTGAATTTGTCGAACAGAAAGACCGTTCCGCTGATAGCGCTTTGCTGATGCACGGGCACGCGCGAGGGCCTAGCCAGAAAGCTCAAGTTTTCCGGGGGGCCGGGCTTGACCCAGAAGACCTGCGATTGCGAAGTTCCGCCAGCGCGTAGAACTGCAATCCAGCGCCCGGCGCTGCGCAACTCTTCGCCCTTGATCTCGACATCATTACCCAGCTTTACGTTGCGCTTGATCACCTGACCCTGGCCGATCAAGTAAAGAGTTCCGTCTCCATTGCCGCCCAGGCCAATCGAAATTGGCTGACCAGCTACAGCATTTTGCGGGACCTTCAATTCGCTAGCGTTAGCGCTATCTACCGCGAACCAGCAGACAGCAGTTATAAGGGCCATCAAGATCAGCTTCCGCATAACTACTCCTGGCGATTTCGGCTGTATTCGTTCACAGTCACGCGATAGTTTTGAACCGTGGAAGCGAGGTCATCCCGCACTTCCACGGCGAAGGGCTCGGGTGTCTGCGGCAGAAGAGCACGGTCCACATAGCCATCTGCCACCCAAATCACGCGACCGGAAGCGTCGTAGAAAGTTGCAAGCACATGCGGGATGTTGACGGTCTGGCCGCTCTCATTCAGCAGTTCGCCTTTGAGAACAGTCCGGCCTTTGGCATCTTTTTCCACTCGTTGATGGAGCACGCCGATTACGGGGTCGGCGGAAGCGGGTACTAACATGTGGTCAGGTTTCATGCGAACGCTCTTGACCTGCGCCAGCTTCATGCCGGGAAAATCAATGCGGTAAGGAGAGACCTCTTTGGGCAAAAGCACGTGAGAGACCCGGTCAAAGCTGCTCTCCTCGGCCAAATCCTGGTCGTTCTTGCCGACCAGGGTCGCGCCCACTGAAACAAAGGCGGGAACGGTGTCTTCGTTCTGCACCTCGCCCATAATGATGATGCTGCCGTCGCGTTCAACCGGATTCATGCTGATGATGCGCACGTTGGGATCTTGCACGTTCTGGGCTCCCCAGTCGTCGCCTGTGCCACGCCATACGATATCCCACCGAAGATAGTTGACGGGGATGACCTGCGGAGGCACACTCGGCCGCTTAGCCGCCAGCCAATTGACCTTCCATCCACCGTCGGATTTGACCAACTTGAGGTCGCGAGTGTCGTAGAACGCGCCTACTGCGGTGGAATATTTCAGTTCGGTACGGATCGTCGCATCGGTATCCGATTCATGGAGCACTCGGGTGTCTACACCCTCAAGCTGAGAATAGCTGCGCAGGCTACCATCCTGGCCCTCAAGATCGTGTTGAAAACTCTGAAAGTCTGTATTGCTCGCCGGATTCACGTAAGAGTAAGCGCGCTGCCAGTTGTGGGTCTTTACGTTGGCAAGCATGGAGTGCACCGTCCCCTCCGGCGTTGATGCCGCCGCATTGGAGCTCTGATGGACAGAGCCTGCGGCAATCAAGGCAACAGTCAGGACTGCAAACACGATGGGCAAAATGATTTTCATTATCTTGCCTCCCTCAGAACAGGTTCGGTTTCAGCGATGGCCGGGAACTCAATCGTCGAGGAACGACGACGCCGGTCGGAGAGCATTAGCACCAGGAGCACAGCAAGGATGCTGCTGCCAATGGGCAAGGTTCCCCAGAGCAAGCCCTCGGTAGCGGTGGGCCGCGTGCCGAATTGCGTTTCGTGCGCGGGCACAATGCCTTCTTTGGCCCACAGGCTTATGTTTCCGTGGTCGTAAACCTCTTCCTTGCGCCAGCCGGCAAACGCCAGCAGCGGCTCGTAGTAGGTATCGCGGACAAAGATATATTTCAGTCCATATTGATCGGCGTGTTTCAGTACCGCACGCAGAGATTCCATACCGCCTGTGCCGTAGTATTTGGCGTTGCACAAAGCCGCTGAACCATAACGGGTGAGTTCGGGGAGCAAACGGGCGGAGTTGTATTCCCCATCGACGCTGCTGGCATTGGCGTAAGTACCTACTACGGAAAGCTGATTCCCGAACCCAAGAGTGAGATAACGGAATTTGTCATGACCGTCACGATTCAGAAAAGAGATGACCTCGTTGACGTTAAAGGGCGCCTCATGCATCTGGTGATATACCGGCCAGGCAACTGCCATGGCCATGGTGAATCCTGCAAATGCTGCCAATGAAATGCTGGCCTTGCGGCCATACTTATCAATCAGAATCATGGCCAGAAGGCCGATCAGAGGCAAGGCCATCAGATTGGCCCAAAAAGTAAAGCGCTCAAAAGTTAAGATTTCGTAGGAACGGCCCAACAACCACCGTGGGAGCGGAGTCGTTCCGCCAAGGCCAAAAATCATGGTCAGCCAGAATCCGTAGAACAGGGGACGATATCTTCTTTCACCCAATCCTCGAATGAAGATGAATGGCCACGCCAAGATCGCCAAGCCCCAGGGAATGATCCAATAGTTAATGCCATATTCAGTGTCGATCAAGAAATTGGAACGGCTGGCGTGCGGAATCGACATCTGCTTAATGGGGTTGTGATATAGCGCAAGCCAGAAGGGAAAGAGCACCGCGACCAGGCCGGCGATCATCACCACGGCAAACACCAGGAACCGGGTGATCACGCCGGTGGCGCTGGCATTGGTACCGTCTCGTTTGCGATCAATGATTGCGGTCAACAGCACAGGCACCGCAAACAGCACGGAGCCAAAGAGCATGGTTACGTGGTGCGCGGCCGCCGAGGCCCAGACCAGCGCAAGTCCTTTGAGCATCGATTGCCAATTGCTTTCTCTTGACCATTCGTAAAAGTAGGGGAGGGCGTTCAGGAGCAGAGCGGCGGCCAGGATGTTGGGTAGCTGGCCCGCCTGGTAGACCAGAAATGAGAGCGATCCTATAAAAATACTGCCGATTGCCGCATAACTGGAGGCCCGCTCTCCCATCCAGATTCGCGAATAGCGATACACGCCAAGCGGTAACAAGAGAATGGCGATGAATTGCGCCAGCATGTAAGCCAGGTTAAGGCCCATCACATGCGAAAACAGAGCGATCCATTGGTGGACGAGGGGTGGATAGGTTGTCTGAGAAAATCCAGTGAACCACTTGGGGTTCCACGGATCGAACCAGTGCTGCGCGTAATGGGCAGCGAAGAACTTATGAAGATTGGTGTCATAAGAGTTGTTGGGAAGCTGCATGAGCAGCAGGGGACCATGGACAACCATCGCCAGCAGCAGGATCCAGGTCATAGGAATCGCCCGGCTCATGATGGAAGTGTTTCTTCCTGGGGCGATTAATGGGGAACTCATGAAGACCTCCGCTTCGGAAATGCTTCTAACAGGCGATGCCCTTCGGTTCTCCCGCTCCGCGCAAGGATGACCTCGAGGGGTGACAAACTGAACCAGCAGCAACTTTCGTCAGCAAGCAGTTTCGATTCCCGAAATCGCTGTGGGGTTTGCCAAGTGAGTACGCGGATTCCTTTTTTGGCTAGTGTCGATGTCCTTTCCTGGGTGTAGGAATCCTCTCAGACACAAATGGCATCTTGATTCATCATGAGAACAGAGCTGCTGCGGTTTGCCGGGAGCAGCTTCTCTAAAAGGCAATCCCAACCCGCAGTCGAACCCTCAACCGGCGTTTCTGCTGCACATATTGTGAATACGGTGGCTCCGTGAAGAACATTTACCTGGGCATAGCTTTCTTCTGTTCCCTGTTCATGGTCAGCTCTGCCTCGACCCAGACATTCGAGATTAATGGCCAATCCTCTGACCGTCCGAAGCAGGACCAACAGAAAAGCAGTAAGAAGGGTCCATCCTCTGCTGCGCCGCCGTCCGGAACCGGGGGCCAGTCCTCATCGAATGGCCTAAGTGGCTACGGAGGCAGCATCGAAGGCGTTCGTTTTTCGCGAGCCGCTACGGATGCTCTCAAGAGAGGCAACTATGCCGCGGCCATGAATTATGCTCAGCGTCTGGCGCAGCATCAGCCGAATGACGCGAACGCCTGGTTCCTTCTTGGCTACAGCGCCCGCTTGGCGGGCCAATATCAAACGTCTCTGGACGCCTACAAACGTGGCTTGCAACTTAACTCTCGTTCGGTAGAAGGTCTTTCCGGCATGGCCCAGACCTATATGCGTATGGGCAGGTCTGAGGATGCCAAACGCATTCTCCTGGAGGTCATTGCGGCCAACCCTCAGCGCGCCACCGATCTGGCCATAGCTGGCGAGCTATTTATACAGTCAGGAGATTTGCCCAAAGGCACCAACCTCCTGGAACGCTCTGAGGCGGTGCAACCATCGTCTCATGCTGAGTTGCTGTTGGCCATTGCCTACATGAAACAAAAACAGCCAGAGAAGGCCAAACAGCTCCTGGATAAAGCCAGGGCGCGCAATCCCAAAGACACAAATATCTTCCGCGCTGTAGCCCAGTTTTACCGCGAGAGCCACGATTACAAATCAGCCATTGAGACTTTGAAGCAAGCGCCCCGCAAGGACGCTGACTTGCTCGCCGAACTTGGCTTTACTTACGAACTGGCGGGCATGAAAAAAGAATCAGCCGAAACCTACGAGAAAGCTGCGGGCATGGCCCCTCAGGTCATCAACATTCAACTGGCAGCAGCGCAGGCGGAGCTTCGCGTCGGCAACTTAGAGAAGACGCGATCCTATCTTGCCCGTGGTGAGCAGCTTGATCCGAAGTATTACCGGCTTCATGCGATTCGGGGCGATCTGGCCAAGCTGGAGCGTCGTGACAACGATTCCATCCGCGAATACCTGGCCGCTTTGGCCGCGATGCCGGAAGGACCTGCCGAAGGGATTCTTTATCCCACACAGCTTCGCCTTAATTTGATCGAAGCTTACAAAAACACGGGCGATGATGCGGCCATCGAACAGCAGTTGCAAATCGCGCGGCAGGAACTGGCAAAACTTCAGGTGGAAGGACCGCAGCGAGTGGAGTACCTGCGCTTGCGTGCCTCGATCAAAGCCTTAGGCAACGACGTGAGCGGCGCCGAGGCCGATCTCAAAGAAGCCTTAACCATTGATCCGGTCAGTGACAATGTGACTTTGCAATACGGCAGCCTGCTTTGGAAGATGGGCCGCAAAGCCGAAGCCCGGCAGATGTATGCAAACCTGCTCCAACGCGACGACAAGAACCGCTACGCCCTGGAGGCCATGGGATATCTCGCTCGCGACGAAGGCGATACGAAAACTGCGGAGCTGTATTTCAACCGTATGGCTGCGGCCTATCCCACGGATTACGTTCCTTATCTTGCATTGGGTGACCTCTACACTGCAACCCGAGATTTTGATAAGGCCGACACAAACTACCAACAAGCCTTCAAGCTGGCGCCTACGAATTCTGTCATTATTGCTGGTGGCGCGAATGCCGCGATTGAAGCTCACAAGATCCCTCTCGCCGGTGAGTGGCTGGCGCGCGCTACGGGAACCATGAAAGACGACCCACGCGTAATGCGTGAATCGGAGCGCTACCTTTTCCACAAAGGAAATTTTGCGGAGTCTGCGCGTATCGGCCAGTTGGTGATTCAGAAACTGCCTAGAGATCGCGAAGCCTCGGTCTATCTTGCTTACGATCTCTACAACTTGGGTCGGTATGACGATGTTCTGGCCCTGGTCAGCCGCTTCGAGTCGATTCTTCCCAAAGAGCCGAACTTCCCGCTGTTGGCCGGCCATGTCCACAAACAAACCCAGCTTTTGCAGCAGGCCATTGACGACTATACCCGCGCCCAGCAGAAAGACCCCAAGATGGTGGAGGCCTACGTCAACCGGGGCTACGTTCGCAATGACATGCAAGACGCTCCGGGTGCTATTCGAGACTTTGAACCAGCGCTCAAGTTGAACCCAGATAACGGCATAGCTCATCTGGGATTGGCTTTCTCGAATTTGCAGCTCCATCACTCACGCGAGGCATTGGCCGAGACTGAAAAGGCAGAAAAACTGCTCGGTGAATCGGGAGCCACGCATTTGGCCTATGCCACTGCTTACCGCCAGATGCGCGTCTTGAACAAGGCTGAAGCAGAATATCGCCTGGCATTGAAATATGCACCAGATGATTTAAAGCTGCATATAGCACTCGCGGACACGCTTTACCATGCGCGTCACTACAACCAATCGATTGTCGAGCTGCAGACGGCCTTGCAGTTATCTCCGAATGATCCGTTGATTTACGCCAATCTGGCTTCTGCCCACGCGCAGTTGCGGCAGCGAGACCAGACCTATCGTTATATCGAAGCCGCGGAGCGCAGCGCTCCCGACCAATCTGCAATTTACATTGCGACTGGCGATGCTCTCATGACTCTTGGTGAACGCCAAGCGGCCATGGACCGTTTTTCCCGCGCACTCGAAGCGCCGGATGCGAACCGCGTCGATGTGCGCCTGGAGTTCGCCAAGCTCTTTGTCCGCGAGGGCAAGTTTGAAGATGCCAAGCAGCAGGTGGCGCTGGCCTTCGCCGAGTCTCGCATTGGCGAAGCGTCTCCGGTAACGACGGACAATATGGTCGAGGCTGCCAACATTTTCTTGAACAGCCACGAGTTTGATCTGGCCTCCCGTTATTTTGCCAAGGCCAAAGATATGGGAGCGCCGGATGATTCCGTTGCCATCGGTTTGGCCGATACCTACCTGGCCCAAGGCGATGACCGCCATGCCGAGCAGGAGCTGGCGGCGCTTGGCACAGGCGATGAATACAAGCAGAACTACGATTATCAACTGGCCTGGGCCAATCTCTATCATTTGCGGCACGATAATTTGCGGGCCATCTCGGCCTACGCCCAGGCCAACCACTTGGCCGCCGATGATACCGATGTAGCCGAGCACGCTCTTATTTTGGCAACCGGAGAAGAAGGTAAGTCGATTCTGCCGAGGCTGACCATGCGCAGCGACTTCAGCACCGGTGCAGTCTTTGAAGATGCTACCATCTACCAGATGGATAGCGGGCTTTTCGGCTTCAATGTGCCGCCGCGCTCCTCGCAGGAGACGCAGATCGGCACTACTTTCCGCTATCATCCCAGCCATTTTCTGCCCATCAGCGGATACTTCGGGGAACGCAACATTCGCGGCACCAGCTCCATTCCCATCCAGACACTCATTCTGAAGCACAACACCTACGACACCATTTTCAATGTGGGTGTCGAGCCGGTGTTGCGCCTGGGGAATGCCCGCTTTGTGTTGAATCCCGGCATTGAATTCACGATCCGGCGAGACACTGAATCGCCTGTGAATTTCAACCAGCAGCTTTTCCGGCAGTTCCTGTACCTGAATAGTTCGCCGCTGTTCAATTGGCTGACGGTACGAGCAAGCGCTGTGCATGAGAGCGGGCCATATAGCCAGCAGAACCTGAGTTCACGCGACTTGGGCGCAAGTGTCGAGTTTGAAGTAGGACGCCCCTGGGGCCACAACTCATTCGTTACCGGATATTCAGTCCGTGATCTGCTTTTCAATCCACTAGTGCGCGAGTACTTTACTACTTCCACCTGGGCCGGTTACGAACGTAAATTCGGTCAAAAATTCAGCATCACCGGCTTGGGCAGGGTAATGCGCTCGTGGCGCGTGCAGGACCAGAATTTCACCATCGCGCAAATCCTGGTTCCGGGCGTTCGTTTTGAATTCAAGCCCAATGACCGCTGGTCCGTGGATGGGGCCTTCGATCTCAGCCGTGGACAGGGATTTCACTTGTACGACAACTTCCAGAGTGGATTCCTCATCTCGTACATGAAGCCGCTTCGCCGCAGCTTTGATGACGGTACGGGTGGGATCGCAGTGGATTATCCCCTGCGTATCTCGTTTGGGCTGCAACAGCAATCGTTCCCCAATTTCACCGGCCAGGGAAGTACTGCATCATTCCGTCCGGTGATTCGTGTGTCGGTGTTTTGAAGGCAGCTAGAAGCTAGTAGCTAGAAGCCAGCAGCTACCCATGAAAATCTGTTTCGTCACAGCATTTCCGCCCAGCCAGACGGCCCTGAATGAATATGGGTTCCATGTAGCGCGTGAGCTGCAATCGGATCCTTTGGTTAGCCTGACCATCCTTGGAGACGAAATCGATTACGGCCAACCAGAGCTGGTTGAATTCAATGTTCAGCGCTGCTGGAAGATGAACCGTGTCAACAATCATTGGAAGTTGCTGAAGGCCCTGCGTGAAATCCGCCCCAACGTGGTGTGGTTCAATCTCATTTTTTCGAGCTTCGGCAACAAGGACAATCCCCTCGCAGCTTTTTCCGGGCTTACCCTGCCAGCAGTCACGCGCATGGCCGGATACTATACCCACGTCACCTTGCATCACCTGATGGAATACATCGATCTCAACGATGCCGGAGTGCGCAACAAGCTGGTATTCAAGATTGGCGGCCATGCAGCCACGCGCATGTTGCTCATGGCGAATTCAATCTCGGTGCTGCTGCCTGCCTATCGCCGTACGCTGATCGACAAGTACCGCGGGGGAAATATCCACTTTCGCGCTCATGGAATTTTTGGGGCGCGTCCTGAGCCGCCTGACTATGCCCGGCGCGGGAATCCTGAGCATCGCATTCTGGCTTTCGGCAAATGGGGCACCTACAAGCGTTGCGAAATGCTGATCGAGGCCTTCGAAGGAATTATCGCCCCGAAGGTCCCCAATGCCAGGCTGATCATTGCCGGTAGCAACAACGGCAACGCTCCTGGATACATCGAGTCTTTGCGGGAACGTTATCATGACAACCCGCTGATTGAATTCCAAGGCTATGTGGCCGAAGAACAAATTCCCGACTTGTTCAATTCGTCTTCTGTTTTGGTGTTGCCCTACACATCGGCAACCGGGGCCAGCGGCGTGGCCCATCTCGCAGCACAATACGGCATGCCGATGATCTCTTCCGACATCCCCGACTTTCGCGAGATGGCTGAGAACGAAGGCCTGGCCATCCGGTTCTACCAGGTCGGCAACAAGGCTGCCATGGGGCAACAGATTGTCGAACTGCTGCAATCCCCGGAAGAACAGCGCGAAATGGCCGAACAAAATTTCTCCGCGGCTTTGCGCATGACCATGCCGCAGATCATCCACCAGTACGTTCGCTCCTTCGATCGCCATCAGCGCGCCCGGGCTCTCGAAGCCGCTTCCCGCTTCCGCCGCATTCCCGCCTGGATACCATCACGGTCTGCCATCTTCAGGGCGTCGTCGCCACGATGGGGAACGTGGATGTAAGGTGTCTCATGCTTGCGAGAGTCATAGGTTGAGCATACTGATAATCCCTGTCATTCTGAAGGCGCGTTCTTTGCGCCTGAAGAATCCCGAAAATGTACTGGACTTAAATGCGGCTCAGGTGTTCCGGATATTGTTGCCTCCCGCCAAAGATCAACACAGCCAATTACTGATCGCTAATCACCTCAAAACAAATCATACGCTGGCCATTTCGATACACCTTTCACGATGTTCTGCACTACTCCCGACATATTGAATGCAAAACCATCGTTAGCCGGACGAGTGTTCGCCACGATTGAGTAGGTATAGCCATTTGGCAAAACCTGCAAGAAGGCGATGGTGCCATCCATGGCTCCGTTGTGCCATTGTGGAAGACCCCAGCCGAATCCGTAATTGGGATCGTTCTTGTTGGCGTCTTTGATGCCGGAGTCGGTGGTCATCGAGGTGTGCGATGCAGCGGTGATGATGTCAGGCTTGCTAGGCAGGCCGTCCACGCGCACGATGAAGCGTACCAGATCGATGGGAGAAGCGACCCATCCGCCGTGGGCATCGAAGCGGGTTACATTCAGCGAGTAGGCGCTGGAGGGATAATACTTTACCTCTCTCGGTTTATGGGCGGCCTCGGTATTCGCTCCAATAACCATGTTGGTGATGCCGCTGGGGGTGAGTACATTCTGTTTCACGAACTGCTCATAGCTTAGGCCCGTTTTCTTTTCAATCACACGCCCCAGCAGGCAGAAGCCGAAATTCAGATATTCGAACTGCGTGTTCGCGTCCCGGGTCATGGCGTGCGCGGGATCATTCAACATCCAGGAGATCAATTGCGCATGGTTCATATTCACATTCATGAACATGGGATCGCCGCCTGCATTGCTCAGTCCTGAAACATGCTCCAGCAGATACTTAACGGTGATCTCTTCGATCTTCTTATTGTTCGGTGGAGTCGGAAATTGAGCGCCCAAAATGCTTCCTGGCCCGAAAATTTTGTCGGTCAGGTGCAAGCTGCCTGATTCGATCAGCTTCATGATGGCTATGCTGGTGAAGGGCTTGGAGACGCTGGCGATGCGGAACAGGCTTGTAGGCCCGGCCTCTTCTCCGGTCTCCTGGTTGGCATGTCCGAAAGCGGCGGCATAGACTAGCCTGCCGTCTTTCGTAATGGCCAGCGCCGCACCCGGCACGTTATTGGCGCTCATGTAGGCTTGCATCTGGGAGTTGATCAGTTGCAGATCGCTGGCGCTGAAGTTGGTGTTGTCCCAAATACCATTCAACTTGCCTGCATTGCCAGAGGTGAAGGCCGTAATCAGAACCGGCTGATATCCCTGGTAGTAGAAGTTGTCGAAGACGTTCTGATACCAGGCGTCGGGAATGCCGTGCCGCGCCCACCACCATGGACCATTCGTCTTTTCCCAGATGGCCGCATAATAATCAGTGCCGCCCACGTTGTATCCGCTGATATCTTTAAGGCGATAGCCTTGGTTGGAAAAGCTGGTGAACGCCTGCTGATACTGGTCGAAGGTCAAGTTGTGTTTGGCCTGCCAGGCTGGGCCGCCCGACTTTTCCCAAATGGCCGCAAAATGCGCCGATCCGCCGCTGTTATATCCGCTCACATGAATCAGCCGATAACCCTGGTTGAAAAATGTATCGAACGCCTGCTGATACTCAGCCGCAGTCATGCCATGTTTTGCCTGCCACGCTGGCCCCGGTTTCTGCTCCCAGATGGCTTCGTATTTCGTCGTTCCGCCAAATTCATGGGCGCTGACCCAGGTGAGGCGATAGCCCTGCTTGAAGAAATCGTCAAAGGCCTTCTGGTAGTCGGCTGCCGACATCCCATGACGGGCCTGCCATGCCGGACCGTTTTCCTTCACCCATAAGCCTGCATATCGCTCGGACCCGTTACTTACGTATCCGCTCACGTTTTTAAGCCGGTAACCTTGCTGGAATAGATCATTAAATGTGGTTTGATATTGAGCAGGGGTCAGGTTATGTCTTGCTTGCCATTGCGCTTCAGCCGTTCCCGCCAGCGCCACCAATACCGCTACTGCCATAAATGTTGTGACAAGGCTTGCTTTTCCGATTCGGTGCATTACCGTCTCCAAGATTGAGTTTTGATTGAAGTGCTTGTTCGGGGCCAAGTTCAGTCATTGGCCCGAATCATTTTCAAATTGTCTGGTTCCTGTTTACTTAAGACGTAATTTGCCATCATTCCCCTTATCATCTTTCAGAAAATCTCCGTAGTTGAGCGACTTCCGGTAGAATTCCAATTTCACCAAAAAGGAGCGAGCGGGCGATGACGATGAAGCGTGTTGTACTTGGAGCAGTGACAGTGCTAATGACCGCGTGCATGGCGATGGCGCAGGCAAATCCGCAGCAGCCGGGCCGCACCCGGACGGAGCCTCAACAGCCCCCGGCGCAGATGACGGTACCGGAAGCCCAGCAGCCTCCGCAGCAGCGCGAGCGCCAGCGTACTCGGAACCCCATGGAGTCGCAGCCTCAATCCCAAGGTGAAGGGACGGCTGCGCAGGCCAACCGTAAGCCTCCGGAGGAGAAGAGCGTAGTCACGCATCATAGCGCTCGCATCGGCGGCCAGCAGATCAACTACACCGCTACGGCTGCAACGTATGTGATCAAATCCGACGACGGCACACCCAAGGCCAGCATGTTTTATGTGGCCTATACAAAGGAGGGCGTTCAGGACACCTCCAAACGCCCGATATCGTTTGTCTACAACGGCGGTCCCGGTTCGGCTTCGCTCTTCACTCACATGGGCATGGGTCCAAAACGCCCGGTGCTTTCCCCCGACGGTCACGGTTCGTCCGCACCCTACAGTGTGGTTGACAATGAAGATTCATTTCTCGATGCCACCGACTTGGTGTTCATCGACGCCATCTCGACTGGTTTCAGCCGCCCTGCGCCCGGCGAAAATCCGGCTCAGTTCCACGGCATCATCGAAGACGCAAACTGGTTTGCCGACTTCATCTACCAATATGTCACACGCAACGAACGTTGGACCTCGCCCAAATTCCTGATTGGCGAAAGTTACGGCACCACTCGTTCGGCTGAACTCGCAGGGGTGATCCAGCAGAAGCATCAGATGTACCTGAATGGTGTGGTCCTGCTCTCGGCCGTGGCCTTTTCCAACTGGGGAGCCGATGATCGTTCGCAATTCTATCTGCCTACTTACACCACCACGGCCTGGTATCATCATCTTCTCGCGTCAGATTTGCAAAACCTGACTATCGAGCAGGTGGCGCAACGAGCCCGTGAGTTTGCCCATGGCGAGTACGCAGCCGCCCTGCAAAAAGGCGATGATCTTCCGCCCGCCGAATACAAAAAGATTGTTGAAGCACTCGCCCACTTTACCGCCCTCTCACCCAAATACATCGAGCAGACCAACCTTCGCGTCAGCCCATTTCGCTGGTTCAAAGAGCTTCTTCGCGACAAGCGCCTGACCGTTGGCCGCCTGGATTCGCGATTCACCGGCATGGATGTGGACGCCGCCGGCGAGCGCAATGAATATGACTCCAGCGAGGCATCTTATGAGGGTGTCTACGTTGGAACTTTTCAGGACTATGTTCGTCGGGATTTGAAGTGGGAAAGCGATTTGTACTATACCGTGACCGCCAATGTTCGGCCCTGGGACCAGACTGGCGACACAGGAGTCGCGGAGGTTTTGCGCTCCGCCATGACCCAGCAAACATATCTGAAGCTGCTGGTAATCTGTGGCTATTACGATGTAGCCACACCGTTTGATGGGATCGAGCACACCGTCCAGCACATGCACCTTGAGCCACCCATCAGGAAAAACGTCAGCTTCACCTACTATGAGGCCGGCCACATGATGTACATCGACGAAAAAGAGCACCACAAGCTGCATAAAGACATCGATGATTTCATCAACTCGAGTTACAAACATTGAGCTCATTAGGTAATTGGTTAATTTTGTAAATGGGTAATTTGTCTGGCGAAAGATCAGGGCTCATTTGGTATCGGATCAGCGGTAATCCGTTCCAATCAGCGTCATCAGCGTTGAGATTTTGATTGCTCAATCCTGCACTCTTGGTGCTAAGGTCTGCCGTTGTCCGCTAAATGTTGCTCTAAGATTCCTTAGAATCTTTCTCAGGTGGAGGACGTAACCCGCGTATCCGCTCCGGATTACGGCGCAAATCCCATCCATTCGAGGAACTCTCCCAATACATCCAGAGTAGATGATCCTCTAACCTTCCTCCCACTAACTAAGAGACCTTAGTACGGGAGGATAAGCTATGAAGAAAGCAGCTCGGCTCGTGTGTTTAAACTTGATTCTGACGGCGGCTTCTTTTGCAGGCGTCACTGTAAACTCTCCGGCGCCGGGCGCAACTTCGGCGTCGCCGGTCCACTTTGTCGCCTCTGCCTCGTCATCTTTTCCCATTACCGCAATGCGCATCTACATAGACAATGTAAGTGCGTTGACCGTGAATACTGCTGGCATGGATACCTTCGTCCCCATATCCACAGGGAACCACTTCGTCGTAGTACAGGCGTGGGACTCCACTGGTGCTGTCTTCAAGTCTGTGGAAAACATTACGGTGACTACACCACCGGCTGGCGTTGCGGTCAGCTCTCCCGCAAATGGCGCGACGGTAAGTTCGCCGATGCAGGTTGTAGCTTCCGCCTCCGCGCCTAATCCGATTGTTGCCATGCGGATTTATTTGGATGATGTCAGCGTCTTCGCCATCAATTCCAACAATTTGAACACCACAGTCAGCGCCGCAACGACCGGCTCACATCGGCTTGTGGTTCAGGCCTGGGATTCAACCGGCGTTGTATACAAGCAACCAGTCAATATCACGGTAGGTTCGGTCAGTACTGGGGTGCCTCCCAATGCGATTACCGTAACGCAGATCGAGGACCTGCCCGGTTGGGAAAACTGCACGGTATGCGCCGGAGCCGGTGGCAACGGCACTCCCGCCACCTTTTCGCTGACGCAAAACCAAAGTTCACCTTCACTCGATGGCAGTTCAGCAAAATTCAGCATCGGTGGTTCCACTCCGTATTCCGATGCTCTCTGGTGGAAGCAATTGGGCGGGAACAACGCGATCAGGAATTTCAAATACGACGTGGACTTCTACCTCACGACGCCCCAGTTCGCCCAGGCGCTGGAATTCGACGTAAACCAATCCGACGGCGCGCACAAATTCATCTTTGGTACCCAATGCAATATTAAAGATGGCGGTGTTTGGGACGTCTGGACCGGCACGGGTGGGCATTGGCTGCACACGGGCATAGCATGTTCTATGCCTTCGGCCTTTACCTGGCACCATCTCACCTGGGAATTCCAGCGATCCGACACTCAGGCGACTTTTGTGGCATTCACATTGGATGGCGTGAAGCACTATGTGAACATGAGCTTCGACCAGATTCCATCAGGTGTCCGCGAGATCAACGTGGCCTTCCAGATGGATGGAGACTTTGCACAGCATGCCTACTCAACCTGGCTGGACAATGTGACCCTAAGCTATTGGTAGATTTCGCAAAATTCTTTTTAACCACAGAGGCCACAAAGGAACACGAAGGAAACCCAAAATCAAGAGCCCACCGCAGAGGCCGCAAAGAAAGCAGAGCCCGTAGAGAAGAATTTGCCGTATCTCTTGGGCTTGGACCAGAGTTTTACGGACTACGTTCCTTCTGTTTACGGAGTACTATTTGTAGCTTTCCTTCGTGTTCCTTTGTGGCCTCTGTGGTTAATGGGCTTTCCAAGTACTACAAAAGCAGCTTAGTCCTTCCATAGTTCCTCATTTCCACTTTCTTCGAGCTACTCTGGAAATTCGTTGAACCAGAGTAGATCAATGTCTACTCTCCCAATTTCGTCGCAGCGAGCAGTGCTGCGAATCGATTCAATCCCCTCAGGAGCTGAATAGGATGATTCAAAACCCAGGAAAACTCTGGTTGATTTCGACCCTTGCATTGTGCTGCTTGAGCACTGCGGCATTCGCCGGCGTCACGGTTAGTTCCCCGACCCCTGGAGCCACCACCGGCTCGCCGGTGCAATTTGTCGCTTCGGCATCGTCGGGCCGCCCGATTACGGCGATGCGCATTTATGTGGACGATCAGAGCGTTTATACGACGCACAGCAATAATCTGAATACGCCCGTTCCCCTCGCCGACGGTTCTCATCGTGTAGTGGTTCAGGCCTGGGACTCAAGCGGGGCTGTCTTCAAGTTTCCTGAGACTATCACTGTGAACTCGTCTGCTGCTCCCCCTCCTCCGCCACCACCACCCTCTGGCTCAGGTGTAAGCGTTACCGTGCCTGCCGATGGTTCAACGGTCAGCGCTCCTATGCATGTGGTGGCATCCGCGAGCGCCGGAAACCCAGTCACTGCCATGCGCATTTACTTGGATAGCGCCGACATGTTTACGGTCAACTCCAATCAGTTGGACACCACCGTGAGTGCTTCGCCCGGCAGCCACTCTTTGGTGGTCCAGGCATGGGATTCAACCGGCGCAGTCTACAAGCAAGTGCTCACGGTAAATGTCGGCTCCGGAGGAACTGGTGGAGGTAATGGTCCCCCACCAGCCGTTCCTAGCGGAGCCATTGTCCAATCGAACATCCAGCAGATGTCGGGCTGGGAGAATTGCACAGTATGCGCCGGAGCCGGTGGAAATGGTCCCTCTGCGTCCTTCGGCACTCTGCAAGGGGTAAGCTCGCCTTCTCTGAGTGGCGCCTCCATGCAGTTTTCCATTGGCGGTAGTACACCCTACTCAGATGCCCTATGGTGGAAGCAGTTGGGCGGCAACAACGGAATCACCCACTTCCAGTATGACGTGGATTTCTATCTCACCAATCCTGGCGTCGCCCAGGCGCTGGAGTTCGACGTCAACCAATCCAATGGCGTTTACAAGTTCATCTTTGGCACGCAGTGCGACATTAAAGGCGGCGGGGCCTGGGACGTGTGGGACACCGCTGGACACGGCTGGGTCAGCACAGGGATCCCCTGCTCAGCGCCGTCGGCTTATCAGTGGCACCACCTGACCTGGGAGCTCTATCGCGACGATTACCAGACCCATTTCGTTGCTCTGACTCTGGATGGCGTCAAGCATTACGTGAATATGGCGTTTTGGGTGCAGCCCTCCAATGTGAGTGAGATCAACGTTGCCTTCCAGATGGATGGCGATAACGTACAGCATGCTTATGATGCCTGGCTCGATAATGTGACCTTGAGCTATTGGTAGTCCTTTTCCGTCCCCTTGACTACCAGCGTGCTCCCGAGGTTTTCTCCCCCAATCTCGGGAGCACAGATTTTATTATTTTTTTCACCTTTTCTTCGCCTTCTATAAACGTGTATAATTTCGGAAAATCGCACGGCACGACTCACAAGGAGACCCCAATCAAGCAGACAACTTAGGAAGAACGTAGCCTTCCTGGTTCGTGTGCCCATCAGGGACGAAAAAACATGGCTGACGAAAAAACTGAGAAGAACAAGGCAATTGAGCTGACCCTCACCCAGATTGAAAAACAGTTTGGCAAAGGTTCCATCATGCGGCTGGGGAGCAAGGAAGCGATTCCTATCGCAATCATCCCCACCGGTTCCATTTCGTTCGATGCGGCGCTGGGTGTAGGCGGCTTCCCCCGCGGACGCGTGGTTGAGATCTTCGGCCCGGAATCCAGTGGCAAGACCACGGTTGCCCTCCAGGTAATTGCTGAAGCCCAGAAACAAGGCGGCATGGCAGCCTTTGTAGATGCCGAGCACGCGCTCGATCCCATTTACGCCAAAAAGCTGGGCGTAGATGTCGACAATCTGCTGGTCTCCCAGCCCGATTATGGCGAACAAGCTTTGGAAATTGCCGAGGCCCTGGTGCGCTCCAACGCCATCGATGTGCTGGTAGTGGATTCGGTCGCTGCTCTCGTACCCAAGGCAGAGTTAGAAGGCGAGATGGGCGACAGCCACATGGGATTGCAGGCCCGGCTGATGTCCCAGGCGCTACGCAAGTTGACGGGTATTGTCTCGAAGTCCCGCACCTGCTTGGTATTCATCAATCAAATCCGAGAGAAGATTGGCGTAATGTTCGGCAACCCTGAAACTACCACCGGCGGCCGGGCCCTCAAGTTCTATTCTTCGGTGCGCGTGGATATCCGCCGAATTGCCGCCATTAAAGATGGAGACGTTGTCGTTGGCTCGCGCACCAAGATCAAGGTGGTCAAGAATAAGACGGCCGCACCCTTCCGCGAGGCTGAGTTCGACATCATGTATGGCGAAGGCATCTCCCGCGAAGGAGATATGATCGACTTGGGCGTAGACAAGAACTTGGTCGAGAAATCCGGGGCCTGGTACAGCTACAGAGGCGAGCGCATAGGCCAGGGCCGTGAAAATGCCAAACAGTTCATGAAAGAAAACAAGGATTTGGCCACAAAACTCGAAGCGGAACTGCGCAAAGAATTGGGACTGAAATCCGCAATTCCCGATCCACCGCTGCCCACTCCTGAACAAAAGCAGGCAGCCGCGGCTGCCCACAGCAAGACGCCCGTGGCACGAAAATGAGTGATGGAGTGCCCTGTGTCTCCCGTGCTTTAGAATGAACTTGTCGAATTTCTACCTTCAGCCATTGGAGCCATCGGATGGGACCAGTCGTGCACAGCCTGATCTTGAAGCAATTCCGAAGTGTGCCTTCGGGACGCATCGATTTTGACAATCCCACTTTTCTGGTTGGTCACAATGGATCTGGGAAAAGCAATATAGCTGATGCATTCGCTTTTTTAGCAGAGGCAATGGATTCTCCTCTGCACGAAATTCTTGATCGCAGAGGCGGTATTGCCAGTATCTTTCACAAGACTCCTGACAAAAATCTTTCACCTAATCTGGGAATTGCTATCGAGTGCGACTACAGTCAAGTTCTTAAGAGTGAAATCGCGAACTTTGACAGCCTTGACCCCGAGCTGAGCCGTAATATCGCGGCGATCCGCTATGCCTTCGAAATAAAGCCTTTGCCAGAATATCGCTTTGAGGTAGACCGGGAGCAATGCATTATCACAAGGTTCGACCGAAGCAAGGGCTGGTTCGACCGAAAGAAAAAAAAAGTTGAGACAAATGTTGGGTTGTTCGCTGGGAAAACAACCGAAGTGAGGGAAGAGAGCTTGGCACTACCCATCATGGGATCTATAAACGCCTTTTTTCCCGTTCTGCAGGTTCTGCGGGCCATGCGAGTGTACTCCATAGAACCGTCCCGGCTTCGGGAAATGCAAGATCCAGACAGCGGGGCCAGCTTGAGGCGAGATGGAACAAATGCAGCCAGCGTGCTGGAAGAAATCAGGCGACGTAAGCCTGAAGATATTCCACGTATTGAGCGGTTCTTATCGGCGATTGTTCCCGGTACTAGTTCAGTGTCGACTATGCGTCACGGACAAAAGTTGACACTGGAGTTTGTTCACAAATGGGATAACACAAAGCAGTTGAACTTTGAAGCTTTCAATATGTCCGATGGAACTTTGCGGGCGTTCGCATTACTTCTGGCAGTCTTTCAGCGAGAAACGCCATCACTGATCCTTGTGGAAGAACCGGAAGCATCTCTTCATCCGGCAGCCTTGGGGGCAGTCCTTGATTTATTGCGACACGCATCCAAGCAGATGCAGGTCATAGTAAGTACCCACAGCCCCGAGATCCTCGACGCTAAGTGGATTGAAGATAAACATCTTCGCGTGGTGACTTGGCAAGAAGGAGCTACCAGCGTTTCCGGAGTCTCGGAAATGTCAAAGAAAGCTCTCCAGCAGCATCTTATGGGCGCTGGCGAATTGCTTCGATCAGAGGCGCTTGCGCCTACCGCCCTTTTTGAGGAGGTGCCCCAGCCGTACGCTGAGCTTTTCGAGGAAGTGAGTTGATCATTCAGCCCATTGTTGAAGGGCATGGCGAAGTAGCTGCGGTTCCGGTATTGTTGCGAAGATTCCAGCAAGAACTGGGTGCATATCATTTTCAAATCGCACGACCAATACGCAGAAAACGATCAGAGTTGGTCACGGAAGAGCAACTGCGCCGGTCCGTAAGGCTGGCGCTGGGCATACCAGAGTGTTCTGGAATTCTGATTCTCTTTGATAGCGATGACGATTGTCCCGCTGTACTCGGTCCACAGATTCAACGCTGGGCGCAAATCGAAGCCAGAGCAATCCCCTGTGAAGTAGTCCTTGCCCATCGTGAATACGAGGCCTGGTTCCTGTCTGCTTTGGAGTCGCTTAGAAACTTCGGGGGCATTAAGCCGGACGCCATCTCACATTCCGCACCCGAAACAATCAGAAACTGCAAAGGAGCATTGGAGCATTACATGATTGTTGGTGATTCATACTCCCCAACGGTTGACCAAGCAGATTTCACATCTCGCTTTGATGTTGCAAGAGCCTATCGTACATGCCGCTCATTCCGGCGAATTACAACCGCATTCGAAAATCTGGTGCGAGCTACCGGTCATGAAATCGAAATCTGGCCACCGAATCATTGGCAGCAAAGCTAGACAATAGTAGCTTTATCTTATGCCATCTCTTCTGGTCAGGCAGAAACGCAGATCAGGCATTTCAAGTAGTGCGTTTCCGGAACACCTAAAAGAACGGGATGGTCTTTGGCTTGGCCACGCTTTTCCAGGACCTTCACAGAGCGGTGCGCGTCGCAAGCAGCGGAGGTCACGACCTCGATGAAATCTGCTTCGCTAACGTGAAAAGAGCAGGAGCAGGTGACCAGAATGCCGCCTGGCCGCAGCATCTTCAAGGCGCGCAAGTTCATTTCTTTGTATCCCCGAAGGGCCGGAGCGAGGTTGCGTTTGGATTTGGCGAAGGCTGGAGGATCCAGGACGATGGTGTCATATTGGCGTCCGGCAGTCGCGTAGTCTTTGAGCAGATCGAAGGCGTTGGCCTCCATCCACTCTACTTCGGTCTTGTTGGACGCAGCATTTAGTTTCTCGTTCTGCTCGGCAACTTCTAATGCATCGCGCGAGATGTCTATGGCTGTTACTCTTTCGCAGCTTCGCGCCAGATGAAGGGCAAAACCACCTTGGTAGGTGCACACGTCCAGCGCCTCACCACGGCCGTAGCGAGCTGCGGCCGCATAGTTTTCTCTCTGGTCGAGAAATGCTCCGGTCTTCTGGCCGCCGGTGGCATCGTAATGAAACTGCACTCCATGCAGCGAAAAAATCGTGGCGCTCTTCCGGCCATGAACCACGGCGGATGCAAGTGGCGGAAGCTGCTCCAGTTCCCGAATCCGCTCATCCATCCGTTCGACAATATGTTCTGCACCGGTAAGTTCACAAAGAGAATGGAGTACAGCGCGTTTGCGTTCCGGGTGGTCCCAGCCCTGGGTGAGAATCTGAATTGTGAAAATATCATTGTAGCGATCAATCATCAGGCCGGGCAGGCGGTCGGCCTCGCTGAAAACTACCCGATAGGAGTTTGAGTCTTCCACAACACGGCTTCGATACTCAACAGCTTCGGCCAAGCGCTTCTGCATGAGGTGTATCAGATCTTCTTCAGAACCAAGGGGTTCGTGCGTCAACATGCGGAGCGCAATTTGTGAACTGCTACTGTATAAGGCCGTTCCTAAGGGCTTCCCCCTGGAATCGGTTACATGCACTAGAGCCCCAGGCCCGGGCTTTTTGCCAGTGGCCAAATCGGATTCATAAATCCATACATGGCCGGAATGCAGACGACCGACAGCGCGGGGATTGACAGTGATCTGGGGAAGCAAAGAAGTTACTGCCATGCAGCAGCAGAATACAGGAAATCAGGGGGCAGGAGCGGTTTCTGGCTCGGCTTCCGGCTGGGCAGCAGATGATGGAGCTTTAGACTTCTTTTTCACTGGCGGCGCCTCAACTGGAAGATCATTGGCTGGATCATAGTAGAATATGCGTCCACACGACCCACAAGTAATGATCTGCTCATTGGTGCGGATCTCCTCCCAGGTTTGTGGGCGAACCATCACGAAACAGGCCATACATTTTTGCGACCGGGCTTCGGCCACGGCGGATTTGCGCTGCCGCATAACCCGGTCGTAATGCGCAAGGGAGCCGTCGCTCACAGCGGGGCGTAATTGCTTGCGCTTTTCTGAAAGTTCAGCCAGAAGTTTTTCGTCTTCTGTAGTACGAAGACGGGCATTCGACTTTTCCTTCTCGACCTCTGCCGTCTCCACCTTCAGGGCGGCTTCGGCAGCCTTAAGCGCCTTTTCTTCGTTCTCCAGGGTGATCATCAGTTCAAGGATTTTGTCTTCACAGGCGCTGATATGTTGCTCGGAGAACTGGACCTCATGCATCAAGGCCCGGTATTCGTCGTTCGTTTTTACGCTGGACGATTGTTCACGATACTTGATGATCTTCTGCTGGTAGCCCTGAATTTCGCCTTCCAGCTTGCGCCGGCTGGCCTCGTTGACCTTGATGGCAGCCTTGGCGCTCTCCACTGCGGCTTTATGGTCGGCAAGCTGTTCTTCAATGGCAGCCACGCGCTTGGGCAAGGCAGCAACCTCTTCGGTCAATCGGGTAATTTCCCGGTCCACTTTTTCGAGTTCGATCAGTTTTTCAAGATCAGAGTTCATGGATTGCACGCCAAGTAGAAGTCACTTCAATCTTAACATGCAGAAACATGCTGCTCAGGTAAAGATTTGCGCAATTAAATAGGTTTTTCTACCGATTGCAGCGCTCGGCTGAGATGCTTAGAGTCGAGAATATGGTGGTGGAGATCACAAGATTGGTGTTAGGTGTGCTCATTGCCCTTTTCCACCGCCCCCTTGCCAACAAAATCATGGCGCAAGAGCGTGTGCTCGACGGATACTTTCGTCGTCGCGGCATCTCTCTTCCTGCGCCACCGAGCGATACCGTGGCCCAAAACCTCTACTTCGGAATCGGAATTTTCATCTGTTTGGTGGAAGCGGGAAAGATCTGGCTGTCGATTTAGGTTGCTGCTGGCCTTTAGCTTTTAGCCTTTGAGCGCAAGCAATCGCAGGAGCTTAGAGCCTTGTATTTATGAAGGGACTTTTCGGCACGAATAAAGAGCTTGCAGGGGCTAAAGCCCGATCGATCTAAAAGTTGCGGCACGAGTAAACTTCCTTCGGCGAACCTCAGGACAGGCTGTGCTCTGACACAAATCAACTTTGATAGGCATTTTTTTCCGCACGCTCTCTCACTCCGGGCAAGTCTGCTGAAGCGGTAACGGGAGCTTTGTCACTGGATGCCATTTGCCGTCAGCCTGGCGCTGTTCCACTGCAGACCCGAGCCGGGAAATGCGCCAAGGTCCTTTTCGACGCGGAAGTTCCTGGAAGAAATGCAGTCCTGGAGCCCATCGAGGTATGCGTCTGACTTTTTTGATCTCGCTCCAGGTCTGCCCTCCATCCAAACTCTGATGGAGATAAACAGGTCCGGTCCAGTGCTCAGACATAAAATCTATGTGCCGCACCCAGGCCAGGAGTCTCCCAGTCTTCGTTTCTTGGGCGATTCCCAAAAGTTCAGCGTTATCAGGATAGATCTCAGATTCCCGCCACTCAGCATGGTCGGCGGCATAGCGTAGCAGGTACGGGGCGTGAGTTGGGCCTTCTGCCATGTCCTGGCCGGCGAGCCAAAGCTCAGCGCCTGTGTCCAGGATGAAATCCAACTCCCTTCCGGGATCCAGGCGAGGCCCACTCGCAGCCCACGTTTTGCCGCCATCTATAGAGACCAGCGTTTGGATAGGCCGATAAGGGCCGCCACACGGATTCAACCTGGCAAAAATTATGAGCGTATCTCCTCGAACCCAGATCCCATCTGCGGAGAGGTACTCATAGTCCTGCGCGACGCAGATACCGCAGACAATCGCAAAAAGAGCGGCGGTGATTAGCAGACGGCGCGACTTTTTGGACATGGCGCTGATCTAGTCATGATGGTCTAATTCAACCCAAGCGCGTCTGGCCAGCTTCCTACTTCGGAGGACAGGCGAGGCACTGGGTCTTGGGGTGAGTACACTCTCCAGTGACTGCAAATCGGGCCAATCCCGAGTTAGAGTTATGGACCGTCAGATTCCGTAAAGTCTCTTGGCTAAGCTGAAGTTTCTGCAATCTGGTTTTCATGACTATATAGCTCCTTACCCGCACCATATCTGCGCGAATTATAGTTCGGTTCATCGATTTTTAGCTGATTTCCGCTGGTTGGAACGGGAGCGTTTGGTCGTGGGCACAAGCAAAACGGCAACGTGGGCGATCGCTGCATTATCTGTGCCCATGCCTTCCGGAGTCTTGGCCTTGATGCCGACCTGACCGGGCTTGACCCCCAAGAGCTCGGCTACACGAGTTTGAATCTTGTGACTGTGCGGGCCGATTTTCGGCTGGTCCAAGATCAAAGTTGAATCTACATTAGCAACCGTGTATCCCGCCTGGCGTACCTGCTTCAAAGCTTCTTCAATGAAGATTACGGAATCCGCGCCTTTCCATTTGGGATCAGAAGGAGGAAAGTATCCGCCAATATCGCCGGCAGCCACAGCTCCCAGCAAGGCGTCCGTTAGAGCGTGCAGCAAGACATCGCCGTCGGAATGGCCAGCCAGACCCTTGTCGTGAGGAAGCTCGACACCGCCGATTTTTAGCGGGACGCCTTGTTTAAACTCGTGGGAATCCCATCCATAGCCAATTCTCATAGTTTTCTACCGCTGATTAACACTGATAACGCTGATCTGAAAATATCTAAAGAGGGCCTCCTGCTTTCTGTATTCGTGCATGTTTCCGCCGATTCTCAAGCACGAGTCGTCGAATTTGAGGTTTTGGACCGAAATTCAACAATAAGCCGAGTTCCAGAGACGTTGCTCGGAGGTAATTCAGAACCTGGGCTTCATGAGCAGGGAGTATAGTTTCGGCTGTCTTCAGTTCAAGTAAGACCGTTTTATTGACAAGAAGATCGGCACGGAAATCGCCTACAATCTTGCCTCGAAAAAACACAGTGACCGAGACCTCCGGCTCCACGATAAGCCCTTTTTCCAACAAGGCCAAATGGAGGGAATTTCGGTAGACCGATTCCAAAAATCCAAATCCAAGCTCGTTATATACGTCATAAAACACGCCAATAATCTGGTCGGTCAGCTCGGAATGCTTAAAGTTTGAATCAATTGACATTTAAAATCAGCGTTTATCAGCGTGAATCAGCGGTAAAAATCGCTATTTTACAAGGTTAATCGTTCGGTGTCCCTTGGCGAGCAGGAATTCTGCCAGTTCCAAATCTGCTGGGGTGGTGATCTTGATGTTGCGGGCGGAGCCCATTACTACGTAGACATTTTCTCCCATGCGTTCTACCAGCGACGCCTCATCGGTGCCGATAAAGCCATCGCCAAGGGCGCTGTCAAATGCCTTCTTGATCAAACCATAGCGGAATCCCTGCGGGGTTTGGGCTTGGACGACACGTTCTCTGGGGATGGTGGAGGTGATAATTGCGCCTTCGGAGGTGCGGTCAACCTGCTTGATCGTGTCCACTGCGGGAAGGCCGGCAATGGCGGCGCCATGTTTCTGCGCCTCCCGGACCACGCTGGCGATGATCTCATCGTCTATGAACGGCCGCACCGCGTCATGAACCAGCACAATATCATTCTCGTCAGCCTTGAGTTTGGCCAGAGCGTTGGCCACGGACTCTTGCCGGTGCTCGCCTCCTTCGACAATTTCGACTTTAGACGACAGACTTTCTTTTTCCAGTTGGCCGCTGAACCTCTCCATCTCATTTTTGCGGAGAGCCACGACGATGTCGCTTACTTGATCATTACGGGCGAATGCTCGCAAGGTATGGATGATGATGGGAGTCCCGTTGATCTCCACGAACTGCTTCGAGGCGCTACCTTTTTTTCCGCCGGGGGACATACGAGTGCCGAGTCCTGCGGCCGGAATGATCACGATAACCTTCATAACAAGCGGTGAAAAAAGTATAGCAACTTTGCCGAATTACCTGCTTTGCGGTGTCTAAAATCATAGCCCCTGGATATTGGCCACGAATTAACGCGAATGAACACGAATAAACACCCATTTGAATTAAAGAATGGAAATAGAATTGAACAACACGTGGAGGAAAGTTTTGATCGTGGTATCTCTTCCATTGGTGTTACTTCGTGCAAATTCGTAGCTAATGCTGGTGTGAAGCGGTAAAGAACTGTGTCTGTGATTGAGAAAGTCCAGAAATATATCCGAGAACACGCCCTGATCAGGCCTGGGGACCGCATTGCTGTGGCTGTTTCCGGAGGCGCCGACTCTGTCGCCTTGCTGCGCGTGCTTCTGGAGTTGCGAAACGACTTGGGGATCGTGCTTTCCGTGGCACACTTCAATCACCAGATTCGTGGCCCCGAGGCTGAGGCGGACGAGCAATTTGTAAAGGTCCTGGCAGAAAGCTTCAAACTGGAGTTTCATTCTGGCTGTGACGATGTGCCCGCTTATTCTGCGAGGCGCAAGTTGAGCCTGGAAACGGCAGCCCGGGAGTTGCGGCAGAAATGGTTTACAGAGATTGTTCAGCTAGGGAAGACGGACAAAGTTGCGACCGCCCACACTCTGGACGATCAGGCAGAGACGGTCCTTATGCGTATTTTGCGAGGAACTGGCGGTCGCGGGCTGACCGGCATAGCTCCCTGGCAACGAGAGAAGAGTCTGATTCGGCCTTTGCTAGATGTCAGCCGTCTTGAAGTCGAAGACTACCTGCGTAGTATGAAGCAGACTTGGCGCGAAGACGCCACAAACAAGGACCTGCATCATACCCGTAACCGTATTCGGCATGAATTGCTGCCTCTTTTGGAGCGCGATTACAACCCGGCCTTGCGGCAACATCTGGCTGGCATGGCTGATATCGCGCGGTCCGAAGAGGAATATTGGGAAAAAGAGATCTCGGGCCTGGTTTCCCGGCTTGTCCGATCCGGTAAGCCCAGCCGAAGCGGCCGCAGCAGTGGTCCTTCAGAACCACACACCGTTGCGCTGGATGTGGCGCCATTCAAAGGACTGCCCCTGGCTATCCAAAGGCGGGTATTACGGGCCATGACCGGGCAGTTTGGTGTGGGGCTGGAATACCACCATGTGCAACAGCTCCTGGTTTTGATCCATGAGAAGCAGGCAGGAAAGGAATTGCTCTTGCCCGGCGAACTGGTGGCTGCCAGGTCGTTTCGTGAGCTACAGATCAGCCTTAGGGAAGCCGAAACCTCGAAGGATTATTGTTATAGGCTGGCAGTGCCAGGAGAGGTGGAAGTACCTGAATTAAGGACCAGGGTACGCGCCCATCTAGTAGTAAGTGCCGGAAACAGCGTTTCAGGATATAATTCGGCGCTATTGAACCGCTCTTTGCTGGCTCCCGAAGTCACGGTCAGAAACTGGCGGCCCGGCGATAGGTTTTTTCCGGCGCACACGCGATCCCCCAAGAAAGTCAAGGAGCTTTTACAGCCTGCGCGATTGGGGCATGAGATTTCCGCTTCTGAACGCAAGGCGTGGCCGGTAATCGAAAGCGAAGGCGAGATCGTTTGGATGCGAGGCTTTTCTGTGCCGAAAGCTTATGCAGCCACCGCTGGCCAGGGAATTATCATTGAAGAGACTGGAATTTAAGGTTCTGAGGACAGGAAATTGACGACTCGAGAAGTCACGCAGGAATATTCTCGCGTACTGCTTTCGGCAGAGCAAATCAGGAAACGTGTTCAGGAGATGGCGCGCCAGATATCCGCCGACTTCAAAGGAAGAACCGTATACCTGGTGGGCGTGCTGGAGAATGGCTTCATTTTCATGGCTGACCTGGTGCGGGAGCTGGAAGTTCCGGTCGTCTGCCAGTTCGTGAAGCCGGCATTCAAAGAGGCAGACGACAACATTACTGAGATTTTCTTTAGCCCAGAGGTGGATGTCCAAGGCCAGGAGGTGTTGCTGGTAGAGGCCCTGGTGCAATCGGGCATCACCAGCGAGTTCCTCATGCGGAACCTCATTGGGCGCGGTGCAGCCAGTGTAAAGCTGGCAGCTCTGCTGGACAAGCAATCGGCCCGTCGCGTCCCCCTGCAGCCCGATTACTTTGGTTTTCTAATGAACGAGAATTTTGTCGTAGGCTATGGACTAGGCTCGCCCCATCTGGGCCGCAATCTTCCCTATATCGCCGCCCGGGAAGGGGGCTCTCGGTCTAATTCGGCTTAGGGCACTTTACCGACCCTGAATTGGGCCGGATGGGTATAGAATCATTAGAGGGTGTGAAAAGTTAAATCGAGGCGGTCTTTTCAGCATCTAAGTGCTGAGGATTGGTCTGTTTTTCGGAGGAAGTTCGTTAAGTAATTATTTTTACAATATTTCCCGGTTCCACAGCGTCTTTATAGTTTTAAGAAGCATTTTGATGCAGAGGAAAACAGCGCAAAACAGGGGTAGAATCCTGAGGGAAGCTAGGAGTTATCGGTGAATTCAACAATGAAGACAGTTGTCCTGTGGCTGACACTGATCGTGGTGGGCTTGGTGCTCTGGAAGATGATCTCCAGCGGGACCAGCGGCGCCAAGGTCCAGGAGATTAACTACACGGAGTTCAAGGCTCTGGTAGATCAGGACAAGATCGCCAAAGTGACGATTGCGGGCACTGAAGCCCACGGGGAGTACAAGGGCGACAAGAACCACACATTCCATTTGACCATTCAACCCAACAATCAGGAGATGTACAGACTCCTGGACAAGATCAATGTCGAATATAAGGACAGCCAGAGCGGGAATTGGTCCCTGTGGCTGGTGCAGCTCTCGCCTGTGATCCTGCTGGGCGTGCTGTGGTTCGTGATGATCCGCCAGATGCAAACGGGCGGCAACAAGGCATTGAGCTTCGGCAAGAGCCGCGCCCGGCTGCTCTCGATGCAACAAAAGAAGGTAACGTTCAAGGATGTAGCCGGAGTAGATGAAGCCAAAGAAGAGCTGCGGGAGATTATCGAGTTTTTGCGTGAGGCGCAAAAGTTTCAGAAGCTGGGTGGGCGTATCCCCAAAGGCGTATTGCTGGTAGGCCATCCCGGAACAGGTAAAACGTTGTTGGCCAGGGCCGTAGCCGGTGAAGCCAATGTGCCTTTCTTCAGCATCTCGGGTTCAGACTTTGTGGAGATGTTTGTAGGCGTGGGTGCAAGCCGCGTCCGCGACCTGTTTGAGCAGGGGAAGAAGAATGCGCCCTGCATTATCTTCATCGACGAAATTGACGCGGTGGGCCGTCACCGTGGCGCTGGCCTGGGTGGCGGGCACGATGAGCGCGAGCAGACTTTGAACCAATTGCTGGTGGAGATGGATGGCTTTGAGTCCAATGAGGGCGTCATCCTGATCGCTGCAACTAACCGTCCAGACGTGCTTGATCCAGCTCTGCTTCGTCCCGGACGCTTTGACCGTCGCGTTGTGGTTCCATTGCCGGACGTTCGTGGCCGTGAAGAAATTCTCCGCGTCCATACCCGCAAGATCCCGCTGGCGGATGATGTGGATCTCTCTATCCTGGGCCGTGGCACTCCGGGTTTCTCGGGCGCTGAGATCTCCAACATGGTTAATGAAGCCGCCCTGAACGCCGCCCGCAACAATCGCAAAGCGGTATTGATGTACGACTTTGAACTGGCCAAAGACAAAGTCCTTATGGGCGCAGAGCGCAAGAGCATGCTGCTGACCGATGAGGAAAAGAAAGTTACGGCCTACCATGAAGCCGGTCACGCAATTGTGGCGGCGCTCATGCCACATGCCGATCCTCTGCACAAGGTCACCATCATCCCCAGGGGCATGGCGCTGGGCGTGACCATGCAACTTCCGGAGACTGACAAACACAATTACACCCGAGACTACCTTTGTACGAGGCTCGCGGTGATGATGGGCGGACGCATCGCTGAGGAGATTTTCCTCCAGCAGGTGTCTACGGGTGCGGGCAGCGATATTGAACAAGCCAGTGAAATGGCCCGCAAGATGGTTTGCGAGTGGGGCATGAGCAATCTGGGCCCGCTTGCGTATGGCAAGAAAGAAGAGCAGATTTTCCTGGGCCGTGAGATTTCGCAACACCGCGATTTCAGCGAAGAAACAGCCCGCGAAATCGACTCTGAAGTCCGTCGCTTCGTAAATTCCGGCTATGAGCAGGCCAAGAAGGTCATTGAAAACAACCGCGACGTAGTTATCCGCATTGCCGAGGCCCTGCTGGAACGTGAAGTTCTGGACTCCGCGGAACTGAAGCTAATCATCGAGGGTAAGCCGCTCCCGGCGCGAGTGACCCCGCAAAAGGGCGGAGACGAGGGAGTCCAACAGGTGCTCAAACCCGAACCCGGACGAACACCCGGTATCTTCCCTGGGAAAACGTCACCAGCTTGATCCTTTCCAGAAATTAATCATTAAGGGCAGCTTCGGCTGCCCTGATTTTTCATTCTAATCGAGCAAGAACGAGTGATTTGGCTTCTTCCAGAGCAGCGATCGCTTCCTCGCGGGTGACGCTGGGAAATTGATCCAGGAACTCCTGAAGCGTCTTTCCGTGTTCAAGATAGTCGAGTAATGCCTGGAACGGAACGCGGGTGCCGCGGAACACTGGTTCTCCACCCAGAATATCTTGATCTCTCACGATCACATTGTCAGCCATCGTGCCCTCCCGT
>DASZEU010000287.1:0-5567 GCA_035940535.1 Candidatus Angelobacter sp.
GCTTCTTCGGATAGGCTTCTTCCAGCCTCGCTGCGCCCTACACGTCCGCTGCCACGGACGCTGGTGTGGCGAGCGATGGATTGCGCCTCTTTCGCCGGACAGCTTGGGAACATCTCCATCAACTTGGCTTGCATGGAGTGCGCCAGTTCCACATCTTGATCGGCCCGGCGCAATACATCGCGCTCGCGGCGGGCTTCCCGCAACTCTTCATCCGCCAGGCATTCTTCTTGTGCCTGTTCCAGCGCTTCTTCTTCAACCAGCAGCCCTTGGCGCTCGTAACGCCTGCGCGCCCGGCTGAACTTCACGATCACAGCCCACAGCTTGCTATGCTTCTTGGCCCGGCGGGTTAGTGCGGCGTCTCCCGATGGAAGCCAGACCAAATGGTCAAGATCGGCGCATTCCATGCACACCGGCACCCCTTTTTCCATGCTCAGCAAGCTTCCTCTCCCTAATTCCTGCTTGCATTCAGAGCACTCTGAATCGCGGATGATAGAAAATACGACGAGGTCTTTTGATTTCTGGCTGGCCTGTTCAACTGGGTGATTCGCTGATTGTTGCATTGAAGAATCTCCGTGCGGCATATTCTCTTGGTTGTAATTTTACAAGCAGTGGCGGCAATGCTCCAGATGCTCCAGCAGCGGCGGCGCTGGATGCCGGATTATTCATGAGGTTTGTGTAAGCAGCGCGGATGACCAAGCATCCAGCGTCGGCGGCGCGGAACAGTTTAGCCCCAATACTGTTCACTTAAGCTTCCACGAACCTTCTTGGATAATAGATTGGCCTGGGAACGAAACCAAAACCCTATGTCGCCCCTCTGGTGAGATAAATCATCGTCTCGACAAAAGCAGGTTTTTGGTAGGTTTTTGGCCACCTTTTGGGTCGAGGTGGCCGAGCACTTCGGAACTCTAATGTAGCGTCGTCCAGATTGTCCTTCCATAAAAGTAGGTTTTTGGTAGGTTTTTAGCCACCTTTTGGGGTCGAGGTGGCCGAGCGCTTCGGAACTCTAATGTAGCGTCGCCCAGATTGTCCTTCCATAAAAGCAGGTTTTTGGCAGGTTTTTAGCCACCTTTTGGGGTCGAGGTGGCCGAGCGCTTTGGACGGGTCATTCGGCTCGGTCGACGAAACCTTGTGCCGCCCCTCTGGGGCTCTGCCGCTATCTTTAATATTACCCACCGCTTACGCGGATGGGCTCACTAATTTCGCCCTCAGTTCCGGGGCTCGGCTAATCTTCTTAACCGGCAGCTCTGTAGCGGCACAAACAACAAAATCCACAAACAATGACGCCCCGAATCCACTCAGTCACGGCGTAGCGGCAAATCTGCAAATCCATCAACACCCATCTCTGGCCAGCAGCCAGAAGCTAGCAGCTAGGAGCTAACTACTAAAGGCTAAGTACTTCCATCGAACTTCTCCAAAAACCTCTGGATATCGCTCTTCTGCAAATAGTATGGGGTCGAGAGCCTGATCTTGTGCGGAGCCCCACCGCGTATGCGGATTTTGTGTTGCTTCCACAGCGCGTATTCGAGGTCTGGCATTTTCTTTGGTGCAACGTTCACGGTGACAATCCCGCAGCGAAGCGCGGGATCGGGCGAGGTCCATGATTCCGCGCCGCGCTTGAGCATCTCGGCGTGGAGCGAGTCGGCAAGCTGGCGATGGCGCTTCTCGATTCGTTCGATGCCAATCCAGTTGGCAAAGTCGAGAGCGGCCTGCAATCCAGCCAACATCGGCACATTCGATGAGCCAATGTGCTGGAAGCGTTCGGCTTTGAGTTCGGGCTCATCCCAGCCGTGAGTGGCAATGGTGTTCCACATCTTGTTCATGATGGCCTCGTCGCGCAGATAGAGATATCCGCTGCCTTTGGGCGCTTGCAGCCATTTATGCGGCGATGATGTATAGAGATCGCAACCAATGTCGTTGAGGTTGAGGCGCATCATGCCGGTCACGTGAGCACCGTCGAAGGCGGAGATGATTCCCTTGGAGCGGGCCAGCGCGGCTATCTCTTTGACGGGCAGGACAACACCTGTCGTGGTGCTGATGTGGCTCACAAAGATTACCCGAGTGCGCGGCGTGAGAGCATCGTTGATCCGGTTCAAGATCTCTGCGGCATTTTTTGGCGGCTTGGGAATCTCGAACTTCTTCACCACGACTCCATATCGCTTGGCCCGCAAATTCCAGGGCTGCTCTCCACCGGGATGCTCCTGATCGCTGATGAGCACCTCGTCCCCCGCCCGGAGTTCCAGCCCGTTGGCGATGTAGCTGTTGCTCTCCGTGGCATTGCGGGTAAGCGCGATCTGGTCCCGGGTTGCGCCGATGAACTTGGCCAGCGAATCGCGATAAGGCGCATAAGGTTCATAGCCCCAGATGGGATAATTTTCCGGATCGGCTTGGGCCATCTGCTCGGTTTCCAGAAAGGCATCGAAGATCGCCTTCAACACTGGATATGGACTTGATCCCACGGTGCCATTGTTGAGATAGACCTCATCTTGGGGAATCAAAAACTGGTTGCGCAATGCCGCCCAAAACGCATCTTCATTCTGATCGTAGAGACTTGGCGAAGGCAAAGGCGGTATGGCCCCTTGCAGCAGACACGCCGATGTTGGAGACAGCGTGGCCGCCGATCCGGAGCGCGTGAACGATGTGATGGCAGCAAAGCTTGCCAAAGAATTTAAGAAGTTTCTGCGGTCCAGCATGAGTGAATCTCCTACAGCCCCAACAGGCGCGCAGCGTTGCCGCCAAGGATGCGTTTTTTGTTTTCGTCAGGAATGTTGAGCGCCTGAATGCTTTCCAGCATTTTGGGAATGCTGCCGATCTGGTGAGGATAGTCGCTACCTGCCAGGATGTGATCGGCTCCGGCAAAAGAAATTGCAAGCTCGAGGGCGCGTGGATCAAAGTTGACCGTATCGTAGTAGAAGTTCTTCAAATAGGTGCTTGGTGTTTGCGTAATGTTCTTCCGGCATTCGCTAAACGCGTGGTAGCCGCGATCGAGTCTTTCCGAGAGGTAGGGGATCGCGCCTCCCAAGTGTCCCAGGACCCATCGGATTCTAGGGAAGCGTTCCGCCACTCCGCTGAAGACCAGCCCGGCGGCTGCGAGAGTCGTATCCATGAGGAAGCCGACAAGCGGCATCAACCAGTAATCCAGCATGGCCTCCACTCCCACCGGGTTGGTGGGATGAATGTGGAGCACCGCGCCCGCTTCATTGGCTGCTTCGTACAACTTCCAAAAACGCTGATCATACAGGGCCACGCCGTTGATGTTGCTGAACAACATGGCGCCTCGGAAATGAAGTTGCCCGACGGCGCGGCGAAACTCAACCACCGATGCAGCGGGATCGTTGAGCGGCAGAGTGGCCAGAGCGGCGAAGCGTCCGCCTTTGTCGGCGACTACGCGCGCGAAGGCATCATTCACCAGGCTTGCCAAGCGCGCTGCCGTGGCTGGCTCTTCAATGTGGGTTCCGGGCGTCGTCAGGGTGATGATCTGCGTATCCACCCCTGCTTCGCGCAGCACCTGCTCGCGATAATCAATATCTCGATGGCCGCGCACCGCCACGTTGTAGTCGCCAGGATAGTGCAGCGCAGGATTGCCTTGATCGTCATAAGTGATGCGCACCGCGCTCGGGCCTTTTTCGAGCGCCTCAATATATTTGGGCGGGTAATAGTGGTCGTGAAAATCAATGATGGGCATTCGCTCTGGCTTCTCCGGGTACTCGACGTGACCAGACAAAGTACACGGGAAGCCCCAACAGAAGCAAGCCCAGTCCCAGCGCGCTGCCGCGTGGATTCGCAGCGCATTGGTTGAAGACAATTGCTGCCGAACCCAAAATGAAAACGATTGGCAGAAAAGGATGGCCGCGGACAAGGAATTTAGGCCGGTAATCCTGCCGCCGTCGCAAAACAAAAAGGCCCGCTGCAAGCAAGCCGAAGAACAGCCATTCGCTGTAAACCACGCGGTTGAACAACTCACGGTAGCTATTGGTGGCGACCAGCACCGCCGACCAGAGCGCCTGGGCAACAATCGCCAGATGCGGCGTCTGAAACCGGGGATGAACAGCGCCCATCCAGCGAAATGTCAGGCCGTCGCGCGCCATTGCATAATAGACACGCGGCCCAGCCAATATGATTCCGTTCAGAGCGCCCAAGGCGGAGAAGATCACCAGGATGGCAATCGCGCCACCTGCCTGACCTCCCAGAATGCGACCGGTGGCTTCCGCAGCTACACGCTTCGAGCTTGCAACTTCACTCAGCGGCAGAACATAAAGGTAGCCCGCATTCAGCAGGACGTAACATGCAGTCACGATCAGCGTACCTGCCATCAATGCGCGAGGGATGGTGCGCTCGGGTTCACTGGTTTCGCCGGCAGAGTAGGTCACCATGTGCCATCCACCAAAGGCGAACAGCCCGGCGGCAATCGCCAGCCCATAAGAACGCAAGGCCGGGGCGGTGGCCGATGCCATTTGAGAAGGAAGGCTGGCGTGGGCGCCTCCGCCAAACCAAAACAAAAGAACCACCATAATCGCAATGGCCATCAGTTTTGCGGCGGTCAGAGCCAGTTGCATTGCGCTGCCTAACTTCACCCCGAGATAGTTGATGGCAGACAGCAAGAGAATCGCTCCGATGGCCACGGCGCGAACCGCCGCTTCGCTGAGCGGCACGAAGTAAGCAACATAGCGCGCAAGAACCACTGCGATGGCCGCCAGGATTCCGGAGTGCACACTCCAGAACATTGCCCATCCCCAGAGAAATCCCAGGACCGGAGAAAAAATCTCTTTTAGGAAAACATAGACGCCACCGGTGTGCGGAAAGACCGATGCCAATTCGGCGCACACCAACGCACCGCACAGTGTCAATGCACCTGCCGCCAGCCAGACCACTAAAACTCCAAAGGTGCTGGGAACCAGGCGGGTGATCTCAGAGGGCTGTGTAAAAATCGAGGCGCCGACAATGATTCCCACCACCATGGCCGTAGCATGAGGAAGCTTGATCGAGCGGCGCAGTGAGACAGGCATGGAGAGCCGAGATTCTACCATTGATAATTTCAAATTGATAATTTGTAATTTGAAAACCAACCTCGGTTCACCGCGGAGACGCGGAGAACCAAAGTCAAAATCTCAACACTGATACCGCTGATTTGAACTGATCAACACTGATCAAAAACCTTTTTTGAATTTTGCCGTTCGTGGGCTTAGTGAAGATTGATGGGGTGTTTACCTCATCTTCTCTCTGCGCCCCTCTGCGCATCTCTGCGGCCTCTGCGGTGGAGGTTTTGGGTTCCTGTGCGCCCTTGGCATCCTTGGCGGTGAACCACAATTTTCCTGTTATTCTGAAAAGTGATCTTTCGCTGCAAGGCCATTTTGTTTGACATGGACGGAGTTCTGGTTAACTCCGGCAACGCCGTCGAGCGTGTATGGCGCAAGTGGGCCCTTGCGCACAATCTTGACCCAGATTATGTAGTTGAACATGCTCATGGCCGGCGCAGCGCCGAGACACTGCGGGTTGTTGCCCCGGAGTTGGAAGCCGACCAGGAAAACCTCAAGGTCGAACAGATGGAAATCGAGGACAAAGAAGGCGTC
>DASZEU010000288.1:0-8004 GCA_035940535.1 Candidatus Angelobacter sp.
TGTAATTGCCAAAATGGGACTCAATAAACTGTCGAGCTGGGAAAGAGTTGCGTTTGGTTTGAATTTACCCAATCACCAAATTACGCAATTATCAAATTCTACTAAAGGGATCGGAGAATTGCCTCATCGCAAGGTTGTTCCGTGGCTCGGGAATTACTCTTCATGGCTCTGTACCTTATGGGCAGCATGGTGATCAGCTCGCCCTTCTTGCTTTGCGATGGGGGACCAGCTTGTGAAACACCTTTGACCAAAAACAGAGAACTCAGCCACTCGCCCAAGTTAATCTGCTTAACTAAGACACTAAAAGGTATCAACCGGAATAATGATCTACGTTTAGGAAATGCGGTTACCACAATAATTCAACTTCCCTGCTACAGGGACGGCTTTGTCCTGGGAGAGTTCGTTCGACTTGGAGGACCAAAGTCGTACGCAATATCCTGAGCAATGTAACAGTTGATTTAATTATCGGCTGGAGCGGCGCAAAAGTACAGGGAATTCCCGGAACGTTGGATTACATCGGTAATAGCAGTGCGTGCGAAATGAGGAAAGGAATCGCATCCCACAACAATGAAACAAACCAACTATGGTGTTGCCCCTCGTGATGAAGTCAAGCTGCTGAGTGGCTATGAATTCGTAAAACATATACACGAAGGACTCTTTCCAGCGCCTCCCATCTGCAACACCATGCAATTTCATCTTACTGAGGTGGAGCAAGGGCGAGTAGTCTTCAGCGCGCACCCCTCGGCGGAGTTTTATAATCCGCTGGGCACAGTCCACGGTGGCTACACTACCACGTTACTCGACTCATGTATGGGCTGCGCCGTCCATTCCACGCTTCCGGTGGGCATGGCCTACACAACGCTGGAACTCAAGATCAATTTCGTTCGCCCCATCACAGATAAGACCGGCCTGGTCCGGGCAGAGGGCAAAGTCATCTCCGCAGGAAAACGAGTGGCAACCGCGGAAGGGCGATTGGTAGATGCCAACGGCAAACTTTATGCCCACGCAACCACGACATGCTTGATATTTCCGTTGTGAGAGCATTCAGCACTCAGCCAGATCAACTGCCTCACCGATGGTAGAAAATATTGTGCTCTCCAGTTCTTCGGCACTAGATTATCCGGTATCCTTGACTACATTAAAGAAATATCACTTGCTAACAGAGTATACAGTCCCACTCTACAAATTGCCCAGCTAGCCGAGATGCTACGCGAGATGACGAGTTACGGAGCTTTGGAGACAGTAAGATCGAGCTGCAACCTGGCTGGCGACAAGTGTAATTAAACACTAGCTGCAACGCGGGCTGAATGCCGATTGCTGACTGCTGAATGCCTCACCTTGTCTTATATTCTTCCCATTCCGGGTCTTCTTCCAATTGCTGGGAGCGAAGAAAATCCCAGACTGCCTTGTTGACGTCGCCCGCTACACCATAGTAGTTGTGATCGTGTCCTGGCATCTCGGTAATCTTGGGCTGAAACCCATGAGCGGCAAGGGAGTCCCGCGTCGCGTGGACAGATTCCAGCGAGAAAAATGGATCTTTGTTTCCGACCCAGATAGCGATCGGAGTCTTGCGCTCGGCATGATCCATGTATTGATCCATGTCGCCACGAAGAGCGCCAGCATGTACGGCCACTGCAGCAAAGTACTTTGATTCAACTACGCCCATGTACAAACTGAAAATCGCCCCTGCGGAATGGCCAAACAGGTAAATGCGTTTGCCATCGACCGGATACTTCGCTTTCACGGCCTCCACTACTTCGTGCAGAAAATCGGGGCCATCCACTGGGAAGGACCATTCTTGGGAATTGAGTGAATCCGGCGCTACCAGGATGATTCCCTCTTTTTCCGCCAGCCCCTTCCACGGATCGATGAGCGACGTCCCATTGTGGCCCGACCCATGTAGCAAAAGGACCAATGGCCTCGGTCCAGTCGAATTGGCAGGCACAAACAAATAATAGGTCCGCGATTTCCCTTGTGACGTGATGCTCATCTTTTGCGACTCAGATTTCGGAGCCGCCGATGCCGAGACTGTGAGTAGCACGAGAATGAAAAAGATGAACCAACGATTCATAAAAACCCCTTGAAAGGAATTTGAATTTGAAAACCAAACCCGATCTTACCGCGGAGGCGCCGAGACGCGGAGAACACCAAAGCAAAAGATCACTGCATTTACACTCTACGTCAAATTGATTTTGGTTTTCCTTTGCGCCCTCTGCGGTAAACCCTTTCTGTTTCCTTCACGAGAATAAAGAGCTGCGCCACTCCTGGAGGCACTCTTCATCGTCATTGATGACCGAGTTTACCCGGGTGCTCACCGGATATTTTTTCATCAAGCGCGGATCGAATGGTTGCAGTAAATCGGCGACCCTCTCCGGATCGGTTACGCCCCGGTCGAGCCACAGATTGTAGTTCTCTTTGTCGATTATAACGGGCATTCGGTCATGAATATCGGCCAAGAGGGCATTCGTCCTGGTGGTCAGGATGGTGCAGGTTTCAATCCCTTTGTTTTCGGGGTCCTTCCAGCGGTCCCACAATCCGGCCATAGCAAAGAGCGAATCATCGGCCATGCCTATGTTATAAGGCTGCTTCTCTTTGCGCCCAATCTTCTGCCACTCATAAAAGCCATTGGCAGGAATCAGGCAACGGCGCCGCTTCATGGCCTCGCGAAAGGCAGGCTTGATGGCCGCAGTCTCAGACATGGCATTGATTGTCTTAAATCCAAGCGGGTCTTTGGCCCAATACGGAATCAATCCCCAGCGCATTTGACAAAACTCGCGAGTGGCCTGGTCGTCGCTGCGTCGTTGGCGGACTACTGCAACCTGTTGCGATGGAGCTATGTTGTAGCGCGGCGACCACTCAACGTCGCCGGTAATATCGAAGTATTCAGCTATTTCGCTCTCACGGCTAGTGAGCCGATATCTTCCACACATGACTCTAGGATATGGCAGGGCGAGGCAAGATTCTACTTTGATTTTTAATTACTCAATTACCAAGTTACCCAATTACCAAATTCTTTCAATCAGCATTAATCAGTGGCAAAGTCATGCTGTCACCCCAAGAACAGAGCACTGTACTCGCCAATGATTCTCTGCAAGGCAAACTTGGCAAGCCAGTCCGGGGACGCCTTTGCGTTCGTTCGTTCCTGTCTGGTAGCCCTGCATCTCTCGATGATCGCATCGGCCAGGCCAATGGAATCTCCTGCAGGAACCAAGCACACGGCTGGATTACTGCCATAGATTTCTCGTATTGCTCCAGGGCAGTCGACAGCCACCGCTGGAGTTTCCAATGCCAACGCCTCAAGCAAAACATTGCAAAAACTTTCACGGCGCGAAGGAAGAACAAAGAGATCAGCATGGCAGAGATAGGGCCAAGGATTCTGCTGGAAACCGAGGAAGCTCACAGATTCTGCCAGGCCAAGTTTTTCTACTTGCTCCGCCAGTGCACTTTTGAGCGGCCCCTGCCCTAGTATCGTGAGCCGGACATTTGGAAGGCATTCAATCACTCTTGGCATTGCAGCCAGCAACAGATCGAACCCTTTTTCATTGGAGAGACGGCCTGCAGCCACAAGCTGCGGGCCGGCGGCCAAGTAAGGATTTCCGCCACTCTTGCCTAATTCGCGCACCAGATCGATATCGATGGGATTGTAAATACGGACCGATCTTTGCTGCGGCAGATTGAACTCTTCGGTCATGTCTTTGACCATAGAATCAGACTGGCAGACCACGTTGTCAGCCCATCTGTAAAGACGCTGATAGAGCCATCTCCAAACATGAGGGTATCGAGTATCGCTCTTGAGGCGGACGCTAAGAACTGAGCACTCACGAATCAGCAACTTGGTGCCCCGGGGCAACAGAGGACGGGCCAGAGCCAGAGCCAGATTGATGCGGCCCGTGGAAAGGACTGTCTGAGGACGAATCTTCCACAGCAACTGGACGAGGCTCCACATCAACAGGAAAAGTCCAGGTAACGAGCGGCGATGGCGAGTGCCATTCAGCGTGTGTATGACAACGTCCTGCGGTACCTCACAAACAAACTCGCCTTCCGCTTGCAAGAGCACCAGGTGCGGCTCAAAATAACTGCGGTCAAGATGGCGAAGCAGCGTGACAAAGACGCGCTCCGCTCCACCTCCTGCTAAGGAGCCGATAAGAAAAACTATTTTTTTCCGAGGGTCGGAACCATCCACAGCTCTCAATCTATCACTTCAGGCCAAGCATCTGAAAGCCTAAAATAAGTAATTTGATCTGCTATGCTCCCCTCATGAAGCAACAGAACGATGCCTTTGGCTTGGTGCTATTGGCTGCCTATCATGGTGCGACCAATACGTATGAAATTGTTGAGAGGGACGATCGCTTCATCAGCGCATCGATTTTGTCTCCGCGTTACTTTGATGATTACGCGAGATGGACCGAGCGCGAGCAAAAGGCCATGCGTCCAGTGAAAGGACGAGTTCTGGACATCGGCTGCGGCGCCGGACGACATGGACTTTATCTGCAAAAGAAAGGATTCGAGGTAACCGGAATCGACAACTCCCGCGGAGCAATAAAAGTATGTAAGCTGCGCGGCTATAGAAAAACCAAACTGATGTCGATCACCGAAATTCATAAGTTCAAACCAGAATCGTTTGACACCGTGATCATGATGGGCAACAACTTCGGACTGTTCGGAGGGTTCAACCGGGCGCGGCGTCTATTGAAAGTCATGTATCGAATTACTTCGCCCGATGGCCAGATTATTGCCGAAGCGGCCGATCCCTATCGCATAAAGAAATTCGTGCACGCGGACTACCATAGGCTCAATCGAAGAAGAGGCCGCATGGGTGGCCAGTTGCGTCTGAGATGGAGACACGCAAAGACCGTCGGCAAATGGTTTGATTACCTCTTGGTTTCGAAGGCGGAAATGAGAAAGATTCTTGCAGGAACCGGATGGCGGATCGCGAAGATTGAGAGAGACAAAGGGCCGTCATACACAGCAGTGATTACTAAGGAGAATATATATCTATAATAGATGGCCAATATCAGTTAGAATTGGATAATGTCTACACAAAATGATCAGAAGATCCAATTACTCTCTAAAACTGCCGATTTTTACCGTCGCTCACTGGCCGATTACGCTCAATTCGCAAGAACCGAAATAAAGCCACGGACCAAGAAGCAGTTGGAACAACGACTTCAGACGATTCTGAAAGAGATTGATTCGTTGGCAGTTAAGCCCGGTGTTTAGATCACTTACTGGCGCGACCCGGACCAAAAATCGCAATAACGCTGCTGCTTGACCACGCGTAGGACATGGCAATTTGACTCTAGTTACGCGATAACTGGTATTTCCGCAATATGAAAGGTATTTCTTGGCCCATCCGGCCCGTTACAGTTCCAACGCCCGTTACGGCTCAAACGGTACTCCGTCGCCGTCCGACTCAGCAGTCGGAGGGACGCTGAGCGAAGAGGAGTCGCGCCGCCTCGTTGGCAACGAGTATCAATTCACCAACGATCTCGACGATTTAGTTACAACCATCGAGACCGAAGGCATTGATCTCTCCCCTGAGGGGAAATTACCTTCGGAGCGCCGGCCAAGCACGTATTCAGAGCTGGACGATGCCGACGACATGCAGACCCGGGTCCCCGCGGAGGGGGCCGACAAGACCAACGATCCGGTGCGGCTTTATCTGCGCGAGATGGGCACAGTTCCTCTTCTCACGCGCGAGAGCGAAGTGGCCATTGCCAAACGATTCGAACGCGGGCATCTCCGCGCCCTGAAGGCAATTTCGCGCTCCCCGATTATCATCCGGGAAATCATTGCCCTGGGGTTGAGTTTGCAGCAAGGTACCCGGTCGATTAAACAAGTTGTGGTGTTTGATGAAGAAGATGTCACCGACGCCATCGTTGCAGCGCGGCTGGCGGCCACCATCAGCCAGATCAATGAGTTGAAGCAGCACCACAACATCGCCTGCTCGCTTGCGGAGCAGCTCAAGGAAATCGATCGAAAGAAAAACCCCAAGAAATATCGCCGCTGCCTCTGGAAAATTGCGCGCCACAAAGTCGCCGTATCCCGAACCATACGCGCTTTAAGATACACGCCGGTGGAGCGCAAGCGACTGATGGAAAGAGTGGCGACTGCCGCAGCAGCCATGCGCGCACTGGAGCGCCAGATACACTCTCTCGAAAAAAAGGTTGAAGGCACCCGCAATGAGGAGCTGCGTTCCGCCTACAAGCGCCAGCAGCGAAGCTGCGCCAACGATTTGAAAAAGCTCGAAAGCGAGGCGGGAGTTGGCATCCAGGAGCTGCGCCTTACGCAACGCGAGGTGGTCCAAGGCAACCTCGATGCGGAACATGCCAAGCGCGAACTGGTAGAAGCTAACCTTCGCCTAGTGGTGTCGATTGTTAAAAAGTACAACAACCGTGGCCTTCAGTTTCTCGACTTGATTCAGGAAGGAAACATGGGCCTGATGAAGGCCGTGGATAAATTTGAATACCGCCGTGGCTACAAATTCTCCACTTACGCCACGTGGTGGATCCGCCAGGCAGTAACCCGCGCAATTGCCGATCAGTCGCGCACCATCCGTGTTCCCGTCCACATGGCCGAGATCATTAACAAGCTGATTCGTGCAACCGCGCAACTGGTGCAGGAACTAGGCTATCCTCCCAGCGCAGAACAACTCGCGCAACGAATGGACCTTCCCGTGGCCAAGGTCCGCCGCGCCCAGAAAATCGCCCAGCAACCGCTTTCACTCGAAACCCCGATTGGAGAAGACGAAGGCTCCCGCTTAATCGATTTTCTTCCCGACACCACTCGCATGTCTCCCACGGAAGCCATGATCCGGCTGAACTTAAAAGAGCAGACCGCCGAAGTACTACGCACGCTCAGTCCACGGGAAGAAAAGATCGTCAGAATGCGTTTCGGACTGGAAGACGGCTCCGAACGCACTCTAGAAGAGGTCGGACAAGCCTTTCAAGTCACCCGAGAACGTATCCGCCAGATCGAGGCAAAAGCCCTCCGCAAGCTGCGTCACCCATCACGCTCCCGCCGGCTCAGATCATTCATGGAGCATGACAACGGTTAAGCAGCAAGTGGCAATAGCCAAACACTACCGTTCCCCGCCCGCATCGGCCAGAGTATCCTCCCAATGAGGGAATGAATAGTTGCAATATCATTGCTCGCTCATGCTAATGACTCAGGGCTAATGGCTAAGGGCTGCTTACTATAAAATATCTCAGCCTCAAGCCCCACAATGTCTCCTACTCAAAAACTCGCTGCCAAGATCATTTTGGGAACGATTCTTGTGTTGGCTATTGGGGGCGGCCACCTGGAGCGTAGTGCTGATCGCTCAAGCGCCGGCCGATTCCCCGGAAATATTCCCTCAATTGGGCCATTCCAGCTTTGTCAGTTCGGTGGCCTGGAGTCCCGACGGCAAGACTCTCGCTAGCGCTGGCGAAGACCAAATGGTAAAGCTGTGGGCGGCTGAGAGCGGGCAACTGCTGCGTACCCTCAGTGGCCATACCACCCATGTCAATTCGGTAGCTTGGAGTCCCGACGGCAAGACTCTGGCTAGCGCCAGCTATGACCGTACCGTGAAGCTGTGGGCGGCGGGTAGCGGGCATCTGCTGCGCACCCTCAGCGGCCATGCTGACTCTATTACTTCCGTGGCGTGGAGCCCGGATGGCAAGTCCCTGGCTTCCGCCAGCGATGACAACACAGTAAAGGTGTGGGCGGCGGGCAGCGGGCATCTGCTACTCACCCTCAGCGGCCATGCTGGCTTTGTCAGTTCAGTGGCGTGGAGTCCTGACGGCAAGATTCTGGCCTGCGCCAGCTATGACCGTACCGTGAAGCTGTGGGCGACGGGCAGCGGGCAACTACTGCGCACCCTCAGCGGCCATTCCAGCTTTGTCAATTCGGTGGCCTGGAGTCCGGATGGTAAGTCCCTGGCCAGCGCCAGCTCTGATGATACCGTGAAGCTGTGGGCGGCGGGCAGCGGCCAACTGCTGCTCACCTTCAGCGGCCATACTGGCT
>DASZEU010000289.1:0-2984 GCA_035940535.1 Candidatus Angelobacter sp.
ACCGCGAACTCCACGCCTTCTACACCGGCGCAGATCATGCGGTTCACGGCATTGCCGCCACCTCCACCCACGCCGATGACCTTGATCTTGGCGTTGTTGCGGGGATCTTCGTTGAAGTGAATGCGAATGTCTTTCTCCGGCTCCTGCATGTTTGTGTTGCTCCTTTACGTAATTAGTACTTAGTGTTTAGTAATTAGCCAGTTCGATCTGCTGCTGGCTCCTGGCTTCTAGCTGCTTGCCGGACCGGAAAACGCCAACAGCGAACGGCTGCTTTTGAAATTCCAGCTCAATCAAGACCTTCATCTCCCTTTGAAATTACCCAATTACCAAATCACTCAATTACCCAATGACTAGGCTCCCAGGCGCGCCAGCAAAGAGCGCAGCCTTGAACCAAAACCATGATCCTGAGAAATCTTTGCCACTGTGGTGCGATGGGCGTACATCGCTAGCCCTACCACGGTTGCAAACTCTGGTTCTGCCAGTTGTGCCGGCATTTTGGCTATCGCACCGGGAGCTGCCAGCCGTATCGGGCGCTGCAACTCCCGCTCGAAAATCTCGGGCAAGCCATTCAATTTTGCTCCGCCTCCGGTCAGAACTACTCCTGCGCTGCACAGCTCCAGCACGCCTGCGTGGTGCAGATGATCGCGCAACATCTCGCAGAGTTCGGCTGCGCGGGGCTCCAGAATCTCGGCCAGAAAACGCTGCGGCATCAGCCGCGATGGACGGTCACCCACCGCCGGAACCTCAATCTCATTGGCTTCCGGCACTTTGTTGCTTATTGTGTTGCCAAACAGCTTCTTGATCTTTTCCGCCTCCACCAGGGGCGTGCGCAACCCTACCGCCACATCGTTGGTGAAATGGTCGCCACCAATCGGGACGACACCGCTGTGGACCGCCATTCCCTCACAATAGACGATCAGATCTGAGGAGCCGGCGCCGATGTCCACGAGGCAGACCCCCATTTCTTTTTCGTCGGAGCGCAGCGTGCAGTCGGCTGCAACCAACGCTTCGTAGACCGTGTTATCCACGTGGAGCCCTGCCCGGTTGGCACAAGTAATCACATTCTGCGTGGCGCTGGCAGAGGCCGTAACCATGTGCAGGTTGACCTCCAACCGGCTGGCCATCATGCCGACAGGATCGCGAACGCCTGCCTGGTCGTCGAGGATGAATTCCTGATGGAGCAGATGGAGAATCTCGCGGTCAGGCGGCAGATTGATGGAGCGCGCTTTCTCAACGGCTGCGCGGACATCCTCACGGGTGACCTCCCGCGGCCGCGAACCCAGCGAGATTCCTCCCCGACTGGTGATGCCCTTGATATGCGCGCCGCCGATGGAGATGACTGCGTTGCCGACCGTACACTCGGCCATTTTTTCAGCAGCTTCTACGGCACGCTGAATACTTTGTACAGCTTTATCAAGCTCAACCAGCACGCCCTTGCGCGAGCCGCGCGACTCGGTGGTTGCATGGCCGCGGTAGCGCAGCCCGGAGTCGCTCACATCACAGAGCAGCGCTACGGTCTTGGCGCTCCCTACATCCAGGACGGCGACTGTATTTTTCTGGTCTTTTCCCATGGGTCCCATTACCTTCGTCTGCGCCGGGCGACCGGCAGGGGTTTCGGTGCTGCGGCCTGCGGCGGGTTGTGATTGGCGTCTGGATTTACGATGATCTGCCCTTCGTAGCGCAGGTCTACCGATTGCAGATTTTGAAACTGTTGCCGCCATTCGGCCCCATGCGCGACATACAGCTTGTAGCTGGCCAAAAAATTAGTATTCCCCAGATGGATTACCACTGCGCCACCCGGATCATTGGTTGTGACCTTCACATCTTCAGGATCAGCGAGGTCTACCTCGCTGAGCTTGTTGGAATAATGGGCGCCTTCAGAATCCAGTTCGCGCACCAGCCGGTTGTAAATCTTCATGGAGGCTGCTCGCGAAGAAAGCGGTTCGGTCTCGGTGATGCCCTGTATCACGGGAAAGGAATACTTGACCTGGCGGTTGGCCGGCAGACCCATGACCACGCCGTTTCCATCGATGAGGCTGATCTTGGAGCCAATTTGCACAAAAGCCACCGGAGTACGCTCCTGAACATGGATGGCGAGGCGGTTGGGCAACAGCCGCATTACGGTGGCCGATTCAATCCAAGGGATTTCCTCCAATTTCTTCTTGCGCTCGTCCAGGGGAACAAAGAAGATGTTGCGGCCGATATCTGCGCCCACTACGTCCATGACTTGGGCGCGCGCGGCATTCTGCACTCCCGTGATTTCGATGTTGTCGCTGGAATCAATACGAAAGCGCCACGCGTGGATCCCATAACGATATGAGGCCAGGCCGGCGCTCAATAATGCGATCGCCACTGCGGCGACGATCAAGAATTTCTTCAGTTGATTTTGGGTCTTCTTCGGAAGCGGACTGCGACGGACAGGCACACGTTTGGGGGTGCGCAGAAACTGGGACTCGTCTTCGTTGTCGAGATCATCCAGGGCATCAAGTTCAACGGCGCGGGAAGAAAGGCGGTCAGAATATGCTGCGTCCTCGCGAGCAGCCAACGAGGAGCGAGGCTCGTTCTGTCGAGTCAAGTCAGTCAGCGACATTAATATTTTGCTTAACGGAGTTGCGCCAAAATTCAATATACCTGTTTTCTGCCGATTTTCAGAGAAGTTTTATGTGGAAAACCGTTTTTTATAGGGTACTAGGGGGTGACCTCTTTTGCCGCTGATTGCGCTGATCAACGCTGATAGGAGCTTTGACGATTCCTACGAACCCCGCAAAAGCCAACGCTGTTCAGTTAAGGGTCTGGATCAAGTTCGGGCTAAGATGAACCAGCCCCGTAAGGGGCGAAAGAGAATAGCCCCAATACGGTTCACTTAAGGAATTCGAAGTTGTCAGGGACTCAGATGGTCAGCGCCGGAGGCGCACTAAGAAGTTAGCCCAGCGTGTGAACGCTGGGAAAAGATTAGAGATAAATGACAAGCCCCAGCGGGGCGG
>DASZEU010000290.1:0-8230 GCA_035940535.1 Candidatus Angelobacter sp.
TCATGAACGTGCCAAGGGTCTCGGCGCCCGAATTGTGCAGCCCCTCACAGATATGCCGTTTGGAGAGAGGCTGTACACCGTGGAAGATCCTGGTGGGCACCGCTGGACTTTTTCACAATCAATCGCCGATGTCGCGCCTGAGGCGTGGGGAGCGACTGTGGGAACATCGCGGTGAAAGTTGCTGCCTACCAAGCTCCGCTGCAGGCCACTAACTCGATGGCGGTGCTTCGCCTGATTCGCGAACAGGTCGAGGTCTGTGAATCGAGGGGAGTAGGGATCTTATGCTGTCCGGAGGGCGTGCTGGGAGGTCTGGCAGACTACGCGAGTCCGCCTGCCAGGATCGCCATCGATGTTGAGAGGGGTCAACTGCAAGCATTGCTCGCGCCCCTCGCGAGCGATAGAGTCACAACTATTCTGGGATTCACAGAGATTGACCACCGTGGCCGGCTCCACAATTCAGCAGCGGTTTTTCACAAGGGATTGGTCTCTGGGATATATCGCAAGCTACACCCAGCAATTCATCAATCCGTTTATGAGGCTGGCGACCAGATGCCAGTCTTCGTAGTTGGTGGTTTTACTTTTGGGATACTCATCTGCCGCGACTCCAACTACGCCGAGCCAGCTAGAACCTTGGCTGCTCAAGGGGCGACAGCTCTATTCGTGCCTACGAACAATGGTCTGCCTCCAGCGAAAGCAGGACCGGAATTGGTCGCCGAAGCGAGGAGTGTTGATATTACTCGGGCAGTCGAGAACAGCGTCTACGTGGTGCGCGCCGATGTGACGGGACGTACTGAGAGCCTGGTTTCCTACGGGTCGACAGGGATCGTCGATCCGGACGGTAAAGTGCTTCAGTCAGCACAGCAGCTTGGGTCGTGCCTCATCGCGGCAGATATTGACGCTACAGCCGGTCGGCATGGCGCCAAGACATCGAGAAGCTGAAGGAATACTCGCTCGGTTACGCGCACAGAAGATCGTTCCTAAAGGCCTCGCTTTTTTGGGATTATTCCAGGCCCGGTCCTTCTTAGGCTCCGGCTGGGTGTTGCGATAGCGATTGGGGGACGGCGGCACTAAGTTTGTCCTTGAGTTTTCGAATCGAGTCGGCTTCGGTGGAGGAAAGAAGCAGGTGTCAAGAAAAAACACAGATACTCAATGATCAGCATCGTCATCCCCGCCTATCAATGCGCCCATACGATTGCGGCGACGCTTGATTCGGTTCGCAGCCAAACTTTTTGCGATTACGAAGTGCTGATCACCGATGACGAGTCGAGCGATGGCACTCTCGATATCTGCAGGCAGTACGCAAGGGAACATCCCGAGATGCGGATTTCGGCCGTATCCATCCCCCATGCCGGGGTGTCGGCGGCTCGCAATGATGGTTTGGCGCGCGCCTCCGGCGAGTATGTTTCCTTCCTTGACGCTGACGACCGATGGATGCCGGAGAAACTGGAGCAGGTGGCCGCTCTCATCGGTCGCGATTGGAAAGCCGATCTGATCTATCACGATGTCATGATGGTTGGGCGGGATGGACGACGCTGGCGAGATTCCAGCGGCCCGCCACCTTCGGATCCATACCGCCGCCTTTTGCTGGGGAGTAACTTCCTCGCTACAACGTCCGTCACGGTTCGGCGTTCCTGCGTGGCCACTGCCGGTGGCTTTGATTGCAACCCAGACTTTGAGATTTGCGAAGACTACGAACTCTGGCTCAGACTGGCGCGGGCCGGAGCGAAATTCACTTATATCCCGGAAGTTCTCGCCGAAATTGTGCGGATTGAAGGCTCTCTCAGTAGCAATACCACCCGCCATAGGAGAAACCAGTTGAACGTCAGGCGACATTGTCTGAAACAGGCTTGTGATAAGGGCATTTTGTCTTCAGCCGAATTCAAGCGGCATGGCTATCGCGTGGCAGCCAGGTGCTATGCCGTAATGGCTTTGGACCAAGCGCGGCAGAAGCGTCTGATTGAGGCTATTCGGTCTGCGGCTGCGGCGACCGGAGCTTGCATCCATATCGTGTTCGGTGGCGATTGGGAGATGATCCGCCAATTGGTGCGTGCCGTGCAACTGCGCCTCAGCCGGCGAATACGCTCATTTCGTGATTCTTAGTGAGCGTTAAGTCTTTTGCATCTACTGGAGTTTCTTTTCATTATAGTAAGTGAACAGTATTAGGTTTAGTGCCCCTAAGATCATTTAGATAATCTAAACACATCCTTTAATGCCACTCGGCTTGACACTGGTAAAAAGTCCACGCTATAGTCCGCGACCGGCGAGGGACAACTCTGTTCCAGAGCAGGAGCATCGGCGATAGGCAGGAATGTCGGCGCTTCGCAAGGAGATTGAAGATGAAAAGGAACCTTCTTTTTACGCTGGCTGGGTTCGGTCTTTTTTTTCTTTCCAGACTTTCCCTGGCACAGGGTTTGGCAAGTATCAGCGGCACAATCACCGATTCTTCCGGGGCCGCGCTGGCGGGCGCCGAAGTCACTGCGACTGAAAGCGCGACCGGCGCCTCACGGGGCGCTACTACCAATGGCCAAGGGTATTACGTCTTTTCTTCTCTTCGTCCCTCCGAATATACCTTGACGGTTGCGGCCAAAGGCTTTCAGAAGATCACCCAAAGCAAGACGACCTTGCTCGCCGATCAATCGCTCACTCTCAATTTCAGCCTCAAGGTGGGGAGCGCCAGCGAGGTAGTCGAGGTGATGGGCAACGCCATCCAAGTCGATACTTCCACATCCACGGTAAAGCAAGTCATTGAACAGCAGCGCATTTCCGAGCTTCCGCTCAACGGCCGTAATGCTGCAGAGCTTACATTGCTAGTTCCGGGAGCGGTGTTAATGCCGGCGGTTGTGAATCCTACAGGCACCACCGGTGGAGGAGTGAATCAGGGAGTGACAAAGACTTTTCCGGGTGCGGTCGTCATTTCCACCAACGGCTCCCGGCAGAACCAAATCAGCTATCAACTCGATGGTGGTAACAACGTCGATGAGTACACCAACGTTAATCAGCCCTTCCCCTTCCCGGACGCACTGCGGGAGTTCAGTGTACAAACCAGCAACTACAGTGCGGAATACGGTCAGAATGCCGGTGGCGTGGTAAACATTATCACGCAATCGGGCACCAACGCCTTTCACGGCGATGGATTTGAATTTTTGCGCAATTCGGTTTTCAATGCCAAGAACTTCTTTGCCAGTCCAACGCTCTCGAACGGCGCGCCGGCCAAAGATGGCGGCAGAGACCAGCTCAAGCGCAATCAATTCGGTGGAACCATTGGCGGGCCCATATTTCATGACCGCACATTCTTCTTTGCCGGATATCAAGGCACGATCTTTCGCAGCGATGGCACACCCGACTCGCGTACCTTGCCCACCGCGGCCGAGAGGGCTACGGTCACCGATCCGGCGTCTCTCAAATTGCTGTCCTTCGTGCCTGTGGGCCAAGTGACGTTCAGCCGGCCCGACCGCCGCGATACGCACGAGATCATCAGCAAAGTGGATCATTCTTTGAGCAACAATGATCGCCTCGAGTTTCGCCACTATTGGGCCCACTTTCATCGTGATCCGGTGTTCGATCCCACAAACATTCTTACTTACTCTGATGGCTCGACCATCACCTCGCAGAATTATCTGCTCCATGAAACGCATATCTTCAATACCCATACGCTCAACGATGCGCGCTTCAGCTTCTCCCGCGAGGTGGCCAACCGCGGGCCGGCTGCCACTGTGCCCCAGGTATCCGATTTTGGTGTGAACATCTTCCAGCCTAACAATGGCAAGGCGATTCAAAGCGTGAATGTCCAGGGAACCCACGGTTTCAGCTTCGGAGATAATCCCAACGCGGCTTTCGTCCGCAATAACTTTACCTGGAGCGATGATCTTACCTGGGTGAGAGGCAAGCACGACCTGCACTTTGGCGGCGTGATCGAGCGTAGCCGGGTCGACCTTAATAACCCCGGTTTCTTTGGCTATGGCACCTTTACGTTCACCAGCTTCGCCAACTTTGCCAAGGGGCGGCTGAGCAACTTCCAGCAGGGCGCCGGAGAATTCAAGAACAATCGCGGCCTGTTTGCCGGGGTCTACATCCAGGACAATTTCAAAATCCACCGGCGGCTCACGCTCAACCTCGGCGTGCGCTATGAGCCTGGGCTTCCCTGGCGTGAAGACAAGAACCGCATAGAACAATTCCAGCTTGCCCAGGCAGTTCCTGGCGGCCCGACTTCGACGTTGTTTACCAACGCGCCTCCGGGATTGTTCTTTGCCGGTGATCCCGGTGTTCCGAAAAACGGCGTCAAGGCCAGCCTGAACAATTTTTCGCCACGTGGAGGATTTGCCTGGGATGTGTTCGGCGATGGGAAGACCAGCCTGCGCAGCGGAGCGGGAATTTTTTACGATACGCGAATCACCGGCATCATCAACAATCGCATGGTCGATCTTTCGCCCTTCAGCCCGCAAGTGGGGCCGCTCGCGCCTCCCGGACCTTTCAGTGATCCATACTGCTTGAACGGGGTCAATTGCACTGGGCCGGGAATTCCCAATCCTTTTCCGACCGCTTTCCCGGTAGCAAGTAATTTTGCATTTCCTTTTCCGGCGCAGGTGATTTCTTTCGATCCTTCTTCAAAGTACATGATTCCTACGCTTTACAACTGGAACATGGCCTTGGAACATCAATTTCCAGCAGGTTTCCTGGCGCGTGCAGCTTATGTCGGCTCGCACGGGACTCATCTCAAAGAGACAGTGCAGTTGGATCCCGCCAATCCAGGAAGCGGTGCCAGCAACATTGATACGCGCCGCCGCTTGAACCTTGCCTTTGCCGGTCCAAACTGCCGATCCACACCGACAACCAAGACCACGGGCTGTCCGTTTAACAACGTGTTTATGGACCTGCAGGACATCAATTCGTCTTACAATTCGCTCCAATTGTCTCTGGAGAAGCGGATGTCGCACGGACTGACGATCCTGGCCAACTACACCTGGTCGAAGAGCATCGACACGCTTCCCGTAGGTGGAGGAGTGAGCGAGATCGGCGCAGACTCGGTTTCTGCTCTGCCGTGGGACAACCCTTTGCGCCACGCCTTTGATCGCGGGCCCTCAGACTTCGACCACACCCATCGCTTCGTTACCTCTTATGTGTGGCAACTCCCTGCGTTATCTAAGGAGAACGGGATACTGCGCGGATTTTTTGGTAATTGGCAGATCAGCGGCATCGCCACAGCGCAGACGGGTCGTCCGTTTACGCCACTTTCGGGGTTGAGCGCGCCCAACGACAAATCGCAGACAGGAATCGGACAAGATCGGGCCGTGATCGTGGGAGCGGCCAATGGCCCCGGCGCCTGTGCGGGCGTGACCACCAAATGCGTTGATTTTCTCAATCCCGCCTCTTTTGCACAACCGGCAACGGGCGCTTTTGGCAACGTGGGGAAGGGCAGTCTGCGCTGGCCAAGTCTCTTCAATTGGGACATGGGGCTTTCCAAAACATTCCCATTTACGGAACGCTTGAAGCTCCAATTCAGGGCCGAGTACTTTAACGTCTTCAATCATGTGAACTACAGCAGCGATGACAGCACGGTCACCTCCGCCGGAAACCTCAACGCCAGTTCGTTCGGCAGACTGACCTCTGCCGACGATCCAAGAATAGGCCAGGTGGGGCTGAAGATTCTGTTCTAAAAGAAAAAGCCCTTTACTCAGAGGCCGCAGAGGAACATGAAGGAGAACTAAAGCAAGCTTCACCGCGGAAGCGCGGAGAAAGCGAAATTCTTCGACGCGAGTGCCGAGAAAACGACGCAAGGGATGTGACACAATAAGCATTAAGACTCCGGGGGGCCGTATGTCATTTATTCACGCTGACTTCCTGCTGCAAAGCCGCGCGGCACAACATCTGTATCATGAGCATGCGGAAGACCAGCCGATTCTCGACTTTCATACGCATCTCTCAGCAGAAGAAGTTTTCGAAGACCGCCACTTTGACAATCTCGTGGATGTATGGCTGGAGGGAGATCACTACAAATGGAGGGCGATGCGAGCGAACGGCGTGGCCGAGAGATTCTGCTCCGGCAACGCTCCAACTTATGAAAAATTCATGGCTTGGGCTTCGACCGTGCCCCACACTCTGCGCAACCCGCTCTTCCATTGGACGCATCTCGAACTCAAACGCTATTTTGATATCGACGACATACTTGATCCAAGCTCTGCCCCTGGCATCTGGAAGCGAGCCAACGCTCTGTTAGCGGACGATGACCGGCTTACCCCACGAGGCATTTTAAGACGCTTTGAAGTCCAGGCAGTCTGTACCACCGACGATCCCAGTGACAGTCTTGCGGCCCATCGCCAGCTTGCGGCTTCCGATTTTGAAATCAGGGTCTTGCCCACGTTTCGTCCGGACCGGGCACTGGGCGTGCGCGATGCAGAAGGCTTCAATCACTGGGTTAACCGGCTCAGCGCAGCCGCCAACGTTGAAATCAGAACTTTGAACGATTTTCTCGACGCGCTGCAGCAGCGCCATGAAGTTTTTCATCAGGCTGGCTGCCGTTTGTCTGACCACGGCCTCAACCACTGCTATGCTGACCTGTGTTCGCAAGCTGTGGCCGAAGAGGTTTTCCAGCGGGTTCGCTCGGGCCAGTCCGCCAATATTGAAGAGCATTCCAAGTTCGCCTCGTTCATGATGCTGTTCTTTGGCGGGTTGGATAGAGCAAAGGACTGGACGAAACAGCTTCATTTGGGCGCGCAGCGCAACGTGAATCAGCTCTCGCTGAAAGAGCTGGGGCCAGATGCCGGCTTTGATTCGATGGGAGACTGGCCACAGGCAGCCACGCTGGGTGCTTACCTTGACCGTCTCCAGCAGGAGAATGCATTGCCCAGAATGATTCTCTACAACGTGAATCCCAGCGACAACTACACCTTTGCCACCATGGCAGGCAACTTTCATCACAATGGACAGCCCGCCACAGTGCAACTCGGCAGCGCGTGGTGGTTTCTTGACCAGAAGGAGGGCATCGAGCAGCAGTTGAACGCGCTCTCCAATACCGGGTTGCTCTCCCGATTTGTAGGTATGATCACGGACTCGCGGTCCTTTATGTCTTATCCCCGTCACGAATATTTCCGCCGGGTTTTGTGCAATCTGGTTGGACAAGATATTGAGGACGGTTTGATTCCCGATCGCGAGACCCTGGCTGGTCCGATGATTGAGAATATCTGCTTTCGCAACGCGCAGACGTTCCTTCGGCTGGATTTGCTGGAACCGACTTCTCCGTGGAAGACATCGGCCAAGATAGTCTCTGAGGTGCGGTAGATTTGAAGGGCACGGCTTCAGAGCTTGCGGAAAAACTCAGCAATCTGAAAGCGCAAGGTATGGGGCGACAACCGCACCGAGGGCACGGCTTCAAGCCGTGCCCTGGAGTTTCTACATTTGTAGTCACGATTTGTACTCACGATTTTGCGCGGTTAAGTCCCCGAAGGGGACGTCTGACAGTAGCCCAGCATGATTCGGCGCTGTCAGGCGCCGAATCCAATGCTGGGTTAGGTTCAAAACAAAACGGAGTCCCGTTAGGGACGGCTGAATCATTCTTCCTGGATTCCGTAAGCCGCCAATAATCTCTTGAATTCCTCTTCAAACCTGATCCGCTTGCGATGTTCTGGTTGTCGCCGGCTGTAGTAGGACATCGTCTTGTCTCGTTGGGACACTCCGATAGAGAACCCTTCCCTATCCCTCCTGCCAAGAGAATCTTCCCCTTGCCGGAAAGCTTTCGTTGACCCATTTCGAAGATCCGGCTTTTTAGCAATCGAACAGCTTTCGCTGGCGATATAGTTCGCCCCAGGGAGAGCAAACATAATGGATAGGATCGGAAACACCCCCCGACCGCCAGAGCTGTCATCCCATTCTCGCGGGCGATTCCGCCCAAATAGGCATGCAGCCTGTCTCGCATCTCGTCCCGAATCCAGGGCCGGCCGTTCAGCGGTAGTGAAGACGATGTGGAGCAGACAGCACAGATAGCTGTGAGACATCAAGTTCAACCGTCCCTAACGGGACTCCCGTTTATTTGGAAGGTAACCCAGCATTGGGTTCGGCGCCTGACAGCGCCGAACCATGCTGGGCTACTGCCAATACTGTTCACTTAAGGAATTCGAAGTTGTCAGGGACTCAGATGGTCAGCGCCGGAGGCGCACTAAGAAGTTAGCCCAGCGTGTGAACGCTGGGAAAAGATTAGGGATAAATGACAAGCCCCAGCGGGGCGGCACAGATTTTC
>DASZEU010000291.1:0-26320 GCA_035940535.1 Candidatus Angelobacter sp.
TCCCGGCGCTGGAGCCGGAGCCCAGGTGGTTTTCGGCAACGACAATTGGGGCACCAGGATCAATGGCACCGAACCCCAATATTTCGAGATTCGTGACTGGGCCTTAAGCGAAGGCACTCCATTTGCCCAGGAAGACGTAACCCTGGCGGCCAATGTGGCGGTGATTGGGGAAACCGTCAGGAAGAACCTTTTCGGAGCAATTGCACCAGTGGGGCAGACGATCCGTATCAACAACCTGCCCTTCAAAGTGGTTGGCGTGCTTACGCCCAAAGGCCAATCAGCAGCCATGGGCGATGACCAGGACGATACCATCATCATTCCCATCACGACGCTGCAAAAGAAAATTACCGGCCAAAGCTGGCTCCGCTACATCAGCGTTTCCGCCAAAACCAAGGCAGCCTCGTATGCTGCCCAGCAACAGATTCAAGCCTTGCTGCACGACCGGCACAAAATCCGTACCGGGCAGGACGACGATTTTGCCGTGCGCAACCTGGCGGATCTGGCCGGTGCAGCCGACGAAGCTGGATCGGTCCTGACCCTCTTGCTCGCCATCGTTGCCAGCATCTCCCTATTGGTTGGCGGTATCGGTATTATGAACATCATGCTGGTGTCCGTAACCGAACGCACGCGAGAGATCGGAATTCGCATGGCCATCGGCGCGACCGAGAGTGATGTCCATCGCCAGTTTCTCATTGAAGCCGTGACCCTGAGCTTTATCGGAGGCGCAATCGGAATCTTGCTCGGCTTGGTATCCACCTTCCTGATCCCCCGCATACTCGGGTGGGCGGTTTCGGTTTCCATGATCGCTCTGGTAGGCGCGGTGGTCTTTTCCGTCCTTGTGGGCATCTTCTTTGGCTTCTACCCAGCCCGCAAGGCAGCCCGGCTAAATCCCATTGAAGCTTTGCGGTACGAGTAAGATTCGGTTAGCGGCCCATGGCGGCATGAAAGTTTCCTTCCGGCCTCTGGGCTGCAAGGCGAACCACTTGGCAGGATTCACGTGCTGGACGTGCGGCTTCGTAGTCCAGGAACTCCTTTAGCACCTTGGTCGCATCTTTATATCCCTGCACGATGATGGGAGCGATGATCTCTCCGTCAAAATCCAGAGTGGTAGCCGGCAGGGGCTTCTGGGGCGCAATATTGAAGGACTTCACATAGCGGTAGCGTTGCGCGCCCAGTTCCAGTTCCAGTTGTTCGGGTTTCACGCCCAACTCTTGGGCGTATTGGCAGCAAAGCTCGTTGATGTTGCCGAGCATGGCAATGTCGTATTTGAAGTTGTTCGACACCAGAATATCCACCGCGTGAATGCCAACATCGAGCAGGGTATTGATCTTTCCGGCTTGGTCGGGCCCCTGGAGCGGCGTCATCATGACCAGAAAAAGGGCGTCGGCGCCCAGGCGAAGCGCAGGACGAATTGGCTCGTTGGTAACGATCCCGCCATCGGTCCAAAGTCGCCCCTCGTGAGGCACAGCCTCGTAGGCGAATGTATAGGCGGAGGAGGCCACAGCCGCCTGCACCATGTCTTCGGAATGCTCGATTTCTGTGCGTACAAACTCTTCTTGTACGTTCGGATCATGAAGCAGCTCCTCGATCTTGGCATTGCAGAAAAAACGCCCGGTACCGTGCTGCAGATCAGTGGCGGTCATCAAGACACGGATTGGAGACCGTTGAATCTCCTCTCCCGAAATGTGCTTGCGCAGGAACTTGGTTCGCTCAAAATTTGCGAACAAGCCGGTCCGCAACGGCATACGCAAAAAACGGTGGCTTAGCTTGCTCAAAGGAGCACGCAGGAGCCGCCAGCCTCCCCAACCCACGGCGATGCACAGTATCACCGGAATGGGTGCGGTCAATTCAATATATTCATTTTTCGGCCCGGGAAGATGGACGTGGGTGAAGCCTAGAAACATAAGGATGAAACCCCAGACGAGCAGGTTTGCGATCAGCGAAATCCAAGCCTTGCGCTTGTCTGGCTCCCAGGGATGTCCCCTCAACAGGTTGAGTACCAGAAAGCTGGCGTAAGAGAGCCGGTCGGCAAAGAACAGGATAGCCATTCCCGCCGCGGCCAGCGCCAGCCAAGTGAGTTTAGGGTGATAGGTATGCAGGTAAAGGCCCTTTTCCCGCATCCATTGCCATAGAGCATTGCCAATCCCGGCGGAAGCGGCAATGAGCCCCGCCAAGGTAAAGATATAGCGGGACCAGTCAATCCCCAGCATGTCCGGGGTCAGTTCAACCCAGGAGCTGACCAGAGCTTCGGCATTTCCCACCAAACCATCAGAATGGGAAACATAAGAAGCAGCGTTGATGCTGCCCACGGAAGTTGAGGTGATGATGTGCGTGGGCACCTTGGCATCTTGGAATGCCATAAGGACGCCAGCCTCATAAGCGCCTCTGGCCCCGCCTCCCGAAAGCACCACCCCAATGCGAGAGGAAAAGTTCAAAGGCCCGCTGCGAGCGGCGATTTCTCTGGCAAACCGGCGGCGCAAGACCTGCAACCTCTTCAACGACCCGGTGCTCCGTTTTTTGAATTTCCAGGAACGCATTCAGAAGTGCTCAGAATAACCCAGATTGAAGCTTAAGGAACCGGGTTTTAAACCTACCCTCAGGGAGATTTGGGCTGGGACCCGCCTCCGAATCGCCAGCAACTGATTGAAAAGAAACCTTGACTGAATATGGATTAGGCAGTAAAAGGATGGCGACCGTTCTTAAGGAGAGAACATGCCTGATACGCCACTTCGTGCCTCGGCAGGAAACATCGCCGGTGCCTCTGCTCAGCTTCAGAAGGACGCAGGTTCCAACATCTGGATGGTGATCTTTGCTTCGTCTGTGGGCACGATGATCGAGTGGTATGACTTCTACCTTTTTGGCGCTCTCGCTGCCACATTGGGTCCCAAGCTCTACCCCCCTGGCAATGCCAAATTTGCGTTCCTCGCTTATTGGGCGACATTCGCCATCGGTTTCGTTGTGCGGCCCTTTGGTGCACTCTTTTTTGGCCGAATCGGGGACTTAGTGGGGCGCAAACGGGCGTTCCTCGTAACGCTCACCATCATGGGAGTCATGACGGCGTGCATCGGCCTGCTGCCCGAATATAAAACGGCGGGCTGGTTCTCTCCCATCGTCTTGATCGTGATCCGCATCCTCCAAGGTCTGGCTCTGGGTGGCGAATACGGCGGCGCAGCCGTCTATGTAGCTGAACATGCGCCAGATGGCCGCCGGGGCTTCTACACCAGCTTTATCCAGATCACCGCCACGCTGGGCCTGTTCGTCTCTCTTATAGTGGTTCTTATCACTCAAGCCAGCATGACTCCCGCCCAATTCACGGATTATGGATGGCGAATTCCTTTCCTGATCTCGATTCTGCTAGTGGCAATTTCTCTCTATATCCGGCTCAGAATGAAGGAGTCTCCGATTTATACGGAGATCAAGAGCGCCGGCATGACCTCGGTCGCCCCTCTCAAAGAAGCATTTACAAAATGGCCCAACTTGAAACAAGTTCTGATCTCGTTATTCGGAGCCACCGCTGGGCAGGGCGTGGTTTGGTATACAGGCCAATTTTATGCCCAGATTTACATAAGAGATGTGCTGCGAGTCAACCCCAGAACTACCAATATTATCGTTGCCACCGCCCTGTTATTGGGGATGCCGCTTTTTACGGCCTTTGGCGCGCTCTCCGATAAGATCGGTCGCAAGAAAATCATGATGGCGGGTTGCCTGCTCGCCGTGCTTGCCTACTACCCTATTTACGGAGCCATGCAGCGCGCGGCCGGTAACAACGTAACTGGTTTTGGCTCGCAGAAAAACCCCACAACCGGCGCAATAACCCTTACGGCAAAAACCACAGACGAATCGGGAAAGCAGGTAAACGCCCCGGAAGCTAAAAATGCGAATGTCCCGCTGCTGGTATTCCTGGTGTTTGTCCAGGTGATTTTTGTAACCATGGTATATGGTCCGATTGCCGCCTATCTGGTTGAGGCTTTCCCGGCCAAAATCAGATATACTTCTCTCTCCCTTCCATACCATATTGGGAATGGGGTCTTTGGAGGCATGGTGCCGCTGATAGGAAGTTATGTGTGTGCCGCAACTGGCAACATATATTCTGGATTGTGGTATTCCATGGGAATAGCCTCAATTACGTTCGTAGTTGGCTCTATTTTTCTGAAAGAGACCAGGAATGTGAAAATCTGGACAGAAGTCGCGGAGGCCAAGACCGCTGTTCGGTGACGCAGACGGATGTTGTAGTTGATGTTTGATGTAAGCCCTAACCATCCTATCGGGACGGTTTAGGGGAACAGAAACTCCGAGGGACATACGGGCTGTTAGCGGTCCGATCAAACCAGCCCGCCAGGGCGGAACAACGTAGCCCAGGCGCGTAAGCCCTGGGGGGGCGTGGAAATGAGGAGAAGCCCCAGCGGGCGACACGGGTTTGCTGTTGTATCTGTTAGTGCATTGGTCAAGAGCAAATATAATCAAGCGTAAGGAGCTGCAGTCAACCGCAGCGACTTCGGAGAAAAGGAAATGAAGCAACTCGTGCTTAATCAGGAAACTTTGCGGGCGCTGACACCTAAGGAAATAGAGAGTGTGCCAGGAGCCGGCCGGCCTACCCTTACTTGCAACGGTTGCCCCAATAGCCAGACTTGCGGAACCAGTTGCATCGGGACGTGTCCGCCACCAGTATTCTAGATTCCTGGGCATGGCAGCTAGGGTTCTGCCACTCTACGTACTGCATTCGTCATAACGGGCGGGGTGCCCCATCTTTCGCGCTCTTTGCGAAGGGTGGGCGGAAGCATAACAATCCGTAAACAGAAAAGGCGACTGGACATGCGGGTTGTAACGCTGTTACGGCAGTCATTGCTATTTTCATACACAACGACGCCCTGATAAAGAAGAACAAGCAGATGTTAGTAAGTGATCGACATAAGATTAGATAGTATTAATTTGGCCTAGATAGAACAACCAACATCAAAAACCTCAACACGGAGCGAGACAGGCTCAGAGACGCATTCCAGCCAGTAAAAATAGGGATTGTCTCAATGTCACAGTTCGCGGTTGTCATTCATTAGGCACATGCGCGCAGGAAAGACATTTAATATTTATCCCTTGGAGGACCAATGCTTTCAAGTCTTCGGCTGCGTCAGTGCGCATCCGCGATCCTCATTTTGTTGGTCACATCAGGTGTCGTTCAAGCGCAGGCAAGACATACAGGCAAACCAGCCACCGTGGCCGAGGCTGAGGCGTTCATGAAGAAGGCAGAGGCCGAGTTGCAGGATTTGGGAGTCCGGGCACAGCGTGCCTCCTGGGTACAGGAGAACTTCATTACCGACGACACAGAAGTACTCTCCGCGCAAGCGCAGGAAAAATTGACGGCCATTACCACGCAGCTTGCTCTGGATGCCCGCCGCTTCGATCACCTGAAGATGCCGCCAGAGCTTGCCCGCAAGTTCAAACTACTGAAATTATCGCTGACCGCGCCTGCGCCCAACAATGACAAGGAGCGCGGAGAGTTGACCCGCATTGCCGCTTCCTTGGACGCCGACTACGGCAAAGGCAAATACTGCAAGGCGCAAGCAGATGGCAAAGAGAAATGCCTCTCTATCAACGATCTGAGCCGTATTCTGGCCAGCAGCACTAACCCCGTCGAGTTGCTGGATGCCTGGACTGGATGGCACAAGATTTCTGTGCCGATGCGCCAGCGTTATAGCCGTTTTGTCGAGCTATCCAACAAGGGCGCGCGCGAACTGGGATTCAAAGATACCGGAGCCATGTGGCGCTCGAATTACGACATGTCTCCAGAGGAGTTCAGCGCCGAACTGGAGCGACTTTGGCAGCAGGTAAGGCCGTTGTATGTGGCGTTGCACGCCTACGTCCGCAAAGACCTCATCAAGAAATATGGCAAGGTTGCAGACCGCCCCGATGGCCTGATTCCGGCCCACTTACTTGGCAACATGTGGGCCCAGGAGTGGGGGAATGTCTATCCGCTGGTCGCTCCTGCCGATTCTGGGCAGGGGTACGATCTAACCGAACTGTTGAAAGAGCATAAAGTCAACGAGTTGGGCATGGTCCACTATGCCGAAAGCTTTTTTACCTCATTGGGTTTTCCTCCACTACCTAAAACCTTCTGGGAACGCTCCCTTTTCTTGAAGCCTGCGGACCGCGATGTAGTCTGCCACGCCAGCGCCTGGGACGTTGATAACCAAAACGATCTTCGCCTGAAGATGTGCATTGAAGTCAAAGATGAAGATTTTGTGACCGTCCACCACGAGCTTGGTCATAACTTCTACCAGCGGGCTTACAACGAGCAATCCACGCTCTTCGAGGACAGCGCCAACGATGGTTTCCATGAGGCCGTCGGCGATACGATTGCTCTCTCTGTAACTCCGGAGTATTTGAAAGAGGTAGGTCTTTTGCAGTCTGTTCCTCCGGAGAGCGCCGATACCGGGTACCTGCTGAAAATGGCGCTCGACAAAATCGCCTTTCTGCCCTTTGGACTGCTGATCGACCAGTGGCGCTGGAAGGTTTTTTCGGGTGAGATCACGCCCGAAAACTACAATAAGGCATGGTGGGAACTCAAGGCCAAATACCAGGGTGTGGCCCCTCCAACCGAGCGCAGCGAAGCAGATTTTGACCCCGGCGCCAAGTATCACGTGGCTTCGAACACACCTTATACACGTTACTTTTTGGCCCGCATCCTTCAGTTTCAGTTCCATCGCGCGCTGTGCCAGGCGGCCGGCTTTCAAGGGCCTCTGCACCGCTGCTCAATCTACAAGAACAAGGCCGCCGGAGAGCGCCTCAACAAGATGCTCAGCATGGGCAAGAGCGATCCTTGGCCGGACGCTCTGGAGGCCATTAGCGGACAACGGAAGATGGATGCCACCGCTATTCTCGATTACTTTGCCCCATTGAAGAAATGGCTCGATGACCAAATCCAAGGCGAGAAGCTGGGGTGGCAGGGCGTGGATGCTGCATCGGTCGAGGCTGCTCCCCGGCATACCAGCCGATGAGGGCTGGAGCACAGCAGCGCCGGAACCAAACTCATTTACCACAGTGCAGCAGGGCCGCAGCCAAAAGCTCAACGCTGATTTGAACTGATTGCCCGCTGATTCTTTAGTCGCCAAAGGGCTAATACCAAGTGCAGTGCGCAGTATGCCGTTACGCTGTCCACTATTTGGACCTCGGTAACTTATTGTTTTGCTTGGGAATTTGGGAAAATACCGGCCCCGAGGAAATTTACACCATGACTCCCCATCAAACCATCCGTCAGGAACAGTACGAGGTTTGGGTACAAAAAAGCGAGAAGAAATGGGAAATGCTTTGTTCGTTTCAGGACTTGGGCGTGGCTTCTGCCCTTGCCAAGAATCGGCCTAGCCGCACCCGGCTTATTTGCATAACCTACGAGTACGGCAAAATGATCTCGCAAGACCTGATCGAGGAACTTGGCATCATTCCTGGAAATGCGTAGAAGGCGTCGGCCTTCGAGGCCTTTGAGATTTTGGCGTGCAGCTTGGCCCCCAAGAGGAGCACGTTGACGTCATGGTCGGGAATGCCAATCTTCTGGGCGGCCTTTGAATAGCCTGGATTTTGCAATCGAATTGCCGCTTTCAGAAGCAAAGGCACGAGTTCTTGCGGCTTGAGGTCGCTGATCTGCTGATGTTGCCACGGTTTGTTGCCAGTGGCATAAGGCAACAGAAAATCGAGCGCTCGCTGGATGCTTCGCCCATCATGCGTATGAAAGTGCCATAAGTCGAGATTCAGGTGCTTGCCCAGATCAGCCAGGCTCATCAAAGCACGCAAGTTGAAAACGCTATAGCTGAAAGACCGAGTGCGCGCCAGTTCGAGCGGCTGGCTGCCGTCGGGGTTGACCTGCTGCGCGAGACGTTTTTGCTCTGATTCCTTCACGACAGCGCGCGCCAATTCACGCTGGCCCACAAACAAGGCAAAATCCGCTACCTGCACGTCATAGAAGCTGCCATGATTGTTTTTTGCTGCCGCCTCGTCGCGGCCATTGGAGCTGTGTTGCAACCAGGAAAGGTAATCGGCAAACCATTTTTCCATGCCTTTCTGGTCCTTTGCAGTCCAGGAACGCGAACCGGCCATAAGCCCAACCGTGTCCACCACGTCAACAAGACCAGCAGTATCAATGATTCCGGTTCCACGTCCTGGGTTGATTCCGGGTATGCCCTGGCCAAAGTTGAGATTGGGATTCATGCGGGTTGCTGGATCAAGAAACCACGTGCGCAACAGCAAGGCCGCACGCTCCGCGTACGTCTCATTCCCTGTCAAATAGAACGCAAGCGCCAAGGCTCGGGAGGCTCGCTGCATGGCCTCCCGATGGTCATGGTCAGTGATTTTTGTGATTTCAGGATTTCGTTCGCCGTCACGACGCACATAAGGAAGTCCGTTTGCCGTTTTTGGGTTGGGCCACCAATAGGGACCCTGGCTCATGTAGTCATGCTTGTCGCCACTGGGCGGCACAGCGGCTTTGTCCATTACAGAAAACGGTCCGGCTTTGAGGGCACGGTCCGCAGCTTCACGGACAGCAGTTACAAGTTCCCCATTCGCGTGATGCTTTTGTTCTACGAGCGTTTCGGCATCGAGCAAAAAGACGCGCGGCGGCCGACCAGCCGCGGTCTGTTGCGCTTCCAGCGCTGGGAACAGACAGAAGAGCATAAGGCAAAGAATGTTAGCCATTGCCAATTTACCAGTCATGCATGGTTCCATCGAATTTGCGATTCACGGGCAGATACGCCCTCTCGTAGGGAAACTGCTCTGCCAATTTTTCGTCGATCTCAACGCCCAGGCCAGGCTTTTCCCCTGGATGCATACAGCCCTCCTCGAAGTAATAAGCATGGGGGAAAACCTTGTCAGTCTCAGGAGAATGGCGCATGTACTCCTGAATGCCGAAGTTGTGCACGCTTAAATCAAAGTGCAAGGCCGCCGCCATGCATACCGGACTGAGGTCTGTGGCCCCGTGACAGCCGGTACGCACCTGATACATTTCAGCCAGGGCCGCGATCTTCTTGAGATGAGTAATGCCACCGGCATGAACAACCGTGGCGCGGATGTAGTCGATGAGTTGTTCCTGAATCAAGATATGGCAGTCGTAAATTGTGTTAAATACCTCTCCCACGGCCAGCGGAGTTGTTGTGTGACTCCTGATGATCCGGAACCGCTCCTGCAACTCGGCGGGAGTTACATCTTCGAGCCAGAAGAGATGATAGGGTTCTAGCTCTTTACCTAGACGCGCCGCCTCGATGGGACTGAGGCGGTGATGGGAATCGTGCAAGAGATGAATTTCCGAGCCAAACTCCTGGCGCAGTCTGGCGAAAAGCTGCGGCGCAAAATTCAGATAATGCTCGGTTGACCAGAAATTCTCCGGTGGAGCGGTTTTTTCGGCCGGCTCGTAATACATGTCGCCGCGCCCCACGCCATAAGTGCTCTTCATTCCGGGGACGCCGGATTGCGCCCGGATCGCTTTGTAGCCAAGCTTAATGTACTTGCCGACCGCCTCGACCGTCGCATTCAGATCATCTCCGCTGGCGTGACCGTAAACCAACACCCGGTCACGCGAGGCGCCGCCCAACAGATGGTAGAGAGGAACATTGAGACTCTTGGCCCGAATATCCCACAGTGCGGTATCAACGGCGCCGATGGCAGCCATGGTGATTGGCCCACGCCGCCAGTAAGCTCCTTTATATAGATACTGCCAGACATCTTCTATCTTGCGCGCATCGCGGCCAATCAAAAGCGGAAGCACATGGTCGGTGAGATAACTCGCCACCGCCAGTTCCCTGCCGTTGACGGTGGCATCTCCCAGGCCGTAGACACCGTCTTCAGTCGTAATTTTCAGCGTGACGAAGTTTCGTCCGGGACTGCAAATTATCACTTTGGCATCATTTATTCTCAAGAAAGACTCCTGATTTATGATTATGATAAGGATACTATGGCACACCCACAATTGGACTTAACAGGAAAGACAGCAGTCGTGATCGGCGGCACATCTGGCATAGGTCTGGCGCTGACAAAAGGATTAGCGGAGGCCGGGGCCAACGTCGTTCCAACCGGCAGACGCGAGAACCTGGTTGCTGAAGCTGCGGAAGAAGTCCGACGCCACAATCGGGGTTCGATGGCAATGGTTTGCGATGTGACCGACTCAGCTAGCCTGGCTAAGCTGCGTGACGCGGTGATCGCGGCCTTCGGCAGGGTAGAAATACTGGTAAACTGCGCGGGCAGGACCAAGCGCACACCAACTTTACAAGTCAGCCACCAGGAGTGGAGCGACATCATGGAGACCAACCTGACCGGAACGCTCCTCGCCTGCCAGGTATTCGCGCCGCCTATGATCGCGCAAAAGTATGGCCGCATTATCAACATCGCCTCCCTGTCATCGTTTGTCGCCCTCTACGAGGTGGCCGCATATACTGCCAGCAAGGCAGCGGTTGCGGCGCTGACCAAATCCCTAGCTATTGAATGGGCCCGCCACGGTGTATGCGTGAATGCCATCGCCCCGGGCGTGTTTCGTACCGAACTCAACGCTCAATTGCTGGATGGCACGGAGCGCGGCCGTGAGTTTCTCGTACGCACGCCGATGGGACGTTTTGGCCAGCTTCATGAGCTTGTAGGCGCCGCCGTTTTTCTCGCTTCGGAGAGCGCCGGGTTCGTTACCGGGCACATTCTTGCCGTCGATGGAGGCTTCCTGGCCAGCGGAGTGAATCAGTAAATTCATTTCCCACCGCCTGAACCCGAAGATGATTTCTTTTCGTCCTCCTGTGAGGCCAGCAGCGTTTCCAGCAGATAGTATTGTCCGTAGATCAACATGCCGTCGGAGGGCCTGGTTCCGCACCCATGCCGCAGGATTCCCGGTGGAGCAGGGTCTCCTCTTTCCACAGGCGTCAGGTAACGATCGATCAGAGATTGCGTGATGCGCTTGCTTTGCTCGCGATAACTCAGCGCCTTGTTCTTGTCACCCACTTGACTGGAGAGGCTGAGCAGTCCGCCGGCAAGGATGGCCGCCGCGGAGCTATCACGGTTGCGATAGTGCACGCCCTCATCGTCGAAGTCGTACCAGGGTACGCCGTCATCGGGCAATTCGGGGATGATGTAGTCCGCGATTTTTTCCGCCGTCAAAAGCAGATTGGGGTTGTGAGTAGCGGCATACGCCTTGCTAAAGCCATAAAGCGCCCAGGCCGCGCCGCGAGACCAGGTTGTCCCGGAGGCAAGTCCCTGATGCGTGTGGGTAAAGATCACCTCTCCCGGTGTGCTGTTGTTGGGTAAATCAAGACTGACGTTGTGCACTGCTCCGCCATGCAATTCCAAATGCTGCCGTCCGTCGCCAGGGTTGTAATGCACGGACTGAATCACCGAACCATCGGCACGAACCAACAATTCGGCCGTCTTCTGGGCATGTTCCAATCCAATCTCGCGCCACTTTGGATCGCCAGTCTGCTCGCTGGCCCACCAGAGCAGTTGCAGATTCATCATGGTGTCGACAATCGTGTCGTCTCCATCGACAGCCCACGCAGGAATCAGATGCACTCCAGGATTGAACAATTGGGAAAGCCTCTGTGCGCCCCGCAATCCACTTTCATTGAGCTCTGCCGACCCGGTTTGTTGGAAGCCTAAAACCGAGGAGTAGTAATAAAGGAAGCCGGTATCGTGGTTCTGCTGTGATTCCAGACCGACAAGCCGTGAGTTCCAAAGCTCTGCCCAGCGGCGATACTTTTCGTCGTGCGTGGAAGCATACATTCTCCAAAGCTCGCCCACCCAGAAGCTGCCGGTCCAAAAGAAGCCTGCATGTTTTTTCCACTCACCGGTCTGGCTGTCGCCATCCGTGAAAAATCCAAGACCTTTGCCGGCGCTCAGTTCGCCGGGCTTGGATGCAGTGATGATCGGCTCCCACGCTGTGGCCGTTCTGTCGATTTCCTGCTTCAACAAGGCGACAGCCTCTGCGTAGGGTTTGGGCTTCGCAGGCTTCAACGTATCGGCTGGAGCCGGCTGCGGCATCGGCGCGGAAGACAGTATCTTCACCTGCACCGGACTGTCGAGCGCACTGGCGATGCCTCGCATGGTTTGTAGGAATTGTTCTTTGCTTTGAATACCTGGATGTGTTGTCACCAGCGAGGCACGTTGGTCCACTTCCTGATCGTTGCCCATCATGAACCGATCGTTCTTCCCCTCCTGGTCCCAGGCAGCGAAGGTGTACCAACTGGCGCTGTTGGCTTGGGTGGAGAAGGTGAGTAAGTGGTTGCCAGGATCGTCCACGGGTGTAGCCGAAGATGGAGTAATCATGACCACGCCGAGCCCAAGATTGGTTCCGGTTAACGGTTCGGTTGCGGTGGCGCCAGGCATCAGCACCTGCTCGCCCCAACTGGCCACCCAGCTTCGGTCGCCATGCGAATGCAAGGCTGGCGCTTCTTTTTTGAGCGGAATCCCGGTGGCGAAGGTAAAACCAGCGCCGGCATCGGATGTGATGGTCTGATAGAAGCCGCGGTCTCCAGCCCATTGGGTGATGCGCGTGCGCAAGCTAACCGGCGAAGCTCCGGCGGCCCAACCATCATACGTCAGCTCGGCGATCGCGCGGACCGGGCCGGTCGAGATGATGCGGTAACTGCGCGCCCGCACATCGGAAACTTTAATGAGCTTACCCTCACGCCATGCGCCAACTCCGCCAATCCCCATGGCTTCGCCGACCTTGTAGATGTCTCTGCCGTCATCGGACACGGCGTGATAGTCATATTCGGGTGTGGCGAATCGTTTGAGCATCAACGTGGACCGGCGTTTGCCATAAAGATCAATCGCGTTGCGTGGATCAAAATAAAGACGCCAGGCATTTTTCTCCGACTCCCATCCCAGGCCTTCAATCTTCTTGGCGAACATCGCATCGGTCTGTGCGGGATAGTCCCGTCGGATTTTGAAAATTCGGCCAGGATCGCCGTAGGTGATCGTGACAATGCAGGTTTCGTGGGGTTTCAGGTCCAGTTGGAAAGCCAGTTCGTCGGCCTTGCCGTCGTTGTCGAGATCGTCCACCTGTGACGGGATTTCGGTGGCTTGGAGCGCCGCCGCGTCCTGTTGCAAGTCCGAGGTGTGGGTCACAGTGACGATCAAAGAGCCTGCGCGCAGGTCTTTTGCGATCTTGCGCAGCTCAGGGATGGAGATCACTACAGGCTCTGCCCGCCTCTCTTCGGCGGAAGGATTGGTCACAGAGATTTTGATCCCGCGCAGATGCGGAGCCGCGTAGGCTGCTCTGCAGAACATGAGGCCGAAAAGCAAAGCCGCCATCACTAAGGCGATTTTAGAAAGAGTGCAGCCCTTTTGTTCAAAGCGCGCCGCTCCAAAAGCAGGAGCTGCGCGCAAGCCTTTGGCAGAGAGGCAGTGATTCTTTTTCAATTCTTTATGACCCGAGTAAACTCGGGTCCGGCACGACTGAAGTCGTGCCCTGATACAAATCTTCACTGGGCTACACCATTTGTAAAAACACTCTAAGATGCGATTGGTCATTAAATGCTTGGTCATTGAATAGAAGATCATCGAATCGATGTTGCCGTCGCCTTTGAACTGCGGGCCTCCTGCACGATTTCCATGAACTGTTTGGCCAGCGCTGTGATCACGCCCGGCTTGCCGGAATCGAGCGCCGAAGCGGGAACCAATTCGCTCCCGATCCCTAATGCTTCCGAACCGGCGCGGATAAAATCCGCTGCCGTCTGGAGGTTCACTCCACCCGTAGGAATGAATGGAATTTGCGGCAAAGGGCCTTTCAGCGACTTGATATAACTTGCCCCGCCGACCGCGTTACAGGGAAAAACTTTTACTAGATCGGATCCGCTCTCCCACGCAGCCAGAAGTTCCGTCGGCGTAAGACCACCGGCAACCATCAGGACGTTCTGCGAGTTCACAAAGGCGATGGTGGCAGTATTCAATCCCGGAGAAACAATGAACTGAGCGCCTGCATCTAGGCAGCGTTTGGCGCTTTCGGGATTCAGCACTGTGCCGGCGCCCACGAGCAGGTCACCTTTAAACTGCTTTCGCAGGGCTTCAATCACTCGCTCTGCGCCGGGGACAGTCAACGTGACCTCCACGACGGCGATGCCGCCCTCGCGCAGGGCATCCACGGCTACGAGAGCTTTTTCCGCGCTCGAAGCCCGAATCACCGGGACAATTCCGATGGAGGCAATCTGCTGCCTGACTTCTGCCTTGCTCATGCTTCTTCTCCTACTTGTGCGGGCTTCAACTGCGGATTCAAAACATGGATGACGACCAGCGCCAGCAGATAAGCCGAACCGGCAATGATGAACATAGGCAGGTACGATCCGGTCCACTGCAAGACGTATCCGGTGACTTTGGCGATGAATAGCGCTCCGATGGAACCAAACATTCCTCCGAGTCCCACGACGGAACCGACTGCACGCCGGGGAAAGGTATCTGAGGCCAGTGTGAATATGTTTGCCGACCAGCCCTGGTGCCCAGCGGCGGCAAGTCCTATCAGGCCGACCGCTGCCCACAGGCTGGAAACCTTGGTCGCAAATACGATTGGCACAACTGCCAGAGCGCAGACTAGCATGGCCGTCTTGCGGCTGCGATTCACTGTCCATCCACGCTTGATCATCGCCGACGAGAACCATCCACCAGCAATGCTGCCCACGGTGGCCATCTGATAAATGACCAGGAGCGGCAGTCCCACAGTCAATACAGTGATTCCGTGGGTCTTGTACAAAAAGTCCGGGACCCAAAATAAATAGAACCACCAAATGGGATCGGTCATGAATTTGCCGATGGCAAATGCCCAAGTCTGCCGGTGCGGTAGCAATTGAAGCCAGGGAATTTTAGTAACCGGCTCCGGCGGATCACTGCGAATGTGCTTCAGTTCCTCCGCGCTCACGCGAGGATGATTCTCCGGAGATCGATACATCGCCAGCCACACGATCATCCAAATGAAACCAATCGCGCCTGTAACAATAAATGCCCCTCGCCATCCGAACTTGCGCGTGATCCAGGGAACAATGAGCGGCGTAATCAATGCGCCGATATTGGTGCCGGAATTGAAGATTCCCGTCGCCAGGGCGCGCTCTTTCTTCGGAAACCATTCTGCAACCGCCTTGATGCAAGCCGGAAAGTTACCGGATTCGCCCAAACCCAGCGCCACGCGGGCTGCGCCAAAACCCATGACGGAGTGGGCAAGGGCATGAGCCATGGCCGCTACGCTCCAGAAAAACACGGAGAGCGAGAAGCCTTTGCGTGTCCCCAGCCGGTCCAACAACCTGCCGGCAACCAGCAAGCCCACAGCGTAGGCAAGCTGAAAAGCAAAGATGATGTTGCTGTAATCGATCTCGTTCCAGCCGATCTGGCCCTGAAGGGTCTGCTTGAGCAGTCCGATGATCTGGCGGTCAATGTAGTTGATCGAGGTGGCAAAAAACAGGAGAGCACAAATAACCCAGCGGTAGTGACCCACGCCCGCCCAAGGGGAAGCGCCGACCCGCCCGACGGTGGGTTGTTGACGAGATTCCTTGGCGGTTGTTGGATTCACATCACTTCCTGCTGGCTTCAAGACCCGACCCTGAACTGCTGAATTCAGGTTGAATGTTGACTACGCCGAATTGCCGGTCTTCCACTTCACGATGCGCGGCCATCGCCCAGATAAAACCTATACGGTGTCCGGGAGCAGAAACATTGGGATGATAGCCGCGCGGCATCAACACCGCGTCCCCTTCGCGAACTACGGCGACCAGATCGGGCTCATTGGTATCGGTGTAGACGAACTGCACTCCGAATCCCGGTGGCGGCATTTCAATATAGACGTACATTTCTTCGAGCATACGGGCATGCTCGTGCGGAGGCCAACTCGTCCAGTTTCCAGGCTCGGAGACAGTGAAACCCGCAAGAACCCGCCCCGCCTGAACATTTTTTCCGATCAGGATATTCAAGTCACGCGTGGTTGCCGGGCCGCCGGTAACGAAGTGCAGCGATTTGTCTGTCTGGACATCCTGGTATTTCACGATCTGCAAGGGATAGTCGCCTTCGACCTCGGCCGAAAACTCCGCCAGGTCAACTGACTTGCTGCGGATCTGCACCTGCGATGCCTTGGGAATGTAGACACCGTCATATTTGCTCAGCGTGAATTTCTGGTTTTCAACCTCGAACTCAGCCTCTCCGGCAAGGCAGATCATCGCCGTTTCGCGAACGCCGGTGCTGAAACTCACTTCCGGCGTACTGGTGTCCAGCATGGTCCGCGCATAACAAAGATGCTTCATGCTGCTGTTTTCAGGCGTAATCACAACTCTGCGGCCTGAATGCGCGTTGGTCTTGCGGAAAATGTTTTCTTCGCGAACAAGGAGGTCGGTCATAGATCAGTCCTTTAAGTACTAACTACTGTCATCTCGCAATCCGCGCAGAAACGCCTTTCATCACGTTCTGCACTTCATCCAAGGTTGCCATTGAGGTGTCTCCGGGCGTGGTCATCGCCAGTGCGCCGTGAGCTGCGCCGCATTCTACCGCCCATGCGGGATCGTGACCTGAGAGAATTCCATAGATCAAGCCTGACGCAAACGAATCGCCGCCGCCCACCCGGTCCAGTATTTCCAGATCCGTGCGTTTCATGGCTTCATAAAAGCTGCCTTGGCAATAACAAATCGCACCCCAATCATTGCGGCTAGCCGAGGCAACTGAGCGCAGCGTGCTGGCGATTACCTTGAGATTGGGGTACTTCTTAACCACATCATTCATCATTTCTTTGAAGCAGGCACTATCGAGGAGAGAAAAATTCTCATCGACGCCCTTGACCGCAAAACCCAAAGCCGCCGAAAAATCTTCTTCGTTCCCAAATACAACATCGGTCAGCCGCACAAGTTTGGAATTGACGGCTTGCGCTTTCTCAAGTCCCCCATGGGACTTCCACAGCGAAGCGCGATAGTTGAGGTCGTAGGAGACGATCACGCCGTGTTTCTTCGCCGTTTGCATCGCCTCTTCGGCTACCAGCGGAGTGGTCTCCGACAACGCTGTGAAGATTCCTCCGGTATGAAGCCAGCGGCAGCCATCTTTGGCAAAGATCCGTTCCCAGTCAATGTCGCCCGGCTTCAACTGCGAGACTGCGGTGTGTCCGCGGTCAGAGCAGCCTACGGCAGCCCGCAATCCAAAACCTCGTTCTGTAAAATTCAGGCCATTGCGAACCCGCCGTCCCACGCCGTCATAGTCGACCCACTTTAGATACGATTGATCCACGCCTCCCTGATAGATCAGGTCCTGGACAAGTCTGCCGACCGAATTATCTGCCAGCGCTGTAACCACCGCTGTATTCAATCCGAAGCAGCGTTTCAATCCACGGGCAACGTTATATTCGCCGCCGCCCTCCCACACTCGAAATTCCCGCGTGTGGGCAATCCTATTGTCCCCAGGATCGAGGCGGAGCATGACCTCTCCCAGCGCCACTAGGTCCCATTGGCACTTCGATTTTTCGCGCAGCTTCAGATCAGACATACCTGGATCGTTCGAATCGTTCTAAAAAGTAGCACGCAACCCGAGTTGAAGCTGCCGTGTGGCCTGGGCCGAAGTGATTTGTCCAAATGTGTTCGTTCCCACGGTCGCAGCCGGAGCATTCAAGTTGATCATGTTAAATACATTCATTGCTTCTCCGCGAACCTGGAAATTAATGCGTTCCCGGATTTTAAACGTGCGGAAAATAGCAAGGTCCACGTTTTTATAGCCGGGCTGATCGAGGAAATTTCTGGGAGAATTCCCGTCGACGGGATTGCCATTGACCGGCGTGTTTCTGGCAAATGCGGAAGTGTTGATCCAGCATTGGGACGAACCCACGGGAGCACCGTTCGGGCAAGTGCCGCTTAACGGATTGCCCACCAACTGTGCCCGATCGTTATTGTTGCCATCGAGGTTGGCATCGGCCCCATTCGCAACCGTAAACGGGAAGCCGCTGTGTATCTTCAGAATCGGTGAGACCGACCATCCGTTGAGCACAGTACGCAGCAACCCGCTCCCTCCGGTGTAGTAATCGGGCTGCCAGATCATGGAGACCACTACCTGATGGCGCATGTCGATGTCCGCACGCCCCCGATCTTCCGCTATGTTGGCAAAATTCTGGACGCCACCCTGCGTGGTGTTGTTGTCGAGCTGAACGCTGTCCCAGGTTTTGCTGTAGATATAAAAAGCATTGAAGCTCAGATGGCGCGACATTCTTTGCGTGGCGCTGATTTGCAATGCGTTATATGACGCAGTCTGGTTGGATTGCATGGAAAGCACTGGACCGAATGCGGCGTTGGGCCGCCGAGCCTGCACATTGTTCGAGCTCGCCCCGGCGAACGTTGGATAATTGAGATCAAGGGCGAAGGGCAAGTTATGGCTCAACGAACCTACATACGAAGCCATTACGCTCATGTTCTCTGTAACCTGGCGCTGTACGGAAAAGTTAAGCTGGTAAGTATAGGGCCAGGCAAAGTTCGGCGATGGACCAAAGATGGAGCCACCCGGCACAAATTGCCCATGATAGGGAAATGGATCGCCGCCTGCGAGTCCTCTATATGGATTGCTTAAGGTAGCTCCTGCTCCCTTGTTGGTGGCGGTGTTGTTGTTGTTGAACGTCAGGCGAATGGCGAACGGCTCGAAATTGGATGTGGTATTCCACTGGTTTCCGGAAAGACTGCCGTAAAACACTCCTGCGCCGCCACGAATCGCGGTCTTGCCATCCCCAAACGGGTCCCACGCAAAACCCACCCGCGGAGAAACATGGTTCCAGCGGTTGGGAATGATGCCACGCGTGATTCCCGGATCACCTGGAAATAGTATTCCCGGAGGTGCAGTTGGGTTCACGACCGACTGCCTGCCCGGCACATAAGTGGACTCCTTGTTTTGCGGGTCGGTCGGCGGTGTTTGTATGTCCCAGCGTACGCCCAGATTCAAGGTCAGTCGAGGATGAATTCGAAAATCATCCTGCGCAAAAAAGGCGGTATACCAGTTGTTGGTGAATCCGAAACTAGGCGCATCCTGCGAGAGCGAACTGGGCAGTCCGGTTTCGAAATCGGCCAATGCATTGGTCGTAACGACCCCATTAAACGTGAAGACGCCGTAGTTGTTCAGGAGCGCCTGCTGAATGTCCTTGTCCAGCGAGACTTCGCCGCCAAACTTGAACGAATGCTTGCCGCGCGTGTAGCTGAAAGTATTGCGTATTTCATAGAAATTCGTGCCTGCCACCGGGCCGGCAATGGCCTGGGTCAAATTGAAAAACCCATTCACGCTGATCTGCGGCAGAGACGGCGTGCCCTGCCCTGTAAAAAGTGAACCCAGGCCGGAGAGAAAGGTCTGGGGCAGATTCAGTCGTCCTCCAAAGTTACGCGTATAGGTGAACCACGTCTGGTTGACCTGGGAAGGGCTGATCACCCATGTATCACTTATGTTGACGCCGTGCTGTCGCCACTGAAATTGCTGTTGAGACCAAGGCAGGTTGCCGGCGCCCGCCCGCACCAGGTTGTCGCCGCTGCTCTCAAAATAGCTGGCCGTCAACCGGTTATTGTCGCTGAAGTTGTGGTCCACCTTGCCCAGGAACTCGTCGGTGTTGTAAGGGCTGGGAATGAATCCTTTCCACTGGTTTGCTCCAACATTGGCTGATGGAATGAACTTGTTCATGATGGCCATGGCGACTGGATCAAGACGGTTTATCGGAATGACATTCACTTTGCCACCGCTGGAGAAGCAAGCGACTTGGCTGGTCTGGTCGCACTTTCCCGTCTTGGTGGGGTCTTTGACGAAAACCTTGGCGCCGTTGGCCCCTACCGACTGCGAAAAATCACCGGTGCGCTCCAGGGCGGTAGGCACGACAGCGCCGTTGAGAAATGTGCTGGTAACCTGTCTCAGGCCGGCGTAAGAGCCGAAAAAGAATGTTTTGCTCTTGATAATCGGACCGCCGATGGCCCCTCCGAAGCGGTTGCGGTGTAGCGGCGGGGTAGCGAACGGATTTCCCCAGTCGTTTGCATTAAGAACTGTATTCTGCACAAATTCGAATACCGATCCGTGGAACTGGTTGGTCCCTGACTTGGTCAGGACATTGATCACTCCATTGGCAAACCGCCCGTATTCCGCGTTGTAGTTATTGGTTTGCACCCTGAATTCCTGAATGGCATCCGGGTTGGGAAGGATGTTGCCGGTATTGCGCAGGCTCGTCATGTTGGTTCCGCCGTCCAGGTAGTAATTGACGGAACCAGCGCCACCATCAACACCGCCATTGATCAGAGTCCGCTGCTCGGGATACCCGAGGACGATGCTGTTCTCATTCCTTTGCACGCCCGGCGTGAGGTCCAACAACGTATAAACATTGCGATTGACAATCGGCAGGTCAATGATCTCTGCATTCTCCACCGTGCGCCCAAGTTCGACATTGCTGGTATTCACCAGCGGAGCCGCAGTCGTAACCTCCACGCTCTCCGAAGTCTGGCCCACCTCTAAAGACACATCCACGCGCGCGACCTGGTTCACCTGCAAGACAATACTCTTGCGCACGGTCTTTCTGAACCCAGAAGCGGTGATCTCTACCGAATATTCGCCCACTGGCAAAAACTCGATCCGGTACTCGCCCTCACCGTTGCTTTGGACGGCGCGTGAAAGAGAAGTCCCAGTGTTGGTTGCCACAACTTGGGCATTCGTGATGGCGGCGCCGCTGGAATCGGTAATGGTGCCCACAATGGTGGCCGTCACACTTTGTGCGCTTAGCCCCACCGGCGCCGAAACCAGCAGACCTATAAGCAAAAAGTGAAATTTTAATTTCATGGCGAGGCTCCTCGGTTTTTTGGGCTGTATACCGCAATATGAGATACAATCTCACAATTACAAACGAACAAATAAAAACCCGGGATTTTTAACCCGGGTTATCTTGCTAGGCCCCAATGGTCGCCGGGGCAACATTGTTGCCAGCCAAAGCGACTCTTGACTGCTTGAATCCCAGTTCTGTGGAGAGGGTGTTGGCGGCTACAATTACCGGACGCGCAATGCTCTTCACTTTTTCCCGCGTGACCCTAAACGCAGGACCAGAAACGCTGATGGCGGCCACCGGTCCTCCGGAAAAATCGCGCACCACGCAACCCACGCACCGTACTCCCTCTTCGATCTCTTCGTTATCGATTGCATAACCCCGGTCGCGTATAGTAGCCAGTTCCGTCTTGAGTTCCAGAAAACTGGTGATGGTGTTGGCGGTCATGGCCTTCAGTCCATGCTTGCGGACGATGGTCTCCACCTGCGCCTCCGGCAGCCAGGCCAGAATTGCCTTGCCCACGGCAGTGCAATAGGCCGGATTGCGGCGACCTACACTAGAGGCCATACGCACCGACCGGGCCGGTTCAACCTTATCGAGGTAGACCACTTCCGTCTCGTCAAGAATGCAAAGATGAACGGTCTCGCTCGTTTCCAGCACCAGGCGCTCCAAGACCGGACGGGCCCGACCGCGAAGATCCAATTTCGAAACCGCTTTGGTCCCAAGTTCGAAGAGCTTCAAGCCAAGCCGGTAACGCCCATTATCTGAATTGCGCTCCACCAATTTGTGGCGCTCCAGAACCATGATCAGCCGATGCACCGTGCTCTTATGAAGTTCCAGCGTCGTAGAGATTTCGCCCAGCGACAGATCCGGCCCTTCTGCCGAAAGCATTTGCAGGATCGCCAAGGCGCGATCCAGAACTTGAACTTGATAGGGAGAGCGACTAGCCGTCTTTGTCTTATCTAATGACACGGTATTGCATTATATGAAAACTGGATACGGTGTCAAGGGGCATTTAGCTCCTAACTGCTGGCTTCTAGCTTCTAGCCGGAAAAACCCAATGTGCCTTGTTATAGTTCTGTTGCGCTTTGCCTTGTGAGATTTTGGTTTTCCTTTTGCGCCGTTGGCGTCCTTAGCGGTGTAATGGTTCGGGAGACGGTCATGGATATTCACCAACTCGAACTCTTTCTCGCAGTTATGGATTCGGCCAGCGTGACTAAGGCGGCCGCCCGAATGCGGCTCTCACCTGGAGCGGTGAGCATTCAACTCCACGCGCTGGCGGATGAACTGCATACGGAGCTGTTTCGGCGCTGCGGAAAGCGGTTGATGCCCACACCTTCCGCCTTCCGCTTGGCCGAGCTTTCCAACGCATTGGTCAGGCAGGTGGCGCAAATCCGCGAGCAGTTTGAGAATGATCCGGTCAGCGACACAAGGCCATTCCACTTTGCTACCGGAGTCACCACTCTCATTTACCGGCTTGGCCCAGCGCTGCGAAAGGTGCGTAAGCAGTTCCCCCAGGCTGAGATTCACGTCACTGTGGGAGTCACAGAACAGATCGTCTCCGGGTTATTGGAGGGCAAGTTTGATTTGGGGTTGATTTCTTTACCTGTGGCCGAAGAACAGCTCTCCATCATGCCCCTGTTCGAAGAGGAGCTGTTGGTGCTGCGTCCTTCGACAACCGTCGTGCGTGGCGGCCATGTTGGTTCCATCTCGGCTTCTGATCTCACGTCTGTACCCTTTCTGCTTTATCCCAAACAGAGCAACATGCGGTCGATCATCGACCAATTCTTTCGCGAGATTGGATTGACTCCGAAGGTAGTGATGGAAGCCGACGATACCGAAGCCATCAAGCGATTAGTGGAGGCCGGCTTCGGTTATTCCATTCTTCCCGAGCATGCGTTGCGCGGACGCCAGAGGTTCTACCATACCTTGCGAATCAAACGGCACCGATTAATGAGAAGACAAGCGCTAGCCACGGCGCGGAGCCAATATCCCCGGCGCTTGACCCAAGCTGTTGCAGATTTTCTTTTGGGTCAACTGGGGACTGGTGAAGAAGCGACACCAGCGTTGTAGCGTTAGGTCCGGTCGAATGAGCTTGTGGCAAGATGTCGCTTGTCGTTCGTTTGAAAGGGCACGGCTTCAGCCGTGCCGGTCGATGAAGATAGATTCAGGGCTTCAGCCCCTGAGGTCATCGGCTTTCTGTCAGAAAAGATATTTTTGGCAAACTCTCAAGTCATTCTCTAGCTTGTGGCTTGAAAATCGAGTGTTGCTGAATTGCCTCTTAATCTGACGTGGAATATTTACGCATCTTCGGGGTCACTTCGGCAGCGCCTCAGTGCAGGCTCTTCGCTGCGCTCAGGATGACAGCGCGTTTAAAGGGAGAAATTGATTTTATCCGACAAACGGTAAGAGACATTTGGCTGAAGCTCGACGAGTTCAACGAGACAAGACGATAACTTACATCCGGCGACCTCCAGAACATCATAAGCGGATCAGCTTTGAAGAGGAATTCAAGAGATTATTGGCGGCTTACGGAATCCAGGAAGAATGATTCAGCCGTCCCGAACGGGACTCCGTTTATTTTGAATCGAACCCAGCATTGGATTCGGCGCCTGACCGCGCCGAATCATGCTGGGCTACTGTCATTCGTCCCCTGCCGGGGACTGGACCTTCGGTATCCCCTCATCCCCCGCTTCCTTAGAGTTCTATATCGGTAATCCATCGTAAGTTGGAGTTTCTGGTTCACGCAACCATCCCGGCAGGGATCGTTGGGGCTGATACAAACCAACTTCGGAAGCCCATTTTCCGCAAGCTCTAAAGCCATGCTGTGTTATGCGTGTCTACGACGAAACATCTTCTAACATTTAACATCAAAGCTCTAGCTCCCAGCCTTCTGCGCTCCGATGCTCATTCCATAGAACGAGCGCCATACAAAGAACACGGAAACCAGGAAGAAGACCAACGCCAGGATATGGCTGGTAGAGGTGCCCTGTTCTTTTGTAAGTTGTACGGCCAGTTCTACCGCCAACAACCCAAAAAGAGTCGTGAATTTGATTACCGGATTCAAGGCCACTGAGGATGTGTCCTTGAAAGGATCGCCTACGGTGTCACCCACCACGGTTGCGTCATGGAGGGGAGTGCCTTTTTGCTTCAATTCCACTTCCACGATCTTTTTGGCATTGTCCCAGGCGCCGCCAGCATTGGCCATAAAGATGGCTTGGTAGAGGCCGAAGATGGCGATGGAGATCAGGTAGCCAATAAAGAAGTAAGGCTCCACAAAGGCGAAGGCCAGGGTGGCAAAGAACACGGTCAGGAATATGTTAAACATTCCTTTCTGCGCGTACTTGGTGCAGATCTCCACCACTTTTTTGCTGTCTTCGACCGAGGCCTTTTCCACACCTTCCAGCCGGATGTTCTTCTTGATGAACTCCACCGCGCGATAAGCGCCCGTGGTTACTGCCTGAATGGATGCGCCGGTAAACCAGTAGATGATTGCTCCACCGGTAATCAAACCCAGCACAAAGGGTGCGTGCAGCAGAGAGAGGCTCTCTTTCCCCTTGATGTCCGTTAGACCATTGGTGAGTTTCATGATGATGGAGAAGATCATGGTGGTGGCGCCCACGACCGCCGTGCCGATCAACACGGGCTTGGCGGTGGCCTTGAAGGTATTTCCAGCACCGTCATTTTCTTCCAGCAGGTGTTTGGCGCGATCGAACTTTACGTCAAACCCGAAGTCTTTCTTGATCTCCTGCTGCACATTGGGCACCTGCTCAATGAGCGAAAGCTCGTAGACGGATTGAGCGTTGTCGGTCACGGGGCCGTAGGAATCGACGGCAATGGTTACCGGGCCCATGCCCAGGAAGCCGAAAGCCACCAGACCAAAGGCAAACACAGCCGGAGCCAGCATCCACTCGCCGGGAGTTCCAGGAGCGCCCAGTCCCAACGTACTGAAGTAGAAGGCAGTACCCATCAGCATGACAATGCTGATCCCGAGCCAATAAGCGGAGAAGTTACCAGCCACCAGCCCGGAAAGAATGTTGAGGGAAGCACCGCCTTCCCGAGATGAGGTGACAACTTCCTTGGTGTGTCGTGAGTCAGTTGAGGTAAAGACCTTCACGAGTTCAGGAATGATGGCTCCTGCCAGGGTTCCGCAAGAGATGATGCTGGAAAGCTTCCACCAAAGGGTTGCATCTCCGCCGAGATCAGGAATGATCAACTTCGAGACGATAAATGTGGCGGCTATGGAGACGAACGAGGTGAGCCACACCAGCGAGGTAAGCGGTGATTCAAAATTCATGTTGTCCGAATTGCTGTATCGTGCTTTAGCGACGGCCTCGTTAATGAAATAAGAAAAGGCGCTGGCCACCAGCATCATGATGCGCATCACGAAGATCCAAACCAGAAGTTGTATCTGAAGGGTATCTTTGTTGGCTCCTTTTACGGCCAGGAGAATGAAGGTGATCAGGGCCACTCCGGTCACGCCGTAAGTTTCAAAACCATCGGCGCTGGGGCCAACCGAATCGCCGGCATTGTCGCCGGTGCAATCGGCGATCACGCCAGGATTGCGGGCGTCATCTTCTTTAATCTTGAAGACGATCTTCATCAGGTCAGAGCCGATATCGGCGATCTTGGTGAAGATACCGCCGGCAATACGCAGGGCGGCTGCGCCCAGAGATTCGCCGATGGCAAATCCGATAAAGCATGGTCCAGCGTAATCGCCGGGAATGAACAGCAGGATGCACAACATGATCAGCAATTCCACGCTGATCAGCATCATGCCGATACTCATGCCGGCTTTCAGTGGGATGGAATAAATGGGATATGGCTTGCCGCGCAATCCTGCGAACGCGGTGCGGGAGTTGGCGAAGGTGTTCACGCGGATGCCAAACCAGGCTACGCCATAGCTGCCAGCGATTCCCACAAGGCTGAACAGCAGAATGATGACAACTTTTACGGCCTCGTATTTGAGCAGGAATCCAAAGTACAACAGGATAATTACTGCAATAAAGGCTTCCAGAATCAGGATGAATTTACCTTGCGTGGTCAGATAAGTTTTGCAGGTCTCATAGATCAGCTCAGAAATTTCGCGCATGGCGCGATGGACCGGCAGGTTCTTCAATTGCATGTAGATGACCAGACCAAATAGCCCGCCGAGAAAACAGAAGATGATGCCGATCGCCAGCAGCTTGTGTCCATCAATACTGCCGCCGAAGAATGTAACCTTAGACATGTCGGGCAGCTTGAGTTCGGCTTCGCCGCCCGGCCCCTCACTGGGAGCACTGCTGGGGGTTGTGGCCTGATTCGTGGGGGCAGGTTGAGAAGGGGCAACAGATACGGGTTGTGGCTGTGACGCGGGCGGGGCTTGAGTTTGTCCATGGGCCAAAACCATGGGTACCGCCACTGCTGTGAGCATGACGAGGATGGCCAGCATCGCCACTCTGTCGCGAGAAGCCATGCGGCGAACAGACGCTATTCCACGGCCCAAGAGGCTCTGTGGGAGCCAGGTGTGCATAAAAATCCTCCGAGAAGCTGAAATTGTCGACTTGAGTTAACTACGCCCTACGGCAATTCCGGAAACGCGCTTCCACATCA
>DASZEU010000292.1:0-3504 GCA_035940535.1 Candidatus Angelobacter sp.
TTCTTGAAGTCCCAGAGCTACCCCAAGGTTGCAGCTTCCGTCGCCGGGGTTTTGTTTGTGTTTTTCTCAGCTTTTCTTGCGCCACAATTCACCTATTGGAACTACAACTCAGGCGCAATAGCCATGATGGACCAGCTAAGCCGCGACCCGGCTGTTTGTGGCCTTGGAGTTCAAGGTATTTCCTGGTTCAACACCGGAGGTTATACACATTTGCACCGCAACATTCCGATGGTCCTGATATCGGAAGGGTCTGGGCTGGAGCAAGAGTCCTCTAGTGTGAATGCTGTGATCGCTTATGGGACGCGTCCCGGACTGGCGCGTGATTTCGCATTGAAGGGATGCTCGGATGGAGTGTGTCTTTACCAAAGAACCGGCTCTTGCATAAGTCCTCAAGCAGACGAAGTCAATGCGGTACTTCGTCAGACAGGAAATTGAAAGATGGCTGAACCACAGAAGCTCGCGATTGTCATTCCTACGCTGCATGAGGCGGGCAACATCCGGGAATTGCTGGACCGGCTGCGGCACAGTGCCGATCACCTGGGAATTCCATACGAGTTGATTGTTGTCGATGATGACAGCGGAGACGGAACCGAAGCTATCGTAGGCGAGATGTCTGCCCATGATCCTCGAATCAGGCTGTTCGTGCGAAAGGGCGCTCGCGGACTGGCAGGGGCAGTGATTCACGGCTGGCAGAATACGGATGCTGCCCTGCTGGGGGTCATGGATGGCGACCTGCAGCATCCACCAGAGTTGTTGCCGGCGATGTGGGAGGCATTGCAAGCAGGCGCCGATGTCGTAGTCGCAAGCCGTTACATTAGCCATGGCAGCCGGCCAAAGTGGAATGCGTTCCGGCAGTTGATTTCGCGTCTCGCGGTTTGGATGACCCGTCGTCTGCAAAAAGCAAACGTTCGGGTATCCGATCCTATGTCCGGGTTTTTCCTGGTGCGGCGCCTCTGCATTCAAGATGTTTGCTTACATCCCCAAGGCTTCAAAATCCTTTTGGACGTGCTTGTCCGGGGGCATATCCGCTTTGTTCGTGAAATCCCATACATTTTTGGCCGGAGACGCGCAGGAAGCAGCAAGGCGTCTGTGCGAGTGGCCATTGAGTACTGCGTGCAGTTGGCAGATTTGTGGAGGGAGCGTCGAAGAATATGGTTAAGCTAGACAACCGATCGCTCTCGGTAGTGATTCCCGTTTACAACGAAGAGCATACCCTGGCAACGGTGATCGCCAATGTTTTGCAGCTTCCGCAAGTATTGGAGGTAATCGCGGTCGACGACTGTTCATCGGATGCAACGCCCGTCATCCTGGAGCACTTGGCCAGGAAGCATCCCCAGTTGCGCTGGTCCCGTCATGAGAAAAATCTGGGCAAGACGGCGGCACTGAGAACAGCGCTTGCGATGTCCACCGGGGAAATTGTGATTATCCAGGATGCTGATCTGGAGTATGACCCGGCAGAGATCCCGGATTTGGTTGATCCGATCGTACGAGGAAAAGCTGATGTGGTTTTCGGGTCGCGTTTCCTGGTTCGCAAGGCGGCCCGTGTAATCTATTTTTATCACTACCTGGCAAACAAACTCTTTACGTTTTGCTCTAACCTCCTCACCAACCTGAATATGACGGATGTCGGAACCGGTTACAAAGCATTTCGCGGGGAGATTCTTCGGAATATGTTACTCGGCTCCAGCGGGTTTGGCTTTGACATGGAAGTAACCGCGAAGGTCGCCAAGTTGCGCTGCCGGGTCTACGAAGTTCCCATCAGCTACTATGGGCGCACTTATGAAGAGGGCAAGAAGATTACTGCCGTCGATGGTATTTATGCTCTTTGGTACATTTTCAAATATAACGTACTCGTAGGCCTTTCCCGCTCCTATAAGACAATTCCGGACCTCTTATCCGGCGATGTAGGCAGCCGTCGCTCACCTCAAGCGGTCAAGGGCGTATTAAGAAGCAAGGTTTCCAAAGTTGGAGGTTAGAGCTAATTGTTGTTGGAGTATTCTTAGAAAATGATTCCTCGCATAAAGCGCCCGCGGTGAAGGCCCGGGCCTAAAGGCCGGAAATGATGAAAGTGCCAATCTTCGCGGACTCTGAAGGGTCCGCTCCCCGGACTGAAGTCCGGGGCTTCCACCTGTTTGGCTCAAACCTTGTTGAAACACTCTCTGGAAAGACATTCATGCCTGCTGCAAAAGCTCATCCTCTCAGCGTTGCGCTTCTTCTTACCGCTGTCGTTTTCATTGGAATCCTGACCTTACCTGCGACGCCGTACGGTGGTGACCCGGTTGCCTGGCAAGGAGAGGCCAGAAGCATCCTGATTCGGGGCGAGTTGAATGTTCCGAGTTCACTCGCAACAAACTACGGAGAGCCCGGACAGTTTTTTGCTCTTAATCACAAAAATGGAAAGTACTATTCGAAATATGGAACGTTAAATGGCATTCTAAACGTTATTCCGTTGCTGGCAGGTCAATTCATCAATAACGAAGTTGTTGCTCTAGGAATATTTGCCGCTGTCCTGAGTGCAATCATAGGATATGTGCTCTATGACCTCACTGGATATTACACGGCAGTAGAGTGGGTAAGAGTGGCCTTTGTGTTGCTCTGTTTTTACACGACCTACGCCTGGAACTATCTCCGTTGCACAAGCTCGGAAGCGACGCAATGGCTGTTTTTCTTGCTTGCTATTCGAAGTATTGTCCGGCTCAATCGAGCGCGGCGAGAGGCAAGATACCAACTTCGCACTATTGCCGCCTTGTGGTTTTGGGCAGGTTGTCTCTGTCTAACGAAAGTTTCCTGGGTTCTCCTCATCCCGCTGCTGGCAGGGGCGCTGATTTATCTTGCTCATAGGGAAGGTATTCCTCAATCGCTCTGGCCGGAGCTTTCTTGGCGAACCATCATTCTTCCCGTCGCGCTCATTTGCGTGGTCATTGCGGTGAATAATTGGGTAAAGTTTGGAGTTCCATGGCTCAGCGGCTACCATCAGTGGAATGATCCCAATCCTAGAGTCGATTTCATGGCAGCTTTCTATGACCTAACCTTGAGCCCACAGTGGAGTTTTTTTATCTGCTTCCCGCCGCTCTTGCTCGCAATTCCCGGTTGGAAGCTCTTTTGGCGCGATCATAAGGAAGAAGGAATATTCATCCTGGCAGTCCTTGCCGTTTATCTGCTAACCAATATCCTCCGCGGCAATTGGCGTGGAGAATGGTGTTACGGTCCTCGCTACTTTCTGTTTATTTTGCCTGTTCTCGCCTTACCCGCAATTCATGCGCTCGAATGGACCGGTCAACATATCCGGAGGCCCGGTGGATACCTAACTCTCGGTACTGTCCTCGCAGCCAGCCTATTCTTCGTCGCCGCACAATGGCAAGTGAATCGGTTGGAGTGGTTTTTCAAATATCACGTCGAGGGCGACCTTGCCTCTCTGAACGACCCGCAGGTTCGCGAGTATTTCGATCATACGCACTTCGCCAAAATCAGTTGGGACTATTGGCGAGCACGCCATGACCTGAC
>DASZEU010000293.1:0-2012 GCA_035940535.1 Candidatus Angelobacter sp.
GCGCTGGACCGGGCCGGAGTATTTGCCCTGGTGCTGGAAGGATTGCCACGCGAAGTGGCAGCCATGATCACAAACGAGGTTTCTGCGCCCACTATAGGCATTGGCGCAGGGCCGGAATGCAATGGCCAGGTGTTGGTCTTCCATGACATTGTGAACCTCACCTTTGCTCCGGCGGCCAAGTTCGTCCGCCGCTATGGAGATGCGGCATCACTGATCAGCAATGCTGTTCACCAGTTCATCAGTGATGTTGAATCGGGCAGCTATCCTTCCGACGAAGAATCGTACCATCTGCCCAAGGAAACCAAGGCCGAATTCGAAGCGATCATGAGGCGGAAGCAGTTGAAGGCGTATTCCAGGTAGCTGTGAGCTGCAGGCGAGAAGCCAGTACTGAGCCGTTAGCAATTAGCCATTAGTCCGTGGCTTACCTGGGTTGAATCGTCGTCGGACGTTCCCAGAAACGATCTATTTCACAACATTGTATTTCTTCAAGATTTCCAGCGTCTCTTTGAGCGGGAGTGCTTTCACTGTATGTCCCCGGCCAGAGATGTCGTGAGCGCGCAACATTGAGTTATAGATTGCTTCTTCTGTGGCCTCGATCACGGCTTCGAATAATGGAGACATGCTTTCGTTGCTCAGCAACGTTCGAGATTGGTATTGCTTGCGATCAGCGTGAATGCGAACATCGGAAGCGGTAGAGAAGGCAATCACAAAATCTCCGCTGCCGTTGCTGCCGCTGGATCCGGTGCGGGCCAGTCCCATCATGGCGCGGGCGGCCAGGCGGCTGAGGTTTCGGTGATCGAGGGGCGCATCCGTGGCCACGACGATCATGACTGAGCCATTCGCCTGCCGGTCACCTTCAACATAATTCTTCAAGTAATAATTGCCTAGCTCGCGACCTACCGGAGAGCCCGCGATGGTGAGGATTCCGCCAAAATTTGTCTGCACCAAAACACCTACGGTGTAGCCGCCTAACGCGGCTGGAAGCTGCCGAGAGGAAGTCCCAATTCCCCCTTTGAATCCAAACGCCACAGTGCCGGTTCCCGCGCCAACGTTGCCTTCTTCCACTGGACCAGATTTCGCGTTGCGCAGAGCAGCAAAGACATCTTCAGGAGCAATAGGGCGCGCACGGATATCGTTCAGATGACCATCATTGGTCTCGCCCACCAGCGGATTCACCGATTGCACATCTTCATTGCCTGGCAGGCTTAACATGTAGGAGATCAACGCATCTGCCACCTTGGCTGTGGAGAGGGTAGAAGTCAGCAGAATGGGCGTCTCAATTTCTCCCAGTTCATTAACCTGGGTAGAGCCGATGAGTTTTCCAAAAGCATTCCCCACAAAAACCGCGCCTGGAACTTTTTCCTGAAAGAGGTTGCCTCCATGAGGCAGGATGGCAGTGACTCCGGTACGGATGTTGTCTCCCTTGATTAAGGTCGTATGCCCCACCCGAACTCCAGCCACGTCGGTGATGGAATTCAATGCGCCCGGCGACAATACCCCGACGCGAATTCCCAGATCGCGGGCCCTGGGGTGCAGCTCTGTTTGGCTATAAACGAACTGGCACAAGAGCAGCGCAAGAATAAAGGCAAAAGAAATCTTGGTTTTCATGCTGTTTCGCTTCGCGTTAAAGACCGGAGTAGATGCTATTTCGCTATAATGGATTGATCAAGTTGTGCCGGAGAGATGGCCGAGTGGCTGAAGGCGCACGCTTGGAAAGCGTGTATACCTTAACGGGTATCGTGGGTTCGAATCCCACTCTCTCCGCCATGTACTATTATTTCTTGTATTTACAAGCATTCCTGTCTATATTCCTCCGTTGTTAAGGGGGGACTGGCGTACCGTGCGATGCCATTGGTTTGTTGCGCTGGCCGAAGACGCTTCTCAAAAGTAAAAAATGGACGCTGAGAAGGCTTAGCGTTTTTCTTTTCGAGCGGGGTCTGGAATGTAAAGCCCATATTTTTCCATACGGCGATAAAAGGTACCCCGGCTCAGCCCCAGTACTTCGGCGGCCT
>DASZEU010000294.1:0-4555 GCA_035940535.1 Candidatus Angelobacter sp.
GCAATCCCCAAACTTTTGTTCCCAATATTTTCTGGACCAAACCAGAGAATTACCGCAAGGCTACGCAGCGGATTTACCATGCACCCGGCCAGACCAGCTTCATCGAGATGCCGCTGGTTCCTCTGCCCTGATGAAATGATGAAACAGTAGCTAGCCAAGCGAAATTGAGGTAAGCTTACTCTTAAGTATGCCTGACGTTTTCATATCTAGCCCACATGAAGCAACAAAAGATGCCGCGCTACTTGCCAACGCTCTTGAGCATAAAGGCATAACTGCGTGGATCGACAGAAATGAAATTTCTGTCGGGGATGAATGGGAGAAAAAAATTCAGTCGGCTCTTGAAAATGCCCATGCAGTGGTGTTCTTGATCGATGGGTGGGACCAATCGGATAAGCTCCAGAAAGAATACATGACGGCCCTCGAATCATACTGGTCAGGCAAAACACGGTTTCTTGTGCCAGTTTTGGTTGGAGCCAAAGCCGAGCCTCCCAATTTTCTACGTCAGTGGAAAAGCCTGAGAGTGAAAAACAAATCGGACTGGAACCGTTGCGCTGTACAACTCGCGGCGTGGTTGCATACTCCGGGCCATTTCCGGAGCGAGCCAAGTAAAGAAGCGAAATTGGAGCGAGATCATCGTCTCAATGAAATCATGAAAGCCTTGCGGCAGTGGCAATCAACCGAAGAGGATCCTGGGAGAAATACCTTGCCAGAGCGCAAGCCGATGGCGAAATCTTCGCGACCAGGGGAGTTCAGGCAGGTTGGCAAGAAAAAAAACCGTCCCTCAAAAACAAGAAAATAAGCTGAGTCCATCTGACCAACGCAATCGACGGGAGCACTTCGGACGCGGTGAGCTTTCCATAAGACCGGATCGCTCCGTTTTCGTCAATTGTCCTCTTGATGAGCAATATGCCCCGCTGTTTGATGCCATCATTTTTGCCATCACGTGTTGCGGCTTCTTGGCAAGAAGCTCTCTCGAATCTGGCAATGTAGCCGAGCCTCGGATGGAGAGAATTGCCAGGGCCGTTCTATCTTCCAAGTATTCAATTCACGACCTTTCGCGTTGCCGAGGAGAAGGGAGCGCTGGGCTTGCCAGATTCAACATGCCTCTTGAGCTCGGCATAGCAATGGGAAGACGGATCCTCGCTGGCGATGATGAACATGATTGGCTGATATTGGTTCCCGAAGAACACGAGTACTTTCGATATTTGTCGGATATGGGCGGATATGATCCGAAAACGCACAATGGTACTGTAGAAAGTATCGTACCTAAGATTATTCACTGGCTGGCCACGAGACCAGATGCCGTGTACGTGCCCAAGCCAGTGGACGTGTTGCGGGCACTTCCAAACTTTCAAGAACGAAAACGTCAGTTATTGGTTGATTGGGGCGGTGAGGCGCCGTGGGCCGATCTGATTCGCGTGGCGCGGGATTGCATTCCAGACTAAGTTTAAGATCATCCTTGTCGGTGAAATGACTAAGGTCAATGGTCCCTGTGCTGTGATATTCTCGCCATGATGTGGAAGCTGATCACTATTGCAACGATCCTGTCGATCTTATCGACTGGCCAACAAAAGAGTTCTCCCCAGGAAGACCCAGCGGCTATGGCCGCCCAAAATGCCCAAGCTACCATTAACTGGGAGCAGCGGACCTCGCCGGGCATGAAGGCGGACATGCTGTTGACCAAGAAGGGCGAACTGAAAGGCCATTTGACGGTCACCTACCGCGTGAAAGTCACAGGCGCACCCGAAAATCAGCGGTATGTGTTGATGTCGTGGCCTATTATGTTTCCCAATCCGGTTGCAGTCATGGGTGGGCTGGTAATCAACCCAAACGGTTTCGTAGTTTGCCCTGCCCATTCCGCCGATAGTTGCGCCAAGAATTTTGACGGAGCGGAAATCAAGATGGAATACGCGCCGGTGAAGGGCGAGATTCTTCGCAGCGCGCTCATTTCAGCCGATGGCAGATCGCGAATCTTCTTTTCTACTGTTCCCGACCCAATCATCAAAAAGGATGGGGCCTGCAGTCTTGAATTAGTCCGGCTCAGTCCCGGCTACGAACTGGTTTTGATTCGAGCCAAAGGGTTCCCTGCCAACGATAATGTAGCCTTCCACACCCAGTCCTACGATGAGGTTCACGACGTAAGCGTCAAGACCAGCCCACAAGGTGAGTTCTGGGCCCCTTTAACACCGTTTGTGACAGGTAAACAGAATGGCACAACCGATGTGGTAGCCAAAAATGCCAAGTGCGCCCCGGCGCTATCATTCATTTGGGGCGCAGGACAATAGGTAAAGAATTTGAAATTGAAAATTTCCAATTTGTAATTTCATACCAAGATCAAACAAGCCAATTGATCCCCATCCGTGAAACTGCCGGCCACATCACCTTTTCCATTAAGGTCCAACCACGCGCCAAAAAGAATGCAATCACCGGCATAGTAGGCGATGCTCTGAAAATCTCGCTCACAGCTCCGCCGGTTGACGGCAAGGCCAACCGAGCGGTGATCGAGTTCTTTTCCGGCATTTTCAAAATACCGCGCTCTTCCATTACTATCGCCAGCGGCGAAACCAGCCGGCTCAAAGTTATTCGCATTTCCGGAGTGGATCAAGCCATGGTGGCGCGGTGTTTGACGGACGCAGCAGGAAATTTGAAATTGTCTTGAGTTACACTGGATATGTGAAGATTGCGTTAGGGCAGATCAACCCTACCATTGGCGATTTCAGCGGCAATGCAAGAAAGATCGTTGAGCACGCGCAGCAAGCTAAAGGCGCGGGCGCAGAGATGATAGTGTTTCCCGAACTCTCTATCTGCGGGTATCCCCCTCGGGATTTGTTGGAAAACCCTGCATTCATTGCTAAGAACCAGCAAATGGCGCAGGAGATTGCGCGTGCCGTCCCGGAGATCACCATCGTCTGCGGGTTTGTTTCTTCTCCCCGGGTAGAGACCGGCAAACGTATCATGAACTCGGCTGCGGTGCTTCGCCAGGGAATCATCCAGTTCATTCAGTCGAAGATGCTGCTACCGACGTATGACGTCTTTGACGAACCTCGCTATTTTGATCCTGCCCTTTCCCAGCAGGTCTATCCATTGAACGGAACCAAGATGGCTTTGACCATCTGCGAGGATGCCTGGAATGACAAACATTTCTGGCGACGGCAACTCTACAGCATCGATCCAGTGGAGCAGCTTTTATTGGCGGGCGGGAATTTTGTCCTCAACATTTCGGCCTCGCCTTTTCATTTAGGCAAGCGAGAGCTGCGGATCAAGATGCTCGCCACCATTGCGCGCCAAAATAACGTTCCTGTAGCAATGGTGAACCAAGTAGGCGGCAACGACAGCCTGGTATTTGACGGCTCCAGCGTGGTAATTGCCCCGGACGGCAGAATCATCGCCCAAGGAAAATCGTTTGAAGAGGACCTGATCTTTTTTGATTCAGAAACTTTAAAGGGTGATCTTCATCCGCAGATTGAAGGCGAAGAGGCCAGCGCTTACGCCGCACTGGTGCTGGGCACGCGCGACTATGTTTGCAAGTGCGGCTTCCGCAAGGTCGTGCTGGGATTGAGTGGCGGAATCGATTCCGCCTTGACTGCTGCAATAGCCGTTGACGCTCTTGGGCCCGACAACGTTATGGGCGTGGCCCTGCCTAGTCAATATTCTTCCGACCACAGCATTCGCGATGCGCGCGAACTGGCCGAAAAGCTGGGCATTGAATTCGAGGTGATTCCAATCGCCAAGATCTTCGATGGCTACAAGCAGGCGCTGGTACCGGTTTTTGCGGGCGTGAAGGAAGATGTGACAGAAGAGAACCTGCAAGCCAGAATCCGGGGAGCGATTCTGATGGCCCTCTCCAACAAGTTCAACCGCCTGGTGCTGACCACCGGCAATAAATCTGAACTCGGAGTAGGTTATTGCACGCTTTACGGCGACATGGTGGGCGGCCTGGCTGTGATTTCAGACGTTCCCAAGACCATGGTTTACCGGATCAGCCGCTATGTAAATTCACGTAAGCCTGTTATACCGGAGTCTACACTGGAAAAACCTCCATCGGCAGAGCTGCGTCCGGGACAAAAAGACATCGACACGCTGCCTCCGTATGATGTCCTGGACAATATTCTTGAAGATTTTGTGGAAGACTATCGCACGGCCGAGCAGATCGCTGCTGAACGTGGTTACGACGTTCAATTGGTCAAGAATATTATCCGCATGATCGAGCGCAGCGAGTACAAGCGCCAGCAAGCTGCTCCCGGATTGAAGATCACCCCCAAGGCATTTGGACTTGGGCGACGGTTCCCTATCGCCCAAAAATCGGAAGTGTGAGGAAGAGCTACTAGCTGCTGGCTACTGGCTGCTAGCCGGAGCAGAATCCGCCATGCGCATATAAAATAATCCTCATGATGAAATACGTCGGCATTCTCACATTTGTGCTGTTCTCGTTTTTATTTGCCTTGGCCCAGTCGTCAACTCCTGTGCCTACGAAAGATGGCGCGGCCAAAGCGATTTTGTCTGACGCTACGCTTCCCAGCAAGGAAGAAGTCGACGCAGCCCTCAAACGTACCTT
>DASZEU010000295.1:0-13867 GCA_035940535.1 Candidatus Angelobacter sp.
GACTTTTTACTCCCTATTACACGACCAAGCAACATGGCACGGGCCTGGGTCTGGCGATCGTCCAATCAGTCATCAGCGACCACCAGGGACGCATCAGTGTCAGCAGCAAGAAAGATGAGGGCACAACATTCCGTATCGAATTGCCGCTGTGCGAGACTGAAACCGAGATTGAGATAGCGTCAAACTGGGAAAGCGATGGCTAAACCAGGAATATTTGCCACGAATTTACGCGAATGAACACGAATCAAGAACAAATTGTGGGAATACTTCGAAACACAATTTCATAGATTTGGAAAGACATAGGGATTTGCAATGAATGATGCGTCCAGCGATAAGAAGCATTGGGATTTGTGTCACGGTATTGTTGAAGTGTTCTATGCTGTTTATAACGAGCTTGGTCATGGCTTTCTGGAAGCAGTTTATGAAGAGGCTCTCTCATTGGCGTTGACGCAAGCTGGATTTACAGTTTCTCGACAGGTACCGACGCCTATTTGGTTTCGCGGACAAAAGATTGGCGACTACAAGGCCGACCTGATTGTAAACAATTCTGTATTGGTCGAGCTAAAAACTGTCCGTGCGATTGAGCCGGCTCATGAGGCGCAGGTTTTGAATTATCTGAGAGCAACTGATGTTGAGGTTGCATTGTTATTGAACTTTGGTCCTAAACCAAGTTTCAAGCGGTTTTTGTTCGACAATAACCGAAAGGGTCTCCGTGTTCAGTCACGCGGCGCGGGTGCACAGTAGCTTATGATATTTTTTCGATTCGTGTTCATTCGCGTAAATTCGCGGCGAAATAGGTTTTTGTCTGGGGGATGATGAAGGCCCAACTGCTGATCGTCGATGATGATGCCAATACATTGGCCTCGCTGGCGCGTGCCTTTCGCCTTGCCGGGCATGAGGCGGCGGTGTGTGACAATCCTCTGCGCGCCCTGGAATTGGTGAAGACAGAGAAATTCGATCTCATTTTTTCCGACGTAGTTATGCCGGGCATGGATGGGCTTGCATTGCTGGAGCAGATCAAAACGGCTGGAGTGACAACGCCAGTGGTGATGATGTCAGGCCAGGCGCACATTGAGATGGCAGTGCGTGCCACCCGGCTGGGCGCCCTGGATTTTCTGGAGAAGCCAATCTCGACTGACAAGTTGCTGTTGACCGTCCAGAATGCGCTGCGCCTGGAACGACTGGAACAGGAGAACCAGCAACTGCGGCAAAAGCTCGGCGGCGGCGATATCATCTTTACTGGAGAAAAGATGCGCAGGCTGATGGCGCAGGTGGAGCGTGTGGCCTCCAGCGAGTCGCGGGTGTGCATCCTGGGTGAAACTGGCACTGGCAAGGAGTTGATTGCCCGCACCATCCACACGAAAAGCGCCCGCAGGGCAGGGCCACTGGTCACACTGAATTGTGCCGCGGTACCTGCGGAGTTGATTGAGTCCGAATTGTTTGGACACGAGAAGGGATCTTTTACCGGGGCAGCTAGCCGGCACGTCGGCAAATTCGAACAGGCCCATGAAGGTACACTCTTTCTGGATGAAATTGGGGACATGCCGCTGCACATGCAGGCCAAGCTGTTACGGGTTCTGGAGCAAAGCGAGGTAGAGCGCATTGGAGGGGACAAGCCCATTAAAGTCAATGTGCGCGTCATTGTGGCAACGCACCGGAATTTGGAGCAGTTAGTGAGCCAAGGTGGGTTTCGCCAGGATCTGTTTCACCGCATCTATGTTTTCCCGGTCACCCTGCCTCCCTTGCGGGAGCGGCCAGAGGATATTCCGGCGCTGGCCACACACTTTGCCGCCCAGATCACCAAACAAAACGGCTGGAAAGAGATAGGCTTTGCGCCTGAGGCCATGGTAGCGATGCAGGCTTACGCGTGGCCAGGAAACATCCGCGAGCTGCGCAATGTGGTGGAACGTCTTTTGCTCTTTAGCGAGGGCGACTCGATAACCGCAGCGACAGTGCAGACAGCCTTGCCCTCTCTACCTGCCCACGCGGCACCCGCTGCAAACATGCAGGCGCCTGTGAGTGGAGCGCTTTCCGACCGCGTGGAGCAGTTCGAACGCCAGGTGATCCTCGATGAGATCAAGCGCCAGAACCACCACATCACCAATACCGCCAAGGCCCTTGGACTGGAGCGCAGCCACTTGTATAAGAAATGCCAGCAATTAGGAATCGATTTGCGTCAGATACGGAAGTAGCTGCTGGCGAAAACCCGATTTGCCACGAATTGACGCGAAAGAACACGAATTAAACTTAGCTGTTAGCCATTAGTTCTTAGCCCTTAGCCCATTTTTATCCTGAGTCGAACCGGAGTTCTCCTGACGATTTTCACGCAACCCGAGAGCAACATTCGATAGAACTCTTATCAGTGTTTATCATCAATGATCGGCGTCATCGGCAGTGCGATTGTTTGCTTCTGTTCGTGATCTGTGCTGGCAACATTTATCGGGCTGTGCGAAACTGGAAATGCCTTTTTTCGGTGGGGCCTGTAGCTCAATGGTTAGAGCAGCAGACTCATAATCTGTTGGTTGGGGGTTCAAGTCCCTCCGGGCCCACCAGTAGCCTCCTGGAAAATATCGGGCTGTCGTAGCGTCGTAAGCCGGTATTATCTGGCGGTCACATTTACGACTGCGCAGTCCTAATCCCTGCCAACCCCTTTTGTTTCGCTGTTGCCTACTGGTTTGGCAGATGGTGACGGAACCGCTGCTTTTGAAGCAAGTACTTCAATCAACTCCAAGTCAAATACTAATGTCGCTCCTGAAGGTACACGCGGATGAATGAACCCAGATGTCAGCTCTGGCGGGCAGATTATACGTACTTTTTCGCCAGCCTTCATCGCGGCCAGGGCCTCTTGCAGACAGGCAAAAGGCGCGCTACTTGTGGGTACGGTTATGGGTTCCTGGGTGCGATCAAACTCCGTGCCATCTCTTAGGCTTCCAACAAATTTGATTTTCACCTTGCTGGTGGAGGACGGCGACTCGCCCGTACCCTCATGCTGGAGTATGGAGATCATTCCCGAGGAGTGCCTGATCGCTCCAGGATCTTTTAGCACCTGTTGCTGGAACTCCTGGCCCAACTTTTTTTCTTCTCGTGCTGTCTGCAATGCACGAAAATCTCCGATTTTGCGGATTTCTTCCCTGAAGCTGTTGAGGTCAAGTCGAGGATGCTTCAGTACGCCATCGTGCAGACCCGCAGAAACCACATCGAGCTCTGCCGGCGATAACCGGAATCGATTTGTAATTTCCGCCAGCGCCAGGCCCAAAGCATAGAGGCCCTTTTGGTCATCCGTGTTCAACTCTACCTGAGTTTGAGCTGACAATGGCTGGATCGCTAACGTGACAGACAACATACTCAGAACAATAATTAAACGGTGGAAACGGCTCAACATAAGAACTCCTATCCTGTGTTTTTCGATATGTTTCTGTTTCAGAACAACTCCGTGCCAGTCTGCCGTGCTGACTCAACCAGATCTCCGGCCGCCAACACCGGTACTGTAAGGTTTCTCGCCATCCCGGCTTGTGTCTCGAAAATTTTCATTTTGTTTTCCAGGGCGCTGATGATGGACGGATCGGTGAGTATGCTCAAATCACGCATCTGGGCGATGAAAGCGCCATATCGCCCCGGCCTAACACCCGACAATGTGACCCCGCCGTTCCGAACAGGCGCCACGCCCCAAAAAACTGGATGTGCTGGAGCTTCGCCCAGACGAAACAAAACGACGAAAGGTTGACCATCCGCTTTGTGGGATTCCTGCTCAGGTGTGATGGCAAGAGTGCTTGCCTCTGCACTTAGGCTAATTACCAAGTGGTCTCCGTGAGATTGCCTTAAGTCCAGAGTCGCATCGGTCACATCTATGCCCTCAAGAGTCATTCCAGCGATAAAGAGCCCTGAATTCTGCTGCAGCAGAACGCGGTATAAGCACGAGCAGACATTGGCCTGGAAGCGCCCCTCTTTATCAGTCTTGAGTGGAATTGTTGTAGCTTTGTTACCGCCCCCGGCAATCAGCATCAACTGCAGTCCAGTAGCCAACAGGTCTGGAATAGCTTTGCCGGCCGAAATCTCCCCGTGCAGAATTTCGCCGGGACCTTCATAAAAGGCGTAATTATCGTTATCAAAACCAGTCCCAACAATGACCTCCCGGGATGCAACTTGACCCAAGCTGGAGAATAACTCCAACCTATACCGCCCTGGGGCCACATTTTCTATGCGAAATGCGCCGTCTTCTCCGATGCTCGCAGGCTGACTGAGAGCGGCCAGATCGACATCCCGAGTGGTAAGGGGTACAAGCCGGGCTTCGGAGGGCTGGCGCCGCTTATCGCCATTATTGCGCACCCACGTGCCACTGACCGAGCTGGTCTGAACCGACCGCACGGTGATCTTGAGGTCCGATCTATCTTGGCCCGGCGCAACCACGACCGATCCAGCTTCATCGTACTCAATTGCCGATGGCCAAAAGGTTGTTAGCGGCAACCATAAGGGATGCGTCATCTGCTGGTCATCCCTGTTATCAGGCATTACGGAATGTCTGACCCCAATGCGGTAGCGTCCTGGTGGTATGCCTTCCACTTGATAGGAGCCATCTGCATTCGTCTGTGCCGTGCTGACTGTCGCAATGGTGGTCACCGCAGTTATAGGATCGTAGCGTTCCGTAAAAATATCGACAGCAACCCCTGGAATGGGTTGGCCCTGCATAGAAACCACCATGCCTGAAATCTTCGATGCGCGCGCGAAGACAAACCGCAACACCGGCTGTGCCTCCCCCGACTTGACGTGAACGATTTGATTGTTTGGGCTGAATCGAGACGGAATGTAACCGCCGGGCGTCTCGACACTCACCAAATAGTCGCCGGGTACCAGGCCTGCAAACTTAAATTTTCCTTGATCGGCCGAGTAAATGTGCTTAGCAGTAGAGATCGAGGTTATGGACTGTGAGTTGATCGTCACCTTGCAACCAGCCAAAGGTGCGCCCGCAGGATACTCAACAATAAGCCCTTCTATGCTCTCTCGGCCTGGGATGTGTTTAGTGCCGCCAACGCCGGTTTGGCCTGCACCCCCGCCCATAAGAACAAGTGTTATCGCAAACACTAACAAGCATCGTAGCTTTCGTTTGAATAACATGGTGCCCACTTCGTCCTTTTCCTCCGCGCAAGTGCTTAGAGCAGAATCGTTAAGCCTTTCTTCCGACCACGTTCGCGCTGCATTGATTCAAATACAAAGGCGGTCAAATAAGTAGAAACCGCCTTTGCATTTGTGCTGTATCAAAGCAGACTTAAGGTTTAAACACGATCAAAAGCTGCAGTAATCGCCGGGAGAGATCGCGGTTAGTTCAAAGTTCTCAACAGTGCCGGCACCACTTGTGTCCCCCTGTGTGGGGTTGACGAAAGCCGAAGTGGGAAACCATGTAGCCTGGCTACCCACGACTCGCGGCTTCACCCAACGGCCTCCGGTGTTGATTTGAAACGAGAATTGATAGTAGCCATTGTGAAGTCTGCAGATTGTTTGCAGTGGGCTGGAGCATCCGGAATCGAATCCGGAGCAAATGTCAATTGGTCCTTTGCCAAGAGGGAAGCAACCAGGGCAATTTGCATTTGGTCCGGTCGTATCCGATAGCAATCCGACCACACATGCAACGGTGGAACTGCCGCCGATGTTGCTGCAAGGCCCCTGGGCCGAAGCAAACAATGAGCATGCAAGCACACCTACGGTTAGTAGCACAACCTTCTTTAGCATTTGAATCTCCTTGTGAGTTCCTGACTTGAATCTGCACTTTGTTGGCAAGAGCAAGTTCTCGCTTTCGCGGTGCGGGAAAATTTATATCTGCTCATCGGTGGCACTACCAGTAACCGCGAGGTAAGTAACGGTAAATTATTTTCCCAAAACGGTACAATTTGAAGAAATTAATATTTTTGCGATCCGGGTTCTTCTCTGTGAAATATTCTTAATGTCACTCGCGAAGAGATTCTTAGTGAAAAATAATAAAATTCCTAAAAAGGAAACACACTTCTTAAGCTATTTATTAACACTGGGTTAAGGTGTTTAAAAAAATTCTTTGACACCTGTCCATTTCCGGAAACAGATAGCCACGGATGGACACCTTGAAAGGGCCAAGCGGTGGCACCGCAGCGCAAAGTCAGCAACTTGAGAGTGGGCTAGGAGATGCTGAAGAAGTTTGGTGGAATCTGAACCCGAGGTGCATTGAGTGAACCGACGTTCCCCCAACTCGAACAGCATATCAAAAAACAAGCTCCCACCCGACGTATCAAAACACGATGTCTACGAGCAACTGGAAAAGGTCATGAACAGCAGCGCCCTGTGCCAAGCAGGCCGGCTAAGAGATTTCTTAAAGTATGTTGTGTCAGCGCTCTTGGAGGAGAATGCTGAGCCAATTAAGGAATACCGCATCGGCGTAGAAGTGTTCGGCAGAAAACCATCCTTTGATCCAAGGCTGGACCCCATTGTAAGAGTTGAAGCATCCCGCCTGCGCGCGCGAATGAAGCAATATCTCGAAACAGAAGGGCAGAATGATTGGTTGGTAATTCAAGTTCCCAAGGGGGGCTACATGCCAACGGTCGAGATATCTAGCGCCCATCGGAAATGTCCCTCGATAATCGAGCCGCTTGCGAGCGACGCAATGAGCACGTGCGCAGACTATGTGGATCTGGCTCTGTTGCCGTTTCTGAACTTGGGCGCAGTTCCCAGCACCCAACTCGTGTGCGACAGTTTGACTGAAGAACTCATCGATATGCTCGCCGACGTTGAGAGATTCCGGGTGTCGCCCCGGGTTTCAGTGTCTCAGTTCAAATATCAGCCCGATGATGCACGAAATATCGGCAAGAGATTAGGAGTCAACTTTTTGCTGGAAGGCAGCGTGCGACATTCGGAGGACCTGCTCCACGTCAAATTGCGACTGATCCATGCAGGTACCGGTTTCGGACGCCGACTGGGCAGCTTTGAACGAGTGGTGCAGGATTTGGTTGCTACGCAGCGGGACATCTGCAAGTCGATCATATCCACGTTGAAACTGCACCTTTTGGGTGAAAGCGAGGTGTCGTATCCGCCACAGGATAAACTGCTTCTGGATTTGTGAATCCCGTAGCATGTACTAGTAAAAGCTCAAAATTTTTTGAATGCCAAAACTGCGTTAAGTCCGCCAAAGGCGAAAGAATTTGAAAGAGCGAATTCGATCTCCGCGGGGCGGGCTTGGTTGGGGACGATATCTAAATCGCAGTCGGGATCGGGTGTGGTGAAATTCGCGGTGGGCGGAATGGTGTTTTCGTGCATCGCCATCACGGTAGCTACTGCTTCGAGTGCTCCCGCCGCGCCTAGAGCGTGACCGTGCATCGACTTTGTTGAACTCACTGCCATCCGGTCCGCGTGGGCGCCAAAAACCTGGCGGATGGCCCGGGTCTCGGTCTGATCATTGCCAGACGTGCCGGTGCCGTGGGCGTTGATATAGCCGATCTGCTCGGGGGATAGCTGGGCATCCGATAATGTCGCTCTCATGGCGGCTGCCGGGCCTTCGAAGGTGGGCGAGGTAATATGCCCCGCGTCCGACGACATTCCAAACCCGACAATCTCACCGTAGATTCGGGCGCCGCGTGCCACAGCGCGCTCCAGAGGTTCGAGCATCAACATGGCGGCCCCTTCGCCAAGGATCAGACCTCTTCGGTCCTTGGAGAAGGGCCGGCAGGTGTCGGAAGATACCACCCTCATCGCCTCCCATGCTTTGAGAAGACCAAAGCTGAAGGGGGTCTCGCTGCCTCCGGCAAGAGCCGCTTGTACCTGGCCGCTGCGGACCATCCAGAAGGCCTGACCAATGGCATGATTCGCGGAAGAGCAGGCAGTGGAGATGGTGTAAACAGGTCCTGAAATCCCAAACTCCATCGAGATGTGACTGGCCCCTGCGTTGGCCATAGTGCGAGGAATGGTCAGCGGGTGGACGCGGTTCAAATTTTTCTGGTAGACAGCCACGAAACCAGCATCCTGGCTGGCCTGGCCGCCTACGCAAGAACCGGTCACTACTGCGGTTTTCCCGGCAAGCTCAGGGACAATCTTGAGACCGGAATCAGCTAAGGCCTGACGCGCAGCCACCAAGGCGAATTGAGCAAAACGATCAAGCAGGTCGAGCTTCTCCGGGGGGAAATGTTGTTCGGGAACAAACCCGCGAACCTCGGCTCCATTCTGGAAGCGCAGTTTTGACGTATCGACCAACTGGATCGGAGCGATGGCTGGTTTGCCTTCACCCAGAAAAGACCAGGTTTCGGCAAGGTTCTGACCCAGGGCGCAGATAACGCCCATGCCGGTGATCACAACTCGTGCCGCTGAATGCCCCATCTTATTCCGGCACGCCTTGAGGCGACGAAGACGATTCCGCCAGAAGCGCTTTCAGCTTCTCTACCAACACAGGCACGCTGGTGATGGAGTTCGCCACTTCGTTGGAAACTGAGACATTGAACTCACTTTCGACCTCATAGATCAGATTGATTGCGTCGAGCGAATCCAACCCCAGTTCCTCAAACGAGCTATTGACCGACACCTGCTCGCGCGGCAGTCGTTTCGTGGAGGCGATCAAATCGAGCACTTTCTCGGTGATTTCGTCAGGCATAAGTTAATGTTTTTATGGGTCTAAGAGAGTATATCGAAGAAGAGCAGCCGTTAGCAGTTGGTTGTTAGTCCCTTTGCTCTTGGCCATTAAAGCAGAACTGCAGGACCAGACAGATCATTCAAGGCGGAGTAGATTCCTAGCTTCCGACTTCCGACTTTTATTGTTCTTTTAGGAGGCCAGCTTCATTTACGGAGTGCTCGGATATCTCGCGGATTTCGTCAGTTTAGTTGGAAATAATGCTGCTACATCCGCTAGTTGCTACAGATTTTTCTGCGTTTTTAGGCGAAGTCCTTATTTTTTACGCTCTAGTTACAGACCAATCGCGAGCCGGGCCAGAGCTGGTTTGTACCCGTTTGCATTCTGACGATATCTCGCGCGATTCTTTGGGGAAAGATCTCAAGTTTACGGTTGCACCTAGCGGGTTTGTGATTCGATAGCGGCTTGTCGGGTATTGGCAACTTCTATTGAATAATTGCCAGATTAAATGCCGATGCCGCGTTCAGCGTGATATTGGCTGCTGTGACGTTGCAGATTCGGTAATGCGCAGTCCCTGCTACGGCCTGTCCAGGACTCAAAAAAAGCCCTGCTTCTAGTGCGTAGTTAGCGGTCGGCATGATCACAGCAGTGTTTATCGATCCCGCAATGGTGACACTTCGGTCGGAGCATGATTGAGCATTAACGGTAATATTGCCTGGGAAGTCTGTAGCTGTCTTGTAGAGATTAAGTGTTGACCCGCCGCCGATGGTGGGCGTCACCAATCCAATGCCTGTCTGGTTTCCCGACCAATTTTGTGCGACATTGGTTTCAGCTAGATTGCCGGTTGCTGCTGGAACCGTGATGATGCCGCCGCCGTTGAGCAAATTTTTGCCGCCCATGTCAAGATTCTGCCCAAGAATTGTACTTGAGGCGTTGAAGGTTAGTGCAGCATTTGATCCGCCCTGGATTACCATGCCGAAGTTACCACTGATGTTGCCGCCCGTGCAATTAGCGGTGCCCGATCCATCAAAGCAAAGGCCGTTCGACCTTACTACACCCGTTTGGTCTACACCATAAAGTTGAGTGTTTGACCCAACATTTCCGGTGACGTAAATCCGATCTGATGGAGTTGAATTATTTACTACGTTACTTCCGGTGTTCGCGTTTATCTCTCCCCCGATAACACTGAACCCTAAGTTTCCAGCCGCGATACTTAACCCGGTTGTGCTGCCTTCGATAGTGGGTGTAATGAGAATTAGATCTCGACTTGAAGAAGCATTGAGTAAAACTCCGGTGCCTGTGGTCGCCGTGAACTGGCTCCCAAAAAACACGTTTTCATTGACTATGCTGTTGCCCCCGGTAACCTTGAGCCCGATCCCTCCAGTGCCTCCGGTGCAATTGACAATGTTGAAAACATTGCCATTGATCACCTGATTTACTGAAGCTCCAGAATCCAGCAAGCAGCCGATGCCGTTTGCTTGTAGCCCGGTCGTATGAATTTGTTTGAACGTATTTAAGATGGCGCTCGACACTCCGATGTTAGGGTTCATTTGTATGCCGACATTCCACGGGCCAGAGATGTAAAGCCTCTCATAGTCTCCGAAGCGCCCCCCTGTCAAGTGAAGGGCTATCGCACCACCTAGCCCATTGTTCTTTAAACACATGTCGCTGATATGAACATGATCTTGAGTGACGGGAAACAACTCTGCATTGGTCAATGTAGTTGTGATCGTAGTAGCGCAGGCTGCATTGTCCGCCGTGTTTCGTGCAGCCCCGATTAGATTCAAGCCTGCACACAGCGCGAACGAACTGTTTTGCGGATAGGTTCCTGGTGGAACGTACACGGTACCACCGCCGTTGGCGCATGCGGCTGTTATTGCTTGCTGGATGGTGGTGAAGGTTGTTCCGTCCACATAGAGGAAGCCGTTGATGTTGGAATCGGTTAACTTGAAGCCGTTCATGTTTATGGGGCCGTTGATGGATTGCGTTGCGGATTGGGCGGGGTTGGTGATGATGGGTTGGGGATATACCACTGTGCCGCTGTACAAGGGCAGGCCACTGCCTACGTTGATTGTGCCGGCTGAGCCGCCGGAGAGGTACCATTTTTGAGGGAAGCCTGGGATCGTTGCTCCCGTTGCAGTGGTGAAAGTTACGTTGTAGCCGGTGTAGCTGGGTTGGAGTTCGTCGTTGAAGCGGAGGGAGCACGCGGTGGTGTTGTTCACCGGCATAGCGGAGCCGGCCGCCAAAGGAGTTGATTGGGAATAATTGGTGAAGGGGGTGGTCTGGGTGGCTTGCAGAGTCTCCGTGCCGGTGGTGGTGCTTATGTAGATTTTCCATTGAGTGGCGTTGGCAGGAGGGTTTACCGGCGCCTGCACGACCAGGGCACCAGCCAGGGTGGTGTTTATGCTTCTTTCGGGGCCGGGCACGGTTTCTCCTGAGCTATTGGTCCAAGTAGTGCGCACAAAGTAGTTGCCGGCGGGCAAAGTTCCTCCGCCATTTAGGTTGGAAAGCACGGGAAGAGCTGCGGGATTGGGGAGGCCTACGACGTTTCCCTGAGCGTCGGTGTAGCAGTTCACGGGGCTGGTTACGATGGTTGCCGTCCCTGAAACGACCGCTGCTTGAGTCAAAGTGAACGTCAAGGTGCCATTGGGGAAGCCTTTGCCACTGGAGGCAAGCTGTATTGGACCGGTTATTGTGCCCGCAAATAGGCGAGCGGGGGTTAATGAAAGAGACAAAAGGACGAGCAGTAGAGATGGCACTGCCAACAGATTTTTTCTGGACATTTTGAAGCTCCTGGTTTTGATATTGAACGGCTGCTACTTCTGGCTATTCGCTACTCTTTTTTACCGCTGATTTACGCTGATGAACGCTGATCAGACTGGAGAGTAATATTCGGTAGTGCTGCTTGGCTTTCTGGCTGCTAGAGCTTTGCTGATTCCGCTGATGGAACCGGAGGGCAATCTGGGATTCGTCAGCGGTAGAAAGTGAAGGGCAATATGTTTTGATTCGAGGTAGAAGATCTTGGGCTTCTTCTTGCCTGTGCCATCCTCATCTTCCACCGCGCTCTTCTAGTTATGGGGATATCGAGAGGCCCATCATTCTTTTGGGCCAAGTTGCCAAAGTGGGCCATCACGGTGGTGGCGTCCATGGTTTTCATGGCTTCGCGAGCGTACATCAACTCAGTTTTCTGGGTTGGTTCGGGCAATGACAAGCAGAGATATTTCAGGCAGTCGCGCAAATGGTTATTTTTATCGACGATTCTTTCCGTCGGGTTGCGGTGGAGAAGCTGGCCGGCCGAGAGTTCTTCCCGCCGCGCTTGCCGTAGCTCCCATAGGAGGTTTGGACATCCATCGTTGTGTAATCCGTAGATGGGGCGCTGAATGTCTCTCATGCTCCGGGGACAGAGGATTTTCAGCGTCGGCTCGCGGCCTTCGAGGTTCAGCCAATGCGATAGAATCCTCTCTATACCCAACAGTTCGTTATTTTGCAGGGCTGGAAGCAGGTTGGTGATTCCCTCTTCCGTGTACAATTCGGCAATCGCTCGAAATGATCCATCGCCCTGGGCTTGGTTCCTGTAGAAGATCGACGGGTCAGCATACACCTCGGCTTGCAGAAAGCCTCGCAGACTTTCCAAAAATGGCCGATGCTGCCTGGGACTGAATCCCGGCTGGTAGTACTCGCCTGTCAAATAGATTACGCCGTCAAAGTCGACATAGCCTACCAGAGCGGCTGTGGGATTAGCCTTGCCGTGATCGAATCCACCGATGCGCTTCCAGTAGGGTGAAGGCTGAAATCCGGGACTGTCGATGATGATCTTCTCGCTCCATTGGCTGAAGACCTCGGCAAACACGCGCTCTCCGCCGCCGGCCTCGTGGATGATCTCTTGCTCGCGGTCCCAAGCCCCCTTGGAGCTATATTTCTTGCGCTCCTGCGCGACCCACTCGGGGCCACGCTCCGGATCAGCCGAATAGTGAACGCGCATGACGGCCGTGCCCCGGCGGGTGCGGCGCTGGGTGAGCCCTGGGGCGAGATGAGTTGGAGGTTCAGAGCAGTCGTTCACAAAATCCGCAAACCATCCTGGCCCAGCGGAGCTGAGCACAACGATTTTCTGGCAGACGGGAACAGCGTTGTCGTAAGCCTCTCCGGCTTCGGGCATGAATGCCGCCTCATCCTGCAACAAGCCCCAGGGATGGTAGGAGCGGATCTGGTCTCCACCTCCGGGGATGCCGATGATGCGACTGCCATTGGCGAACTCCAACACACCATCCGCCATGGACTGCAAGGCGCGGGTCAAGGGAAAGGCCTGCTGCAACTTGGGAGACTGCTGGTCGTAGAGAGTTTTTGCGTATTCGACCAACTCAAAAGCCTTTTCCTCTTTTTGCGACTGAAGCAAGATTTCGATGCCCGGAGTGGTCATGGCGGCGCGGGTAAACAGACCCACACAGAGCCAGGAGAGCATCATGTCCCTGGATTTTTCAATGAACAGAACTGGCTCTTGCTGAAAGCTGCTGACGAGCGGGCCGAAAAAAGGCTTCACGGGGAACGGACGATAAGGGCTGCGCGCGCCGGCTTCTTGCCAGTGGCTATCTTTGGTCCGGGTGAAGTGCTGTAGCCAGGTTAGCGGATCAGCGATCATCTCGCGGATCGGACCATGGTCAGGGCTAGATGGCTGGAGAGCGGGGAAGATTCTCCCTAACGTCGTGAGGGCCTGAGGCGACGCGACCGTAGTTTTTGCCGGTTTTTTGTTCATTGGGATTCTCCTGGATGCTGGGGAAAGTGACCATTACGAATAAAGAACTGGATTTCGTCCGCAGTCTTGCCATTGAGTTGCGGGAGAAGTTCTGCGATATATTTCAGCTCGGCGTCGAAGACGCCCGCAAGAGTTTCTGCGGCCTTGACTTGGGCACCAAGATTTTTGTTGGTCTCGTCAGGCGGTATCTGGGCAATTTCCCAGAGGCGGTTGAGAACGTGGCTGCGATCGAAGGTGAGTTGTGCAGCGATGCGCTTGGCTGATTCCTCTGTCATGATTTTCTGTTTTCTCCTGATTTCGGTTTTGATGGTGTCATTCTGCATGATCCTGAAGGCCATGCTTTTAGGTTTACTGTATCCAGCGGCCCGGGCAGCAGCGATAGCATTGCCCTGCCAGGCGGCAACGAATTTCAGCATTTTTCTTGAGAGAATGCCTGAGTTTTGACGATTCATGGTTAGTCCAGAAATTAGATAAAAGTTGGTTTAAGGTTGGTTAAAAGCTGACGATGGGGTGGGGTATTCTTTTTTCGTGAACGACAGAGG
>DASZEU010000296.1:0-1958 GCA_035940535.1 Candidatus Angelobacter sp.
CAGAGCCGGCGATTGATGGAGGGGTAGGCCGATTTCGAGATGCGGATTCTTCTATCGTCCAACCATCAATATCCTGCTTATGGCGAGCAGGGAAGCGGTCCGCATCCGCGTGAGCTTCCCTCTGGCTCAGGCCACCATATCAAAGACCTGCTGGCCAAAGGGCTCTCTGAACTGGGCCACGAGGTTTTCTACCTGTTGAAGAAAGGCGCGGCTGCGCCATTGCCACGCGGCGTGACACTTCTGGATGAACCTATCGCCGAGGTAGACGTCTACCACAACTTTGCATTTCGTGACGAAGATGTTATCGCCTACATGCAAGAACATGGCCGACCCTGGGTAACAACCTGCCACCTGGATTTGAGGGCACGCGGAAAACAGTTGCCGCCGACCACTCCCAACTGGATCTTCGTATCCAAAACCCTTGCCCACTCTTACAGCTCTCAACGGTTTGTCTGGAACGGGATTGATCCAGCGGACTTCACATACTCCCAAAGCAAAGAGAACTATTTTCTGTTTGTGAGCGCGCTGGAGTGGGCCGTGGATAAGGGCCTCGATACAGCCCTGTCTGTGTCGCAAGAGGCAGGGGTTCCTTTGGTGGTTGCCGGTACGGCCGGCACTTACGAAATCATCCGGCAGGTAGAAAGTATGTGCCAGGCTGCGGGCGCTACTTACGTTGGAGACGTCCGTGGCATCGAAAAAGCCAAGTTGTTCGCTGGAGCCAGAGCGCTATTATTTCCAACCAAGTTGAATGAAGCATTCGGACTGGTCGTGGCTGAAGCCCTCATGTCGGGCACGCCGGTGATTTGCAGCAACAACGGCGCTTGCCCCGAAATTGTCTCTCCCGAAGCAGGATTTATCTGCCGCGAACGGCAAGATTATCTTGATGCAATTGACCGTCTTGAAACAATTCAACCGGAAGCCTGTCGCACACGCGCCATGCGTGACTTCCATTACCTGCGCATGGCTGCCGATTATGTTGGTGAGTATCTGGCGGAGGCTGGGTGAAATTTCACCGCAAAGGACGCAAAGGGAAGAATTCACCACAGTGCTAGAGGACGCGCGGAGAAACCAGTTGTCATGAAGAAAAAAGCGCTGTTGATCAGCAGCCAGAATCCTTATCCTTGCGTAAATAACGGCATCGAGCGGTTGATGGTCGGGTACGAATCGTTCATTTTTTCCGATTTTGATGTCTATATTCTTTATTATCGGGAAACCCATCCTATCCAGGTGCTCCATTATGGCCAACCGCTGCCAGCGGAGGCCCGCCTCGATCTCTTGCTGGCGGAAGACTTTGCTTTCGTTTTACTGTTCGACTATGACACTGACTTTCAGCAGGATGATTTCATTCGGCCATTTTTAGCACGCTTCCCGTGCTTTCAATTCCTTCAAGCCCACCCGGTCGCCGGAATCAATGACAATCATTTTCGGGGCATCATTGCCCAATCTTCCGCCACTCCTGACCAAAATATTTTTGTTCCCGGTAGCTTCTATGATTCGGGCGTATTTTTCAAGAAGAATGGCCGCAGGGATGAGTTGATCGTCTGTGTGGCACGAATCCATGAGCACAAAAACCAGCTCGAACTGGTTCAGGGATATAAGGAGAGAATCTACAACAAATATGGATGGCCCTTGTATTTAGCGGGAGGAGGAGGTCTTAGCTACGAGGAAGACCTTTATTTTAAAGAGGTGATGAAGTTCGTTGATGGTGTTGCAATTCTCTCCAATGCCAACCCCGAAAAGCCTTTAGCTCCCAGTAGCTGGCTGGAACCAGCCGAGGTGGCCTCTCTTTTTCATTGTGCGCGGCTGGCGGTGATGCCCTCTCCACAGGAAAGCTTTTGCATCGCCCTGATGGAGGCTTTGGCCTGCGGAACCACCTGCGTGGTGAACGGAAGATACTCCGCATTCAAACCAGAGGACGTTGCTCCGCGGGTTTTCGGCAGCGTCACGGAGAAACGAGG
>DASZEU010000297.1:0-9384 GCA_035940535.1 Candidatus Angelobacter sp.
TCGCTGGACACCTTGCTGCAAGAAGTTTTCAACGACTTCATCGTGCTCCTGCACTCCGGCATGCTAACTTTGGAGCGTCAGTGGGATCCCACCATCCAGGTCACCAGCAGCCCGGTACTGCGGCAGCTTCTGGTGCTGTTAGTAGGCAAACTGGTGGGCAGAAATACCAGGCCGCTTACTATGACCGTCAGCACCAACTTGAAGGGCAGCAAGTGCAACCTGGAGCTAAGATGGAGAACTACGGAACCTTCGCAAGGCCCGCTTCAGGATGTAAAGATCATTCTCGGGAAAGAGCTTCCCTACATTAATGAGATGGTCTACTCAATAGGCGGCGAGCTGATTCTCGAGAGCGATTCGCTTTTATATTTGAGACTCCCCGCCGGCAAGCAGGATTTATTGCAGTAGAGTTTTTGCCACTGATTTACGCTGACAAACGCTGATAAAACCGCAGAAGACCAAACTCAATGGTTCACGGGAGAGGCACAGCTTGCTGTGCCTCGAATTCTTGTCGAGAAACGTGTCTGAGGAAACCACCGGCGTCTTGGAAATTACCCAATTGCAAAATTACCGAATTACAAATTGATTCTCCTCACTCTCCCATCACCGCCACCACCACGCGTTTGGTTCGCTGGCCATCAAACTCCGCATAGAACACCCGCTGCCATGTGCCCAGCAGCAGTTTGCTGTTGGTGACCGGCAGAACGACCTGATGGTGGATCAGCAGGGCCTTGAGGTGCGAGTCGCCATTGTCTTCACCAGTCTGGTGGTGCAGGTAGCCTTCATTGAAGGGAGCCAGGTTTTCCAGCCACTTGTCGATGTCCTGGATGAGCCCCTCCTCGTTGTCATTCACATAAACTCCGGCAGTGATATGCATGGCGGAAACCAGGGCCATTCCGTTGTGTACCCCGCTGTCACGCACGATCTTTTCCACCTGGGGAGTGATGTGTATATATTCGCGGTGGCGTTTGGTATTGAAGGTCAAGTATTCGGTATGAAATCTCATGGGAAATCCTCAAAAGTTTCTGCGGTTCAACTCTACCGTTGACGAATCCTAATTTGGGTTTTGACCATACAAGTTCTTCGCAAAGCCATTCTAAATTCTTCTCGACTCTCTCAGTTGTGATGTCGAGTCTTTCTCTTCTCCTCTGTGTTCCTCAGTGGCCTCTGTGGTTGCTTTGGGTTTTTGCCGCGTTTTCCAAGTTTTGAAAATTTACTTTGACTGGACACAGAAATATTCAACTTGTGTTAGCTTGTATGCCCCACATTGGGGAGAAATGCCCCTCTGTCAGGAGTTTCGAATTCAGCCAGGAGAAAAAACACGATGATCGCCAAAAAGTCCATAACAACATTGATGCTTGTAGTTTTTGCTTTGACACTGACTGTGCCTGCCCAATTAGGTTACGCATCCCCGGCGGCGGCGCCGCAGTCTTCACCTGATTTCTCGTTGTCGTTCGCCTTCAACCCACAAACTGTCAAGAGGGGCAGTGGTACTCTTTTTCAGATCGAGATTCAGCCGATCAACGGCTTCACTGGAACGGTCCATTTCACACTCACACAAAACCTGCCCAAAGGCATCAACTGCGCCTGTGGACCGTTTGACGCGCAAGTATCCGGTACAGGAATTACATTCGCAAGCTTCAGCCTTGATGTGCCAAAACCTGTAGCCACGGCGCCCACCGGTACGTTTAACATAGGCGTTCACGGGACCAGTGGAACTCTATCCCATTCGGAAACTGCAATCCTGATTGTCCGATAGGAACACACCTAACAAACGAATCGACTAAAACAATAACCGGCCCGACTTACTCATGGACCAAGAGTTCTTCCGGGCCGGATTTTGTCGTGATTGGGTTGTTTCCAAAATAGGAAATAGTTCCCACAATAGGAACTAATCCGGTTAGTTTTAAGTTGGTATATTTTTCTCTGCTACAGATTTTTAGTAGCTGAAAATTTAATAAGTGTATGGTATTATTCCGTCACACACCCGCAATGGCCCTCATTGCCAGCTTGTATTTCAGACCATCATGAAAACCGGCGCCAGGGGTTGTGCAGCACTTGAGCGTGATATTGTCATGCTAAATGAAAGTCACGCAGAAAGGAACCCGACGTTATGAGCGATGTTCCTGCAACGCCGCCACTGCAAGGCCAAACGGCGCCTAGCAAAGATTCACATAAGGGACTGTGGTTTATGGCCATCGCTGGAGCTTTCCTGATCCTTGTTTTCGGATTTGGAGCGGATTGGATTAATGGCCATGTATCTATTGTGTCCTTTGTACATGTGCCACAACTAAGTCACGCCGAATGGTGGGAGGTTGGGGCTCTAATTTGGTCCTTGCTGTTTGCTCTCTATTACTATTTTACTTTTGAGTCCATGAATAACCATCTGGGGGATCGGGCGCTAGGATTTGCTATCGCTTTTGGAACGGTCGCTCTATGTGTGGTTGCAGCATACTATATACACACGAATAGCCTGCGCCATTTGTGGTTTGTAGTATTAATTGGCGTCCTTTTTCTCATCGCAGATGTCATACTGTACTACCAACTCAAAAAGCAGTACCAGCTCAAAAAGCAGCCTGACGATCAGAAAAAACACAAGAAATACCATGAGAGCCTCTTGGTGGCCGATGCACCGATGATAGTGGGCCTGCTGGTTGTATTGGCGTTCCAGATGTTGCACGGAAATTGCCCAGAAATAACGGGAGTTATACAAGACTCGAATGTTAAGGAAATGCAGATGCAAATGTTTTTGGGCGGAGCAATTTCCTTCCAACTGATTGTGTCAAATGTGATTTTCCTGTTGAGCCAGTTTGGTGTGTTTCGCAATATCTGGTTGCGTTGATTTCTGGCACTGGGATGTGCTTGTGGTTTGGCCTCTCTGTGACAGGCAGCTTGGGCGGACAAAATAATTTGACTTCATCGACTCTCATGTCATACTTAGGCTCGTGATCAGGCGCGCAACCACCCTAGTTCTGGCGGCGACGGTTTCTTTCTTCCATCTATGATAGGCAAGCTTCTACGCGCTCTTTTTGGGCGCGCAACTTCCGTTCAGCCGCTGATCGAGCAGATTAACTCCATGCGCCATGAACTGGCGCAACTCACTGATCTGGACTTACGATCTCGATCCCAAGATTTGCAATCTTCCAGCGACCGCCTGGACACCATCGCCGTCGCCGCCGAGGTCGCCTTTCGGGTCCTGGGACTCAAAATGTTCGATGTGCAAGTCCAGGGTGCGCTGGCCTTGACCGAGGGCCGCATTGCCGAGATGCAAACGGGTGAAGGCAAGACCCTGGCTGCTGTGCCCGCAGTCGTCTGGTACGCCCGGCAGGGCAACGGCGTCCACGTGCTGACCGTCAACGACTACCTGGCGCGCCGCGATGCCCAATGGATGCGTGGCATCTACGAGTGGTTCGGACTCACTGTAGGCTATGTTCAGCGCGATATGAACGCTGACTCCCGCCGGACTGCGTACTCGTGCGACATTACTTATGCCACCGCGAATGAGGTTGGATTTGACTATCTTCGGGACCAGTTGGCGCTTTACCCCAGGGAGCAAGTCCATCGTCCTTATGCGGCAGCAGTAATCGATGAGGTCGATTCCATTCTGATCGATGAGGCGCGTATCCCCCTGGTAATTGCCGGAGGCAATTCGCAAGTCCAGACCCTGCCCTATCGTGTGGACCAATTAACACGCCAATTTTCCCGAGGCACTCACTTTTCCATCGATGAATTCGGACGCAATGTTTCCCTGACCGATGCGGGCATCTCTGCAGTGGAACGCACCTTCCACTGCGGAAACCTGTTTGCCCCCGAAAATCTCACACTGCATACGGCGGTGCAGGATTCAATTCATGCTCATGCTCTGCTTCGTCGTGATGTGGATTACCTGGTGAAGGATGGCGTAATCGCTTCGGTTGATGAATTTAAAGGCCGCATTGTCGAAGACCGCCGCTGGCCCGCAGGGCTGCACACCGCCGTAGAGGCCAAAGAGGGGCTTGCGCTCAAAAAAGAAGGTCGCATCCTGGGTTCGATTACCCTGGAAAATCTGGTTGCCATGTATCCCCAGGTGTGCGGAATGACCGGCACTGCCGCCACTCAATCCAGCGACTTCCGTACCATCTATGGCATGGATGTCGAGGTGATTCCCACCAACCGGCCCATCATTCGCGTCGATCATCCCGACGAAATCTTCCAGACCCGCCGCGAAAAAGAAGACGCTGTGATCCAGGAGATACAAGAGACGCACGAGACTGGCCGCCCGGTGCTGGTGGGAACCTGTAGTGTGGAAGAGTCGGAGCGGCTCAGCGTTCAGCTTCAGGCCCGCGGAATCCCGCACCAGGTTTTGAATGCGCGAAATGAAGAACTGGAAGCTGGGATCGTTGCCAAAGCCGGCGAGCTTGGCGCGGTGACCATCTCCACCAACATGGCCGGACGCGGCACCGACATCAAACTGGGAGAGGGTGTTGCCGAATTAGGCGGGCTTTACGTTATCGGCACCAACAAGCATGAGTCCCGCCGCATTGATAATCAACTACGGGGACGCGCCGGACGTCAAGGAGACCCCGGCAGCTCCCGCTTTTTTATCTCCCTGGAAGATGATCTGCTGATGCGCAACCGGGCCGAAGATCCGCGAATCCAGCAGAGTCCCGAGGACATTCAACGGGCAGTCGAAGGGCAACACCTTAGTCTTCGCCTCTTTCTCCATAAATATGAGTTGGTCATCGAAGGCCAGCGCCAGGTGATCCAAGGCAAGCGGCAGGATATATTGATCGGCGCCCAGCCTTGCTCTTCCGAACTAGAGCGTTTGGTAAGGCTAACGACCATCGACGACCTGTGGGCCGACTACCTCGCAGAAATCACCGATCTGCGCGCCGGCATTCATTGGGTAACATGGGGCAATCGCGATCCGCTCTTCGAATATCTCACTGGCGTGGATAAGCTCTTTCGCCAACTCGAAATCGATCTCGAAGAAGAAATAATCAAGCGCCTGGAACATGCCGAAGCCCACGGATTCGATCCCTCCCAACGTGGAGCTACCTGGACCTATCTGACCACAGACCAGCCCTTCGGAAACGCCAGCGAACGCATACTGCGAAGCTTGCTGAAAAATAAACTCAGGTTGCCGGTGTATGGAAGGTAGACTACTACTTCGGCAGCCTTGACGAGCGGCGGGTGGTGTGGTCGGTGGGGCGCGATCTTATGATGCAGCCTCCGCAAGAGGACGGCCCAGTGAACTCTTTGTCGAAAATCTATGTAGAGATCGATGGAAAACAATCTACAGCGTGGACACGGGTGTTCACCTATCGCGAATCCAAGTAATCCGAAATCTTTGTCAGGAGGCGTTGCTCGATATGTTGTGGAAAGCTGATCCCACTTTCTATCCTTCTCCTAAGCTGGCGGCGCGTGGTCCACGGGAAACCCTTGCCTACGTTGCCGCGTTAAGTGCGAATGGCGCCAACCAGCCGGATGCGCTGGTCGCCGTAGATGTCGATCCACAATCGAAGAGCTATGGCCAGATTGTGAGCCGCCTCGACATGCCCAACCCCGGAGACGAACTCCATCATTTCGGATGGAATGCGTGCAGCTCGGCGCTTTGCCCGCATTCGGCGCATCCTCACGTCGAGCGGCGGTATCTGGTGGTGCCTGGCCTGCGCTCTTCGCGCATCCATATCATCGATATCAAACCCGATCCACGTCATCCGAAGATCGTAAAAGTAATCGAGCCGCAGGAACTCGCTGCACGCACCGGATACAGCCGCCCGCATACCGTTCATTGCGGACCAGACGGAATTTATATCAGCGCCCTGGGTTCGCCCTCGGGTGAAGCACCAGGCGGCATTTTTGCTCTCGACCATTACACCTTCGAGCCTTTGGGCCAATGGGAGGTGCATCGCGGCCCGCAGCAGTTTGCCTACGACTTTGCCTGGCATCTCGGCCACGACACGGCCATCACCAGCGAATGGGGCACGCCCAGCATGGTGGAGGAGGGCGTTATTCCTGAAGCCCTGCTTCAGGGCAAATACGGCCATAGCATTCACGTGTGGGACCGGCCTAAGCGAAGGCACTCACAGGTCTTGGACCTTGGAGCGGAACAGCAGATGGTGCTGGAGTTGCGGCCCGCTCACGATCCCACCAAGGCTTATGGATTTGTCGGCGTGGTCGTATCTCTGAAAGATCTGTCCAGCTCTATTTGGTTGTGGCATCACTCCAACGGCGCCTGGGCCGTTCAAAAGGTCATCGAAATTCCCGCGGAGCCTGCCGATCCCGCTCAACTGCCAGACATCTTGAAAGGCTTCAAGGCCGTGGCTCCTTTGTTGACCGACATCAATCTTTCCGTCGATGACCGCTACCTTTATGCATCGTGCTGGGGAACGGGAGAATTTCTCCAATACGATGTTTCCGATCCATTCCATCCGAAGTTGGTTAGCTCCGTACATACAGGCGGCATTGTGCGGCGCGCTGCTCATCCATCGCAACCCAACAAGCCATTGAATGGCGGTCCGCAAATGGTGGAAATCAGCCGCGACGGACACCGTATATACTTCACCAATTCCCTCTACGCATCGTGGGATAAGCAGTTTTACCCTGATGGCATCGATGGTTGGATGGTTAAGCTGGATCTCGACTCCAATGGAATCATGAAGCTCGATCCAAACTTCTTTGTCGACTTCGGCGATCTCCGCAGCCATCAGGTCAGGCTTGAAGGCGGTGATGCATCCTCGGACTTCTACTGCTATCCGTGACGCAATTCTGGCCGTGGATGACGCTGTGCCTGCTTGGGGTTTACCACGGCCTGAACCCCGGAATGGGATGGCTCTTCGCCCTGTCGCTAGGGTTGCAGGAAAAAAGCCGCACGGCCATAGTCAGAGCGTTGCTGCCGATTGCCCTTGGCCACGCTGCTGCAATCTCCCTGGTCTTGATAGTGCTGCAATTTGTGCAGGACACATTTTCTCACGGCATGGTCAGGATCGTGGTCGCGTCCGTTCTATTCACACTTGGCGGATATCGCCTGTTCCGCTCCAGCCACCCACGAGGCGCACGCATGAAGGCTGGAGGCAAAGACTTGTTCTTTTGGTCGTTCCTCATGGCTTCTGCGCATGGCGCTGGCCTGATGCTCGCGCCTATCTTATTGGCGCAGCCCATGCTTGGAATGGATCACTCCATGCACCACGCGCAAGCTATTCCAATGGGGGCAACTCCAACAGTCCTCGGGCTGGCCATTGCGCTCCATACTCTTAGCCTCTTGCTTGTAACTGGAGCATTGGCGCTGCTGTTCTATCTCTCCTACGAAAAATTCGGGCTGGCCCTGCTGCAGCGCGCTTGGCTCAACTTTGATCTACTTTGGGCAGTCGCCTTACTGGTGGCTGCCGCACTGGCTCTGTTTTTGTAGAAGCCGCCACTACGTATGAACCTCAATGTGTCAGTTTCGGCCATTCAATCGCCAATGTGGCCAATAGGTGAGCTGGAGCGATGCTGTGAAATTGTTTTGTTTGTTGCCCGCAGTTAAGAGAGGAAAGTTCCACCACTCATATTGTACAAAACTGGACATTGACAGACTCGGCTTAAAGCTCCAATCGGAGCGCAGTTGAACGTCTCGCAGATTGCCGCCTTGAAGAAACTTGTTGGTCTGCATGTTCCGATACGAAAGCTGGATGGTCTTGTCGGAGGCAAGCCAATAGGTGGTGGCTGCGCGGAAGCTGACTCCCTGGCGGCCGATGGTGCTGCCCATGATATTGCCCTTGTTGGTGTGGCCATCCAGATAACCGATATTCCAGTAGTAGAACCCACCTGCAGGAGGCTGGATCAGGTTAGGGAGATCGGTATAACCGCCTTCAAAGCGGAAATCCATACGGGGGAGCTTGGGAAGCTGGGTGAGGTAGATTCCTGGATTCTGCGCTGAGCGGCGGGGATAGCCAATAGGAGAGATCTCATCTTCGGAAAATGAGTCCTCGTAGATCATCAGATATTTTCGCAGGCCGGGAATGCGATAGCTCCAGTTGAAGTAAGAGTTCCGATCGCCAGGATCAACGGCAAACGCTCCCCCACTGGGGTTGGTGAAGGTTGTCAGGGTCCTTCTGACTTCCCCCAAATTGATAGGAACCCCAGGACCGCCCCACATGGTCGATACACTCACGCCAAATTCGAAGTTGGGTGTAGGTTTGAAGCTGATCTTTTCGGCGTGCATCATCGGCTGTTTTGCAAGACTTCTGCCGACGGAAAAAGGACCGCCATTGACGGCATTGATATAGTGGTGCCCGCTGACCTCGCCAAAGAAGAATTCAATGCGATACGGTCCAAGGAGCCCTGCAAAGCCGGGCAGCTTCCGGGGAGTCGTTTGATCGACTCGAAACATATAGAGTGGATCGGCGTTGTTGCTGAAGCTGAACGGATCCCTGGTCGGACCGAGCCACAGGCTTTGCTTGCCAAAAGATGTCTGCCAGCCCTTTATGTTGAGTGATACATACGCTTCGATGAGATGAAACCGGTTGAAGGCCGCAATGGGGGTTGCCGGCTGGACCACGGGTTTTGAGTCGGCGATCTGCAGTTGGTTTTGTACTGCCTGGGAAACGCCAGGAGCCGAAGGCGCATGGTCAAACTCACCGCGCATGTAAAATCCGAGCGGACCGGCGGAGCCGCTGCTGGAATAGCCGCTGATGAAATTCAGGCCTCGCTCATAAGGGCGCCCATAATCGTAGGGAATGGTCTTGTTGAAGTGGTAACCATCGGTAAGTGGCGGGCCAGATATGGACATGGCGCGAGCATAAACAGAATCGACGCCTACATAGCTCGTTTCTGTCCCGCCAAGTTCAACTGCGAACTCCCGCTGCAGAGCCGATACGAGCCGCGAGGCTTCGTCGTTGGAAGAGGCGTCTACATACTCGTCTGATTCTTCCAGCAGGCGGGCGCACTCCCGGCGCGTCCAGGGCCTCATTCCCAGGAATCCACTGGGCACTGCGCCCAGAGCAGCAAGACGCTCAAAGGCTGGATAGATCCAACTATCAATTGGAACATAATTAGAAAAAACGCTGTCGGAAGAGCCCTTGCTGGTCTCGGGAGGCGCATCTTTGACGAACGTTCCATACGCGGCGGCTGTAGGGTCTGCATCCTGATGACGGGAATAAACCTGGCGCCCAATAAGCCAGCCCATGGCGCTGCCGGCAATCACATCGCTGGGGAAGTGATCCCTGCCGGTAACTCTGGCCACGCTGACCCCGATGGCCAGACCATAGGCGAGCACCTTGGTAAAAGGCCCTGGGTATTCATGGGCAACTACACTGGCAATGGACCATGTCAACAGGGAGTGAGCCGAGGGAAATGCGGAGTTGGCGATCGTGCCATGAAAAAATCTTCCCTGTCCTGTACCCTCGTTGGGGCGTTCCCGGCGAG
>DASZEU010000298.1:0-2416 GCA_035940535.1 Candidatus Angelobacter sp.
CAGAGCCGGACCAATGCTCGCCGGCGCAAGCGTCAGGTGAAACGCAAGGATGTTGTAGAGCTCCGCCGCCAACACGGTCAGCGCAAGTGGTACGAAGTAGCCCGAAAGCAGCAGCAGCCCACCGAGCACCTGCAGTGCGAAGAAAAACGCGGCAAAATGCGACTCGCTGACGGAGACAAGAAACTGAATCGCGAGCGGATTCGCCGGGGGCGGCTGGTGGATGAAGTTGAGAAAGCCATTCAGCCCAAAGACCGTAAAGATCAGACCCAGCAAGTAGCGAGCAATAATTGAAGTAATTTTCATGCGTGATCTCCCTGGAAGGTCTGCGCGTGCGTCTGTACGGCCTGAAGGTGCGGGGCAAGAAACCTGTTCCGGTCATGCCCCTGGTTCAACACACTGGTCCCCCCCGCGGTGAGGAAGGTCGCGTCCGTCACGCCAAGAAAACCAAATACGGACCGCAGATACGGCTCCACGAAATTAAACGAGGCCATCTGCGTCTGGGCGTCGTAGATCCCGCCCGTTGCGATGATGAAGGTCGCCTTCTTGCCGACGATCAGGCCCTTTGGCCCTCTCTCCCCGTAAGAAAAGGTCCTGCCGACCCGCGCAATCTGGTCGATCCATAGCTTGAGCACGGAAGGCACGCCAAAGTTATGCATTGGCACTCCGATGACGAACTCATCGGCCTGGTCCAATTCGGCCAGCAGGGAGTCGGAGAGAGAAAGCAATGCCTCCTGCTGCGGAGTGCGGGCCTGTTCCGGCGTGTAAGCGGCACCGACCCATTCCGCACTGATTGGCGGGATTGTTGTGGCGTTGAGGTCGCGGTCGACCACCGTTCCATCCGGGTGCGAAGCCTTCCATTGAGTGACGAACGCAGCGGTCAACTCACGGGAGACTGACCGACCGTAGAGTGGGCTGGAATCAATATGGAGTAGCGTTGACATTGAGAATTCCTCCTGCACGACATATGATTAATAAACGACATATGTTGATTCAAAGAAAATAAACAACTGTCGCTTTGGTCTATAAACAGTTATGCTCTCATCAATATAGGAATGGCCCAGCTTCTCCAACCCGAGGCCGAAACGACGGATCCGCGCATTCTGCGCAGCCGCCGCATGCTAATGGATTCACTGGAAAGGTTATTGAAAAATAAGGAGTTCGAGGACATCTCCGTTCAGGAAATCGCCGCCGAGGCCACGTTGAACCGGGCCACCTTTTACCTGCACTATCCAGACAAGAAGGCGCTGCTGCAGGCCATGACAGAGTCACGCTTTCGCAGTCTGATAGAGCGCCGCGGCATCACCTTTACCGACTGTAATGGAGCATTGCGCGCTATTGCACTCGGCGTCTGCGACTATCTTGTTGAGACAATCGGCTGTCCCAGTCAGTTGGCTCGGATAGCGCTTGAAGGCTCCATCATCCCTGTCGTCGAGGACATGTTCAAGGAAGGCCTTGCCCATCACGGGATTGCACCCGGTGTCGATGGGGCGCTGCTGGCGACCACCGCGGCCTGGGCCGTTTTTGGAGCCGCGCGCCGCTGGTTTCAGACCCCCAACCGCATCCCCGCCGAAGAAATGGCAGCCCGGATTGAAACCATGACGACGCCAGTCCTTTTCGGAGCCTCTCAATAGCTGAAGGGCGGCAACACTAGAGCTCCCTTTTAGTTAATGAACAGGTTAAATGGATATCGCTTCACCGCTCTCGGCAATCGAGTGAACATGGATAAGCATGGATATCCGACTCCAAGTTTCCCCAATGGGGGTGCGCGCGTGTCAGCAAGAGATAAATGACAGCCAGCACCATCACGATGAGGGCATCGACAAAGAACCAGCCATATCCCAACACGAAAATGTGACTCAGAATTACCGCAGTCATCCAGACAACAATCAATCCCGCTGCCAACCTTGCTGTCTTCGGGATCAGCAGCAGGATCGCCACCACCGTCTCGAAGGCTCCTGACCCTAGCCGAAATACCGGTGGAGATACCAACCCATCGACTGCCTGCGACATCTGCGTGAACAGGGCCACCGAACCTGGCACCCCTGCCAACTTGAGAAAGATGGCGGCATACAGAAGATTTACCGACACGAACAGGCGAATCGTCAGCAGTGCGAGTCTTTTGCCCATAGAATCTTGCCCTTTGTCCACGTCCGAACCGGCTAATGCTTCGCGCTTACCCGCGTTAGAAGTCCTGTACGGTTGGGCGGATGACCATCTCATCGACTTCCACCTCGACCGGCTGCTCGATTGCGTAAGCGATGGCTCTCGCGATTGCGTTCGCCGGGATGGCCATTTTCATGAACTCGCGCAAATTCTTTCTGGTCGCTTCGTCCGAACTGCTCTCCGACAGTTCTGTGGCAATCGCGCCAGGTGAGATCATCGTGCAGCGGATATTTTGGGAGTGCAGTTCCATCCG
>DASZEU010000299.1:0-5992 GCA_035940535.1 Candidatus Angelobacter sp.
AGATGGTAGGGCGTGAGCTTGTCTATGATGAAGAACGCGATCACGAAGATGAAGATACCCACAAATGCAAACACCAGGGCGTTGGTCACATTGTGCATGAGTTGGTCCATTTATTTTCCTCCGGTGTAATGATGGTAATAGCCGTAAACCGAGCGATACGAGCCGGGATTGTCGCGGACGGATTTGGGGACAACTTTCATTTGGTTCACTTGTGAGAGGCTCCAGCCACCGAACTGGGCAGCCCCAAGGAAGCCCAGCACCCCGAGCCCGTAGATCAAATAAAGCTTGCGAATCATTCGTTATCTCCAGAAGACATAGCGGATAAAGCCGAAACCAGCCCCGAATGAGAGGCATGGTCGCTTTCTTGCCAGCGCAGATGTTCGAAATTGATGGATCGCCAAGTTACCAGGACCGCCGGGACTACCAGCAACCCGGCCGCGATCCAAAGCCAATAGCCCACAGGATAGTCGTGGGTGACGGTAACGGTATAGGAGATCCTTCCTGGCTTGCGATCGCTCTCCGGTTCAATCCGCAAGAAATAATGTCCAGGAGGAACGCTGGGAATGATTAGGGAATCGCGACGAGAGCCTTCTGTCCAGGAACCGTCTGAATCGTAACCGGAGTAGTAGCTGACCTCGCGCCCAAAGTCGTAGGTTTGGCCGGTGTCATCGTTGACCAAGGCGTAATTCAGGTAGAGCCAGTTGTTGTCCAAATTAGCGTAGCTCTCGACTTTTACAGGCGCTGCACGGCTGCCAGTGAATTCGAAGGTATCGGTTACAAACGAGTGCTCTCCCGCGGGGTCATTCGTATCAAAAACGTAAGCTTTGGTGAAAACAGTTTTGTTCTTGGCAAGGGCTGTATTGATGATGAACAGGAGCAGCGCGCCCACCAGCAAGAGACCGCAGGTCTTCCAGATGGTCCTACTAGTGGCGCTCAAAGGCGAAGGCTGGTTTTCATAGACGCCAACGGTAGTAGGCGGATGGCCGGGAAGTGAAAATGCCTTCCAGAGATCGCCGCCGTTCATGTACTCTCCCAGCGACCAGGTCACTTCTTTGTCGCTGGTTGTTTCAGAAGAGAGCACGCGCGGAGGCGCGACATAATCGCATACGGTGACGGTCTCGTCTACGCGCACCTGCCAGGGAAACTCACCGATCACAAAGATGGTTGCTGCGTGCGCGGTTTGAAAATGTTTATACGTCTGCCCCAGGTAATTTACGGGGCCAGTCGGAAATGTAGTGTTGGGCAAGGTGCGGAGCGGCGCAACGTCGTTCCAATGGCCGTCATACTCCGTGAGATAGCGAAAGCCTTTATAGGGATTGAAAAGAACGTACTCACCCCAACCATATTTTTCGCCATCCACAGTGATCTGGCGGCGCTGAAAGCCAATCACTTCATAAACAGTTCCGCGCAATTTACCTCTTGATCCAAGAGGAATGAGAGGCTGGAACTTCATGGCAGCGGAGAACTTCTGCAAGACCTGAACGTTGGGGTCTTGTGCGTCTAGTATCGAATGGCAACTGCCGCAGACCACGTTTATGGCCTGGCCGAAAGAGCGTATGGTCACTGTGGCCCCGCAATTGGGGCAACTCAGGGAACGCACGCTGACTGTAGGAACTTCTTTTTTAGGGCCAGTTTCCGCCATTTACCAACTCTCAAACTTGCGGGTGTTCATGAGCTTCAAATCGTCAAAATCAACAGCTTTGCCCAGGTACAAGACGGGCTTTTCGTCACTGTAATCCAGAGTCGCGAAATCGCTTCCGTGGGAGCGCAGATCGACAAAGATCACATCCTGCTTGTCCCAGTATTGAAAGGGCAGCTCGCCCTCAACTCCAGAGTAGTGAGCCAGGGTGAGGGAGGTCACCGTGAACTGAACGCCATTCCACTGATAGCTCCTTCCCAGCTTTGCATCTGATTGCGATGGAAGATTGGGAATGTTTTGAGCGAAGGAGATCATGTATTCATCCTGCGCGTCGGAGAGCCAACCGTCTTTGCCATCGTTAAAGACGATGTGCCACTCGTTCCATCCGCCCTGTTCGTACTGGTAGATGATGCGCCCGACCACGACAAACGAATGATTGCCGTAGGTGCCCTCGGTATTGATCTGGATCGGCGAAGCATCCGGCGGAAGGTCGGCAACTTCACCGACTTTTTTCAGATCGACATCGGTACGTACCAGGATTGATTTGCAGTAGGTGCAGACGGTCTGCACGCTGCTGGACCAGCGGAAAGAGATAGGAGCGCCGCAATTGGGGCAGTTAGAAGTGCGTTCGGTCACTCGGACGCTGACTCCCTGGCAGCGTAAGACGATATCGAAGATGCGGGATTCGCGACTGCCGTAGGCACGGCAAAGTAGGGACGCTCCAATCGCCGCACGTTGACCACCGTCGCGCCAAAGGTTTGCTCCAGACAGCTTCGAAAATCCCACTCCGGCCGTGTACGGCAGCAAAACAGATTCAGGCAGAGCGAACCGAATTCAGGAAATGTATGGCAGGCAAGATGGGATTCGGAGAGCAAACAAAGACCGGTAATTCCACCCGAGTGCGGAAACTGCTGCCACTGCTCTTGGCCGCAAGGGTGCAGGCCAATCTCGCACACCATGCGGGCGAACAAGGCCTTTAGAGTATCAAGGTTGCTGAGGGGCTCTTGGCCGCAGCCGTAGGCCTCCACAATCCATTCAATTCCAGTTATATGCGCGGTGGGCATTATTGCTGTGGTTTTCCGCACTCCGGACAGAACTTGCCGGCGCGCGGCATGGGCTTGCCGCACTCCACGCAAAACTTGGTTTCGGCTCCGGCAACGGCCGTGCCACCGCCGGGCGCTCCGCCGGCAGCAGGTCCCGCGGGAGCAGGAGGTTCTCCGCCTCCGGTGGCTTGCCTCATAGAGCCCATCATGGCCTGCGCCATTCCCAGGCCAACTCCCAATCCTGCTCCTAATCCAGCGCCGCCTGAGCCTTCGTTGGCTGCGGCAATAGGCATGGCCTGCGCTACCTGGAACTGGGTGTACCGGCCCATGTCGCCAATCATGTTCATGCTGATGCGCTGGTCGAGGATTTTTTGCAGCTCGTCGGGCAGCGACAAGTTCTCCACCACAAACGTGTCCAGGCTCAGGCCGAAATTCGTAAATCCCGGCGCCAGCAGTCCGGCCACTTTCTGGCCCAGTTCCGTCTGATTGGCGGCCATATCGAGGAAAGGAACATTGCTCTGGGCAAAAGTATTGGTCAGCGTGCCGATGATGGTGTTGCGGAGCTGGCCTTCGAGGTCTGCGACCATGTATTGCTCGCGCGTGCCGCTGATTTTTTCATAGAAGACCTTGGCATCAACAATGTGATAAGCATAAATACCAAAGGCGCGAACGCGAACAGCGCCGAACTCCTTGTCTCGAATCGTGATAGGCGTCGGCGTGCCCCAGTGTTGGTCCACCTGGGTGCGCGTGGAGAAGAAGAAGACGTCGGACTTGAACGGCGATTGGAATGCCTTGTCCCAGTTCTTCAAATAGGTCAGGATGGGGAGCGTTTGGGTGGTGAGCTTGTAAAGGCCGGGCGTGAATTGGTCGGCAACTTTGCCTTCGTTCACGAACAGGGCAAGCTGCGAATCGCGGACGGTAAGCTGGCCGCCGTTCTGGATCTCGCGGTCCTGCATTGGATATCGATAGGCAAGAATCCCATCGCCGGGTTCAACCCAGTCAATAACATCAATGAACTGCTTGGATATAAACGATCTCAGGCTCATAGTCCCCTCCGTACACCAAGGTACGTACAAATGAGTGCTTTGGTTGCATCCTAATGGCGTGGATTAAGGAAAGTCAATGCAAACAGGAAGGCACTCTTAACCCTGATTATTACGGCATAGCAATATGCGATTTGCAATGTGTGATAAAGGAGCCCTTTAGCCCTTAGCCTTTAGTCATTAGGCTTTGATTCTCAATCTTGGCAATTATGGCACTTCTGGCAATCCTGGCAATTCATTCCTGACGCTGGTGGCGGGTTGTTCGAGTTCGATGATTGCGACCCACTCGGCTTTACGGCGGGCCAGGTAGACGATATTGCCGCCCAGGAATTGGGCTGCGGTTTCGGGATCGACGTCGGTATGATAGTCGAAATAGCGGCGGTTGAGGGCTGTCCAGAAGGTGGAGGTGAACCATGCTGGCCGGTCGTACTTGGTGGAAAACAGATAGGCCACCTGATATTGGTTGCGCATCTGGCGGGCTTTGAGCATCTCTTCGACGGTGAAGTCTTTGATCGCTATGGTTGGAAAGGGGCTGGCGACGTAGCCGAGATAGGGATATCGCAGTTCATCGACCGCCGGCCATGCCGTCAGCACAGTGGCTTTCTGTTCATGCTTGGCCAAGAAATGGGCGGCCTGGACATGGAGTTCAACGAAATCCTTATAAGTAAGATTGTCCTCCGGCGCGAACTTGTAGGGCGGATCAAAGAAGAGCGACAGCACAAAGAAAATCACTATCAAGGCTGCCGGCCATTCCCAACGGGAGATACGCCGCCGCAAAGTCGACATGCCGATGATGATCACCAACGGAAAAGCAGGCAGCAAATAGCGGGTGAGCAAGGCGCCGCCCACCAAAGAGAATGCCAGCAAGTGCGCCAGCATGATCAGCGCGAATTGCAATTGAATAGGAATGGCAATGCGGGGCCGCTCCAGTCCATTATTATTGGCGGGGTCCTTGAGAGCAGGGAACCACATCGCAGAGATGGTGGCTGCGGTCAAGGCTAGCATCCCCATTGCGCCCAGCAGTTGCCACAGCCGGGAAGCCAGCGCCAGGATGAACCGCAGAGGGCTCAATACATTGCTTACGTTGTATTGATAAAAGCTCGCGTCGCCGAAGAATCGTCCGGTTGCATGGTGATGGTAGAAGAGCCAGAGCAGAAGGGGAACTACAGGGATGAGGCAGATGGCTGCGCGACGAAATCTCCCGGCATCTCTTTCGGGTGCCAGAAAAAATTCCCAGATAGCAACTGCGATCGGCGTGATCACCGCTGTCTCCTTGCAGAGCGCGGCTAAAGAGAAGGCTATCTGACTCTTCCAGAGTCGGCGTTCTACGCTCAGACGAATGCCCCAGAGCGTAAATGCAGCAGCCGGCAGGTCCGCATGGGTCAGAGAACTCTGGGCGAAGAAGACGGGATACAAAGCTGTGGCTATGGTGGATGCCAAGGCTACAGGAAGATTGGCGATGCGGCGCGCGAGCAGAAAGACATTGTACAAGGCGAAAGCCGCCACCAGCAGCATGGCAATGCGAGCGACGGCAGGCTTCCATCCACTCAGGGAGAGCCATAGGGCGAGATACGCGGCGGGCAGAGGAGGATGTCCCGCGTCAACTGTGGTCGTGGGTATGACCTTGTGTAAGGTGGCGAGTTCGTGGGCCGCAGGCACGTAGAAGCCGGCTTCGTCCCAGAAGAACGGAAGCCGTAACAGAGGGGCATGGAGAGCGAGGATGCCGATAAAAATAATTGCGAAGATTTGCAGTCGGGTGATCCACGGCCAGCCGGGAGAGATCGGGTGATCCACGGCCAACGGTGACAGGTCAGTTGGTCCACGGCCAGTCGGGACAAGCCGGGAGAATCCGAACTGCTGTCTATGCGATCGCTTGATCGCGACCTTTGGACCGATCATTTTGTCGATTCGATTAATTGATGGGTCCTGGGGGCGTCATATTGGGATCAAGCTTGATCTCGCCAAAGGTCTTCTCGTATTGAATTATGTTTTGATCGAGGATGGTCACCAGGGCCTTGGCTTGCTGCGGGCTTAAATAGATGCCCTGAAAATTATGCACTTCAACTTCAGAACTGGTTTGCTGCTGTAGACGGCCAAATACCAGCAGGAAATCCCATACGCTGACCCGCACCTGCACAGAGTTGGCGTAACCCTCCCGATAGTCGGGCATATTAATCAAGCGAATGTTGGGCTGCGAGGGAATTGTCATTTTGATTGTTGTGTCTCCTAAGATGCAAACATAACACAAAAGCAGTCAGCACTCAGCA
>DASZEU010000300.1:0-5943 GCA_035940535.1 Candidatus Angelobacter sp.
CGGTCGGGAGTAAAAGTCTCTTCTTACGCATCGCGATATTGGCAGAGAAAAGGCGCCCCCCGCTTTCTGCGATACGCTCTTGCCGACGCTAACGCGCTGGGCCAATGGCTGAGGGACGACAGCGTGCCGGGCCAGACCATATTCCGATATTCAGGCGCGGAATAGCTGAAAGAGCATTTAGCGGACCTTCTTGCTCGCCCTTCTAGTCGATCTGCCAGCAGCAACAGTCCGCATTGGCCTTTTCGTTTCCGCCTTCTCTTCCCAATCCAGGGGGAGTTCATCGCCAGGCAGCGGAGGATTGCCCTTTCCGGCACGAGCCAGAATGCGCAGAGTCTCAGCGCGATTGGCTCGGCGTGCGCGCTCCCGGAAATAATCTTCTGTACGCAAAGCCGAGACTTTTTCCGCCACAGCGACATTGATGAGTTGATTCAAGGCTACGCCTTCCTGTTCCGCAGCTTTGCGCGCCTCCTCTAACAATGAGGGTTGTAGACGCAATGCAAAATTACTTCTTCTCATTGAACTGAACTCCTAATCTGTTGTAGCGCACTTAACGGAAGTATCACAGCACAATCAAAGCTCCTGCTCGCGTGTTCGAAATCGCGTTGATTGAAAGTAACAATGTCGTCTGCCTTTCCGTTGATAGCTGTTTCCAACACCATTTCATCGTCAGGGTCAGATAGTGCAGGTCGCCATCGAAAATCAAGTCTAACGGGTTTGGCCACGGCCACTATGTCATCAAGGATTCTTTCCAGCTCCCGCTTGCTCAACGCGCACGCGGCCAAGTGTTCAGGCCGAGTTAGAACCGCTTCATATTCAAGTGTCAAAGGAACAGAAAGCAGTAGTTCAAATCGTCGATCTAAGGCGGCGATCAAGAGCTGCCGGGATGCTCCACGGTCGCTACGCAAAGCTGCAACCAGCACATCCGTGTCAATCACATACGAAACGGCCACTAATGAATGATATTGCGCGCAATATCATTCGTCAATAAATCAGCTAGAGCTTCCGCAATACTTGCTCCAGTAAGTCAGTCAGTTCCCCGAGTCGTCTTATTTCTGATTCGGTAAGAGATTGCAGCACAACCGCCAATGACTCTACCCGTCGCTTGCGTCCCTCGTGCAGAATCTTTGTGCCCTTATTCGTCGCCTCCAGGCGGATGCGCCGCTTGTCTTCTGTTGTGCGCCGCCTTGCTAGACCTTCCCTCTCCAGGCCCTCCACGATACGACTCATCGTGGGAGGACGTACCTGTTCGGCCTCCGCCAGTTCGCCAAGCGATCGTGGACCGCCGAAAACCAGGACTGAAAGCGCCGAGAGCTGCGCAGGGCCAATACCGCTGGCCAGATCACGCACCCGTAACCGGCGAAGAAGATGGATGGCGGCCGAATGGAGCCGGCCGGCAATCTCTGCGGCCTTTTCCGGCCGCTCATTTTTTTTCTTGCTTTCAACCATAAAATATAGTTAGCTATACTAACTAATTGATTCGGGAAAGGCAAAATACAATGAGCACCGCAACCGTCAGCATTGGAATCTCCCGCATCGGCCAAATTGCCGTGAACATACACGACCTGGATCGCGCCACAGCCTTTTACCGGGACACACTTGGCCTGCCTCTCCTATTCAGCGCCAGCGGCATGGCCTTTTTTGATTGCGGTGGAGTCCGGCTGATGCTGGCGCGGCCCGAGAAGCCGGAGTTCGACCATCCCGGCTCGATCCTCTACCTTACGGTGCCCGACATTCAGGCAGCCCATCAGAAGATGACCGCAAGTGGCGCGCAATTTGTAGACCAGCCGCACATCGTGGCCAGAATGCCCAATTACGACCTGTGGATGACTTTTTTTCATGACACCGAGCAGAACCTGCTGGCATTGATGAGCGAAGTGCCTCGCGCGCAGTAGTGGAAAACCCGGCCTGCTGCGCGGATTTTACAAGGATGTACGTGCATTCGTGGGCAGTAAGCCAAGGCCTCGCAGAATTTTGCTGGTCAGGCCGGTTAGCGCCAAATCTCTCACGGATAACAACGACACCCATCGTCCGCTATCTCGTTTTTCGATGTTCTGGTTAAGCGGTTTGTGCCCGTTCTCCGCAAAAATCAGGACGCGGTAGTCGGTGTTGGTGATCGAGTGCCGGAGTTGCAGAAGCGGCTTTCTTGTCATTCTTTTTGGAACTTTCATCTCAGGCAATTCCCACATTCCGGGCATCAACGATGCACTTTGCGTCCGTTGCCGCAAAAGGACATGGTTTTTTCTTTGGGCAAACAGGTATGCTAGCGTGGCTTTTTTGCGCGGCTGTTGCGCCGTGCGTGGCTCCGCTCCGCGCAACTGGCAGAAGTCTATGACTGGACAGCGGTCGCAAGCAGGATTGGCTGGCAGGCACACCACAGCGCCCAACTCCATCATCGCTTGGTTGAAGTCGCCCGGACGGCGCGGATGCAATAGCACCTGTGCTGTTTCCCAGCACTCCTTTACCGGGAGTTGTTTGCCGGTAACACGCCCTATCACCCGCTGCACGTTGCCATCTACAACTGCCGCCGGCTCGCCGAAGGCAATGCTGGCCACGGCTGCTGCGGTGTAACGGCCCACACCTGGAAGCTCTGCCAGTTCGATGGAAGAGCGTGGGAAAGAATTATTTTGCGCAACCACTTTGGCGGCAGCATGGAGAGAACGGGCGCGGCGGTAATAACCCAATCCACTCCAGGCGGCCAGAACGGACTCTTCGCTGGCTTGGGCAAGTTGCTCTATGTTGGGAAATTGGTCTAGAAAAAGCCGGTACCGGTCTTCAACCACAGCTACGCGCGTCTGCTGCAACATGATTTCTGACAGCAGGATGCGATAAGGATCAGTCTCTCCCCGCCAGGGTAGCTTACGCTGTTCGCGGTCAAACCAGTGCAGCAGGCGCTGGCGAAAACGGCGGCGTGATGTGCCATCAAAGCATTCTGCTGGTACTGATTTTGCTGTCGCTGCCATGATCTAAAGGATGGGAGTGGCTGACTGAGAAGTCAGGACCCATCCACCCTTCAACTCCTGCCAAACCGAAACGATGCGAAGCCCCTTCGCGGGAACTGCTTGGCCGGTTTCTGTTCCGGTGAAATGCAGTACGTAGGATGCAACCATATCCGGCCCGTCGGGCTGGCTGCTGAACTCTCCCATTGAGAAGTCCTGCAATTGGGCTTTCTTCCAATACTCGATCCAACTTGCATGATCCAGGGTTTCGCCCCGAGGCCCGGCGCCGACGAATACCGGAGCCAGATGGCGCTCTACCAGCGGCCAATCTTTGTCCTGGATGGCCTTCCACATCAGCCGCTCGAAATTTTCCGCCGCAGTAGCATTTGTCCACTTCGGTTCTTTGGCCGGACTCCAAAGATTACAACCTGACAATATCAGCAGGGCCAGGACAATTGAAATTGGAAGCAGGCGCATGATGGTGGATTTTAGCAATAAAAAGGCCGCTGCAAGAGCGGCCTTTTGGAGTTGATTTTATTGGAGCTTGTTAATCGCCAAAGACTTCTTCTTTCTTCTCTTCTTGAACGGCTTTGGGAGCGGCAGGGGCGATCGAGTTAAGAGGAATAAACCCACCGGTCGGCTGGGGCTCTTTTAGAATGTGCTCGCGATAGAGTTTCTCCATGCGGGCATCTTCGGCGCTCTTTTTCAGTTTCTCGTCGCGGGCGCGCAGCTTTTCTTCGCGAGCGGTCTTGGCAATACCAAGCTCATCGAGGGTGGTATTGCGGCCAGCGTGGACATGATCTTCGTTCAGGCGCAGCTTGTGCTCGGCTTCGGTCAGCCCGACAGCCTTGCCGCCGGCAAAGATCTCATGGCGGCCATGCTCCTCATACCATTTGGTAAGCGTGGCGGTCATGTGCATCTTTTCGATGATGTTCCGCCATCCCACGCCGGTATTGTAGGCGCAGAAGCTGATCTCGCCTTCCTGAGTGGCATAGGGGATAATGCATTGCTCGGTGCGCCGGAAATCGTAGTTGTAAAGGTCCTGGAACCACATGCCGGCGATAAAGAGGAAGTTCCAGCGATCGGTGCGCCGCCTCTCGATGTCATCGATCGTCCGTTCGCCAGAAACGCTTCCGTACTTCTTCTGCGTATTCTTGGTCGCGCCAAAGGTCTTATCGAACTTCTTCAGCAGATCGGTGAGCTTGAAATGGGTGGGTGACTGGAACGGATCGTAATTCCGCATGACCGCCAACGCCATGCCCACAACCGAGAGGAACTTGCCGCGACCTGCATCGTTGACTCGGGCCACGTCCCGGGCCAGCCGGTCGCCATTGAGGAATGCAGTAACCGGTTTGGCTTCTTTGGTTTCTTTATCAATCATTACGGCCATGCCAACACCGCAGTTCGGATGGCATCCGCAGCTCAATTGTCCCCAGTCGGCGTTGGGGCCATGCGTCAGGTCGGCCCAATCAGAGAAGGTTGACATGAACGAGATTGGGAACCAATCGCGGGCAGGCTCACCCAATCCAGTCTGGTTCTTTACGTCATGAGCGAGATGGCTGAGGGTATAGCGCTGGGCCTTGCGGCGATCATCGGTAATCTCTTCATCGCGTCCGGTAAAGGAAACCGGCTGGAAGCTTAGAAAGCTGATGGTCTTGGGATTGTCGAGAGCAAACTGAATAATGCGTCCAACCTGCTCATTATTGATGCTGTTGATAATGGTCGTAACCGGGACGATATCAACACCGGCCTCATGCAGATTGTGAATGGCGCGCAGCTTTACATCAAACAAGTTGCCAACCTGGCGATGGGAGTTGGCGGCATTGCCGATGCCATCAAACTGCAAATAGGCGTAACGAAGACCGGCTTCTGCGGCTTGGCGGCAGAATTCAGGGGACTTCGCAAATTCAATTCCGTTCGTGGCGGCCTGCACTGAGTTGTAGCCAACCTCGCGGGCATAGCGGACAGCATCGAGGAAGTATGGTGATAGCGTCGGTTCGCCACCGGAGAACTGGACCGACATTTGGCGTCGCGGCTTGATCGAGATCGCGTTATCGAGCAGCGTCTTGATCTCGTCCCAAGTAAGCTCGTGCACAAAGCCGACCTGATTGGCGTCCATGAAGCAGGGATCGCACATCATATTGCAGCGATTAGTCAGGTCGATGGTGAGTACCGATCCACGCCCATGCTTTACGGTGCTGGTTCCGTGGTTGTGCAGCTTCTCGTCGTTGTGGGCGGGAATGTCGCGGCCCGGGAAGACCTCTTCGAGATGGCGGAAAAAATTGGTGTCCATGGCCATAACGTCTTCAAAGTGGCCGTGGGTAGGACAATCTTTGACCATCAGAATCTTGCCATCGCGTTCCACGATTTGCGCTTTGAGCTCGCCGATTTTTTCATTGAGCAGGACCTCGTGGGGCAGCTTGCCATCCAGGATTTGCTGGCGAATTTCAGGTACGCATTTGGGGCACAGAGAGTCGGTACTGCGCGGCCAGCCTAGCGGAGGCTTGGTTTTCTCCCAGGATTTCAGAAGAGGTTTGTCGGACCACTTAGGAGTAAACGAGGGGTTAGGACGGATACTGTTGAGTTTTGAAAAAACCGCCCAAGCGCCTCTAGCGGCAACGGTTACAACTTTTTCGGCATACTTGACTGGCTTATGCATCGTTTTTTGCCTTCTCCTTGCGCCCTGATTGGCGCCGGTGATTTACACCTGTCTACCCAAACACAACGAGGTATTTACTCAAAGGTATATTATGCGTTGCCTTGGACAGTACTAAGCAGGTTTCCCCGAATGGTAATAAAGAGAGGTTTAGCGGTGCCAACAAGCATTGAATGGCAAAGGAATATGCCGTCTAAGTTATTGGATTTAAAGAGATTGCTGGGCTGAGCTGGCTTTCAGGATTGTTCTTCGCCATTATCTAAAATACGCCATGACCCTAATGCAAACTTGCTTTACGGCAGCGGCGACGGATTTAGCACTTAATTCCAAATACTGTTCAGCTAAGGAAAT
>DASZEU010000301.1:0-4137 GCA_035940535.1 Candidatus Angelobacter sp.
ACTTCTGTTGCACCTCCGGGACCTCTGTCACCCATATATAGCGGCTCAATGTCTGCGGACCAAGTGGGTAATCATAACCAGTAAGGGTGACCACCGGCGTGTTCATAGTCGCGGGATCAAATCTCAACGGAAACAGGCGGCGAAGATTCTCATGCCGGTAGGTAGCAGAGTCTACCACTGCCGCATCGTAACGTACCCATAAATCCTCGAGCGATTCGCTCGATGTTGTCTCCTTCAAGGCTGCCGAACTCAAAACCAGCAGTAATAGCAGACTCAAACGCCCAACAATCGAGATGATGCGAATCCTGGAATGCATTTCAACCTCCTGACGTAACCTGCTCAGCATTGTAGCGGCTAACATCAAATCTGCCAGTCTCGTTTTTCGCAGTGTTCTTTTTCTGTAAACCCATATACTGAAATGATGTCTGCCTTAATGGTTCTTTACAGGAGCACCGATGAACCGCACTTATACTGACAAACAGCCGTTCTCGTCACCTCCTTGGAGGAAAAAGATGAAGCATATCCTTTATATATCGATCCTGGTGGCTTGCAGCATTACGTTGGCTTTCCCTCAGGCAGAAACGCAAGACCGGGGCAATAATCGGCCTCCCGGTGAGATGGTCGTTGGCAAAGTGACATCGGTCAACAAGGATTTCCTCACCGTGATTCCGCTCAGCGGCGGTGATCCAATTACCATCAAAATCGGCGCCAACACGCGTGTAACCAAGCAGCGCCAGCCCATCAAGGCGGAAGACATTAAAGTTGACGAAATCGTCTTCGCTCGCGGCCAGATTAATGGCAATGCAGTCGAAGCCGGCATGGTTGGTGTTGTGCCTCCAGAGATGGCGCAACGCATCCAGGGAGGCATGGGTGGCAGGCAGTTGAATCGCGAAGATATGGGCAAAAAGTTTATTGCCGGCGAAGTCAAGGCCATCAATGAAACCAAGCTCACCATTGCTCGTCCCGATGGCCAAACCCAGGACATCGAAGTGGACGAAAATACATCATTCAAAAAAGGTGGAGAGAGTATTACCCTCACAGACATTAAGGTGGGAGATTTCGTCGCCGGCCCCGGCGAGTTGAAAGATAATGTCTTTGTCGCCAAGGAGCTACGCACCGGACGCCCCCGCATGATGGGTGGCATGGGCAATGGCCAGAGTAACGGTCAAGGTTCTGGTTCAGGCACTGGTAACGGCAAGGGGACCGAGCCCAAAAAACCGGAAAGCCAGCAGCCTGAAAAGTCTACCGGCCAGACTCCGCCACAATAATTAACCCCTGTGGACACCATGCAAAAGTCGCGCCCCGATAGCTTTGCCGGACTGGCCATGGATCGCGCAACCTGGCCTCGCTGGCCGTGGATCCTCAGGCTCGCCGTCTTTGCAACGTACTGCCTCATCCTGAGCCTGTTTCTCATCCCATCGTTATGGGCGCAGGAAGCCGCTCCCTTCGGCGTGATTGCGGGCACAGTGAAATCTGGCAATGTACCTCTTCCCGGTGTCACTGTAAGCGCAGCTAATACGCTTACGGGCAAGAAATACATCACCTCTACCGATGTGGATGGCAGCTTCAAGCTTGAAGTCAGCAGCAAAGGACGCTATGTGGTGCGAGCAGAGTTTTCCGCCTTCGCTCCCATAACCCAGGAAATTCTGATCAACGCTGAAAACCGCAATGGACGCGCCGATCTTGCGATGGTCCTTCTTTCCCGTGCGCAGAGAGATGCGCAACAGCAGCAAGCAAGCGATCAGGGCAATCAGCTTGCTGGCGCAATTGCCGGGCTGGGAATGCAGAGGCTCTCTCTGGCCGCCGGAGATGGGGCCGGAACGCCGGGAGCAGCTTCCCCGGATTCATCCTCACTGGCCGGCGCTGGTCTCCCCAACGCCGGGTTGGCTGCTGAAAGCAATACCGAATCGGTCGCGGTCTCCGGGGCAATGGGGCGTAGCGAGCAGCCTACATTCGATCCCGGTGAAATTCAGGACAGGATCGCTGAAATGCGCGACCAATCCGGACGGGGCGGAAACTTCCAGGGTGGTGGCGGTCCCATGATCATTATGATGGGCGGCGGTCCAGGCGGCGGCTTCGGGGGGCCGGGCGGGTTCGGTGGAGGCCGGGGCTTTCGCAATTTCAATATCAACAAGCCGCATGGCGCTTTCTTCTATAACTATGGCGGTTCCGCGCTCGATGCTCGCCCCTATTCCCTGACTGGCCAGCCGGCAGAAAAGGCCAGCTATTCGCAAAACCGTTTCGGCATCACCATGGGCGGGCCTCTCAACATTCCTCATGTCTACCATGGCGGGACCAAGACGTTTCTCTTTGGTTCCTATACGGGCACTCGTGGCACCAATCCTTACGACGTCTTTTCTACGGTGCCCACGCTGGCGGAACGTTCTGGCGATTTCTCACAGTTACCCGTAGCCATTTTCAATCCCACCACGCATACGCAATTTGCGAACAACATGGTTCCGGCGATCAACCCCGCCGCCGCTGGACTGCTGCAATTCATTCCTCAACCGAACCTTCCGGGGAGCAGTCAGAATTTTCATTTTGTTTCCGCCAACCGCACTGATACCGATACCATGTTTCTGCGTTTCAATCACAGCTTTGGCTCCGATCCCGTAGGCATGTTTGGGGCTTTTGGCGGTGGACGCGGCGGCAGTGGTGGACGCGCCCGGCAACAGCGGCAGCAGCAACAACAAAATAACTCCAACCAGAATGGCAGTAACAAGCCGAAAGAAAAGTCCCACTGGTCACAGAGCATGAATGGCGGATTCAGCTACAACAACATTCGCAATACCTTGCTGAATCCTTTCCCTGGACTTGGCGGCCAGCAGACGGTCCACAACTACAACGGTAACTTTGGCTATAACCTTAATAAGGGCGTCTTCCTGAATTCGCTGCGCTTCAACTACAACCACAGTGGAAACAACCGGCTCAACAATTTCACAAGCCAAAATAATATTGAAGCGCAGTTGGGAATTGCCGGTGTCTCTCCTCTGCCTACCGACTTCGGTCTGCCCAACATCAACCTTTCGCCCGAATTCAGCAGCTTGCAGGATCTCGCGCCGGTTTTCCGCACCGACCAAAACTATACAATCAGCGACTCGGTAACGTGGACCCACGGTAAACATGGCTGGAGTTGGGGTGGCGATTTCCGGCATCAACTCATCGATCTGAGTAATGCCTCCAACGCCCGCGGAACTTTTGTCTTTACCGGATTGTCTACCGGCGGAATCGGTTCAGACGGAAAATTTCACAACGGCCTTCCCTTCGCCGATTTTCTCCTGGGCTTTGCGCAACAGACCTCGATCCAGTTTGGCGCTGAGAATTACCACTTCCGCGGCAACTCATTCAATCTTTATGTCCAGGACAACTGGCGCGCAGCCAAGAACCTTACTCTGAACCTGGGTCTGCGTTACGAGTACATCGCGCCTTTTACCGAGACTAACAATAAGCTGGTCAATCTCGATATTGCTCCCGGATTTACAGCAGTGGCCCCTGTGCAGGCCGGCCAGAGCGGACCATTTACGGGCAAGTTTTCTGATGGAGTCATTGATCCCAACCGCAACAATTTTGCCCCGCGCCTGGGCATTGCCTGGAAGCCCTGGTCCAAAACTGTGGTCCGGGCTGGATATGGCCTGAATTACAACCTCGGCCAATATGCTGCGCTGGCTACGCAGCTTGGTTTTCAGCCTCCGTTTGCCTTTACTGAGACCAACCCAGCAACCACTCCTACGGCACTGAGTTTGCAAAACGGTTTTCCCTCCAACAATTCCGCCATCACCAACAGCTATGCTGTAGATCGCAATTACCGCCTGGCCTCTGTGCAATCGTGGAATCTGAATATTCAACAGGAAGTGAAAACCGATTGGGTTATCAACATCGGCTACACCGGATCGAAAGGCACGCACCTGGATATCGTGCGCGCCCCAAGTCTCGACGCCAACGGCCAGCCCATCGCCGGTACGCAGCCTTTTCTCTTCGAATCGTCGGATGGTTCATCGATACTGCACTCCGGTACGCTCAGGGTACGCAAGCGCATGCGTCATGGACTTTCTCTGGGTGGTACATACACTTATTCGAAGTCTATCGATAATGCCTCCTCCATCGGCGGGGGCGCAGTGGTGGTTGCGCAAAACGATA
>DASZEU010000302.1:0-2681 GCA_035940535.1 Candidatus Angelobacter sp.
GGTTCTGCAACTCATCATGGACAGCCTTCGCTATTGGGTCCTCGACATGCATGTGGACGGCTTCCGCTTCGACTTGGCCGCGACTCTGGCGCGTGAACTGCATGAGGTAGATCGCCTCGGCGCATTCCTTGACATCATCCACCAGGATCCGGTGTTGTCTCAGGTCAAACTAATCGCGGAGCCGTGGGACTTGGGTGAGGGCGGCTACCAAGTAGGCAAATTCCCGGTAGGCTGGGCCGAATGGAATGATCGCTACCGTGATGCGGTGCGGTCCTATTGGAAAGGAGATGGTGGACAGATTGGAGAGCTGGCCTACCGAATTACTGGGTCAAGTGATCTGTACGCGCGCAGCGGACGGCGGCCCTATGCCAGCATCAATTTTGTCACCGCTCACGACGGTTTAACCCTGCAGGACTTGGTCAGTTACAACCAGAAACACAACGAAGCCAACGGCGAGGAAAACCGCGACGGTAGCGACAACAACCGGAGCTGGAATTGTGGAGTCGAAGGACCTACAGACGACCAGAACGTGAAAGCACTCCGGAATCAGCAAAAACGTAATTTTCTAGCCACACTGTTATTGTCGCAGGGAGTGCCCATGCTGCTGGGCGGTGATCCCATCGGCCATACCCAGCAGGGAAACAACAATGCTTATTGTCAGGACAATGAGATCAGCTGGATCAATTGGGATCAGGGATCGGCTGACTTGGAGTTGTTGGCATTCGTCCGGCGTGTGATCGCTTTGCGCAAGGATCATCCTGTTTTCCGTCGCCGCAATTTCTTTCAAGGACGAGCGATTAAAGGTTTCGGCGTCAAGGATATTCTTTGGTTGATGCCCAATGGTCGCGAAATGACCGATGAGGAATGGGGACAAGAATCAGCCCGAAGCCTGGGAGTGTTTCTTTCGGGAGAAGGGCTTGGAGAGGCAGATGAACGAGGGCGTCCCCTCAGCGATGAGAATTTTTTAATTTTGATGAATGCCTACCATGAACAAGTCCCTTTCCAATTGCCGGTGTTTGCGGTGGGAAGGGGCTGGGTAGCTTTGGTCGACACGTCATGCCAAACCGCGAATGGTGCTCCCACGTTCTACGATGCTGGGACAAGCTATCCGTTACAAGCGCGGTCTTTGGTCTTGCTGCAAGAGCGCATGGGAAATCAGGTGCGTAGCCAGGACCGGCGGCGTGAAGCGTAGCCACGCCATGCCATTCGGAGCGGAGCGCCGTGACGATGGCAGCGTTCGGTTCCGGCTGTGGGCGCCGAAAGCGAGAAGCGTCGAGATACTGCTCTGTAATCCGGAATCGCATCAACTGTCCTTGTCAAGACAAAGTGAAGGCTGGTTTGAACTGGTCACCGATCAGGCTAAGGCCGGCTCGCTTTACCAGTACCAGATTGGCGGCCAGTCGAAAGTGCCGGATCCGGCATCTCGTTTTCAGCCTTCAGACGTGCATGGACCAAGCGAGGTCGTCGACCCCGCGGCCTTCGAATGGGAAGATCAAGCCTGGCTCGGAAGACCTTGGCAAGAAACAGTTATCTATGAGCTTCATGTAGGTACCTTCACGCCAGAAGGTACCTTTGCGGGAGCCCAACAGCGACTCGATTACCTGGCTGACCTGGGAATCACGGCGGTCGAACTCATGCCAGTCTCGGATTTCCCCGGAACTCGAAACTGGGGCTACGACGGCGTGCTACCTTATGCCCCCGATAGTTCATACGAACGGCCGGAAGACCTGAAACGGTTGGTGCAGGCAGCCCACGCAAAAGGGTTGATGGTATTTCTTGATGTTGTCTACAACCACTTCGGCCCCGAGGGGAACTATCTGAGTGCGTATTCTCCACAGTTTTTCACCGATCGGCATAGCACGCCTTGGGGCGACGCGATTAATTTTGATGGCGAGGGGTCGCGTGTGGTTCGAGACTTCTTTATCCACAATGCTCTGTACTGGCTCGAGGAATACCACTTCGACGGACTACGTCTGGACGCGGTGCATGCGATTTTCGATGATTCCACTCCCGACATTCTTACTGAATTGGCGGAAACAGTTAGAAACGCTTTTGGACCCAACCGCTTCGTCCACCTAGTGCTTGAAAACGATGACAACGATGCGCACTACCTGGAGCGCGATGAGAAAACTCGCCCGCGTTGGTATAACGCCCAGTGGAATGATGACATCCATCACGCGCTGCATGTTGTACTCACTGGAGAGACCGACGGATATTACTCTGACTATGCGCAACAGCCGATTCGACAACTGGGCCGTTGTCTCGCCGAGGGTTTCGCTTATCAGGGTGAGGTTTCCGTTTACCGCGGCGCGGTCCGCGGGCAGCTCAGTTATACTTTGCCACCGACCGCTTTCGTTTCATTTCTGCAAAATCACGATCAAATAGGAAACCGGGCCTTCGGCGAGCGAATCCTAGAACTTGCGGATGAAGAGGCTGTGAAGGCAGCGATGACTATTTTGCTGCTCGCGCCATCCCCACCCTTGCTTTTTATGGGAGAAGAATTCGGTGCAAGAACGCCGTTCTTGTTTTTCTGTGACTTCGGCGGCGAATTGAGATCTGCGGTAACTGAAGGCAGGCGGGCTGAGTTCGCTCGGTTTGCCCGATTCAGCTCAGTTGAGGAACAGGAGCATATTCCCGACCCCAACTCACCAGAGAGCTTCGCCCGTTCCAAGCTGGATTGG
>DASZEU010000303.1:0-16380 GCA_035940535.1 Candidatus Angelobacter sp.
TCCCGGAGGGAGCAGTTGAGATCAACCAATTTCGCAGGTTGAGAAAGTCCAAGGTAAGGGCAAAAATGGGAGCATCTTCGCGGCATGAGAACGAACGTTAAGGCATTGGAATCTTGCACCAATGGCTAAAACCGTTGCCCATCAATTCGGGACCAATGCACGGCCAGCAGGACGGCGTCCGCTTCTTTCGCGGCCTCGCTTGGAGTGCCGGCGCGTGCATTGCCTTGAGCATCGCTTGCCAGCTTCTTGAGTTTCTCTTTGCCCCGCGCATAACTGAATACGACTTCATGTCCAACTCGCGCGAAGATCGTTCCGAGCTTGCCGCCCATCAACCCTGAACCCAAAATGCCGACTCGCATTATGCTCCTCCGTCCGGCTACAAGGTCATACCCCCAGGTAGGCATGGCGGACATGATCATTGCAGGCTAGCATGTTCGACGGGCCTTCGAGAGTGATGCGGCCTACCTCCATGACGTAGCCGTAGTCGGAGACCTGGAGGGTGTAGTTCACATTTTGCCCTACCAGCAGGATGGTCACACCCTGGTTAGCGATGTTGCGGACCATCTCGAAGATTTCTTCTACCAGTCTAGGAGCTAAACCTAGCGATGGTTCGTCGAGCATCAGGAGCTGCGGTTCGGGCATGAGTCCGCGTCCGATGGCGCACATCTGCTGTTCGCCGCCCGATAATGTACCGGCCAATTGATGTCTTCTTTCTTTCAGGCGCGGGAACAAATCGTAAATTCTTGTAAGACGGGAGTGAGCATAGCTACGTAAGGTAGGAAGGAAGCAGCCCATCAGTAGATTTTCTTCCACTGACATTCCCGGCCACAATTGGCGCCCTTCCGGCACAAGGCTGATGTGATGCTTGACCCGCTCGGTTGTCGGCAGAGCGGTAATATTCTCGCCTCGCAGCCAGAGATTTCCCGACCGGATCGGCAGGACTCCAGCGATGGCGTTCAAGGTGCTCGTCTTTCCAGCGCCGTTGGAGCCGATGATGCAGGTGACCTGGCCCGTGGCGACGGAAAACGAGACTCCCCAGAGGACTTGCACTGCGCCGTAACGGACTTCGAGGTTTTCGGCGATGAGGAGTGGTTCGGGCATCATGAGCGAGGCTTTTTATAACTTGGGTTCAATGACCCTCAGCCCCGATATCTGAGTGAAGTGCCGGCTGTTGAAGGTAGCCACTTGGTTGTCGCGTTCCAAGGCCAGAGCACCGACAATCAAGTCATAAAAACCGATCATCTTCCCTGAAGACTCCAGTTCAGCCCATATCCGTGCATGGTGATATGCCGTTTCCTCTGTATAGGGAATGATCGGCAATGACTCTAAGGCATTTTGAAGATAGTTCCTGCGTCGCGCTTTGTGGGCTCCCGTAGCCCGTTCCACCCCATGCCAGAGTTCGGCAACTGTAATTGCTGCAATTTCAAATTGTTCATCTTGGAGGGAATTGACCCACGCACGAAAATCAAAGGTCCCTTTCTCACCGCGAATGATCACGTCAGCATCCAACATTATTGCCATCGATTCACCGGTGGCTTGAGGATTTTTCGCGCAGCTCGCAAATCACGCCGCCATGCTTTTGCTGCGCTCGCCGGCAGGTCAACATCATCCAGAGCCTGGGCTAAATCACGTCCCGTACAAACTTTCTCGCTAGCTGGACTCAGGCGAGCGAATGGCAGGCCATTCTTGAGGAGCACAAAAGTGATGTCTTGATAATGCGCGCGGTTAATGCAATCAGCAAAATTGCGCGCAGCTTTAGTGACAGTGATGGCCTTTTCCTTCATAGAATCAGATTATCATAAAATATGATTTTTAGGAGCTCTGGCGCGTAGCTAAATCTCGCAGGGTAATTCTGAACTCTAGGCCGACACGAAGGCGAAGTCTGGCGTGATAGCTAAAATCAATGATGATCTCCTCGTCGTCAGAACCCTCCCATTGCTCACTCACTGTGTGCAAGTGGAAGATAGTCACCTTTGGGGCTCGAAGGAATTTCTTTCGGAGTAGAGACGAGTGTCCCAGTTCCAGTCGCAGCGACACCACCCGGGAAATGGTCAGCTCGCTGCGAATAGAGACCAAATCACCAACTCCTCGATAAAGCTCCCACCGATCTCGGTTCAGCGGAAGAAAAAGTGACTTGCGACGCAGATCCAGCTCGTCGATTCGAAATGTAGCGTCGTGGATATAACTACTAAGGTAAAAGACATCATGCTGACGATTCGGTCCATATCGTGTCTCGTAACGAATCGGGGCATGACTATCCGTATGAAAACCAGTTCCAAAGTCTATCTGTTCAGCAGGCTGGTACTGCCTTTTCGCAACCGAACGCAGTGGCCTTTCCTCGGAAACCCCATGCTTTTCCAGACCATTCGGTTTTGTTTTCATCAGCTGGAACTTCCTTTCCAGTGCCGCGTAACGTTTACGGAACGCCCCTAAAGGATTCCGAATCCATTTCCCAAATTCGCTTTCCCCAGATAAGCCTCAATGACTTGCTCGTTATTCTGAATCTCTTCGGGCCTGCCTTCCGCCAGTTTTTGTCCGAAGTTCAGGACAGTGATGCGGTCGCAGACTGACATGACTGCTTTCATGTCGTGTTCCACATACATAATGGTTGCGCCACGCGCGCGAATCTGCTGCAAAAGTTCCAGCATCTCTGCGGTCTCCGACGCAGCCAACCCGCCGCAAACTTCGTCGAGCAGCAACAGATCGGGGCTGGTGGCAAGGGCCCGCGCAACTTCCAAGCGCTTCTGTTCTCCCAAAGAAAGCACCGAGGCCAGGAGGTGCGCTTTGGGGTCAAGGTGGACAAGCTTGAGAGCTTCCATGGCCTTGTCTTTTGCGTGGGAAGTGCTGCCGATTCCCTGTCGTCCGAAATGCACAGCAAGTTGGACATTCTCAAGCACGGTCATCGCTCGAAACGGACGAACGATTTGATGGGTGCGCGCGATGCCCATCCTCACCAGGGAGGAAGAACTCATTCCCGTCACGTCTCGCCCGCGCAACTGAACACGCCCTACGGACGGACGAATCGCCCCGGTGATCAAACTGAAGAGCGTAGTCTTTCCGGCGCCATTGGGACCAATGAAACCGCAAATCCGCTTTTCAGGAATTTCAAAACTAACGTCTTTGAGCGCGGCCACGCCTCCAAAATATTTGGTAAGGGCGTTAACCTTTAGAATCGCCACTTGGTCTCCTAAGAAGCCCAAAAAGTCTTTGCAGCAGGCCGGCCAGACCACCGGGTTCCAGCAGGATGATCAAGATTAACAATATTCCATAGAGCAGAAGATGAACATTAGGGAAATTGACGACCAACTCTTCTTCTACGATGCCAAAAACCATCCCACCCAGCACCGGCCCCCATACAGTGCCAATGCCTCCAATGACTGGCATCAGCAGGATGGAAATCCCGGTCTGAAAGGCAAAGACGCCGCCCGGGCCGCCACTCGGATCGATGAACACAGCGTAGCGAGCATGAAGAGCACCAGCAACCCCGGTCAGAGCGGCGGCAATCGCGTGTACCCATAGCTTCGTTTGATAGGGATTTACACCGAGTGCGGCGGCTGCGTCTTCATCCTGCTTGATGGCCCGTAAGGCCAGGCCAAAGCGGCTCCTGGCGATCAAGATTGAAACCACGACTGCCAGCGCAACCGCCATCAGGGCAGTGTAATAGTGCTCGACCTGCCGAAACTGGCGATGTTCGATGATACTCAAACCGCTGGCTCCGCCGGTGATATTAAGGTTGCCCATGATCACGCGCACGGCTTCGGTGACTCCGATGGTGGCAATGGCGAAATAAGGGCCGCGCAGCCGAAACGTAGGCAGCCCAATAAGAAACGATGCAAGCGCGGCGATGGCAGCGGCCTCGATGAATCCCAAGTAGGGACTGCCGCCAGCGTTGATCAACAGTCCGGCAGTGTAAGCGCCCAGACCGTAAAAGACGGCAAACCCGAAGGAGACCTGACCGGTAAAACCACCCACCAGGTTCCAGGCAATGCTGGTGATCGTCCACACGAATGTAATAAATAGGATACGGATAAGGTTGGACTTAAGCCCCGCTGTGGGCAGAATCAGCAGCACCAGCAACAGGACGAGCGGCAGAGTGGTCTTGATAGAAAGACTCGAAATGGCAGCTTTCATCCTGACCGCCATTTCCTTTCCAGCAGGCCTGCTATTCCTTTAGGAAGAAACAACAAGACCACGACCAGCAACAAATAGGAGATAGCCGGCTGATAGCTGGCTTCTATATGAGGGATGAAGATGCTGTAGGATTCAACCAAAGCCAGAACTAACGCCCCAAGAGCCACGCCGGAGAAAGACTCCAGTCCTCCAAGGACGATAATGACGAAGGAGCGCAGCAGGAAAGGCCGGCCAAAATCCGGGCTGAAAGAAAAGAGCAGCGCCAGCAGAGCGCCGGCGAATCCGGCAAAGGCCGTACCTAAGCCAAAGGTCAACATGCTGGTTCTGCGATCATCGACTCCAACAATTTGCGAGGCATAAGGATTCTGGACCAAGGAACGCATGCCTCTTCCAAACCAACTTCGCCGCAGCGCAATTTGCAGGACAATGATTGAGATCACGGCGGCCACAAATACGATCACACGCACTTTGGAAATATCGAGAGGACCGAAATGAAACGCCGAGAGAGTGTACGAAGTGGTAATGGAGCGATCTTCGTTTTTCCAGATCAGGTAGGCGATGTTCTGCAATACAAGCGAAAGACCAAACATCAACAGCAGTGACGACAAGGTGGGCTGGTTGGACTTAGGCAGCCATCGCACCAGCACCCAGTAGACGCCCATGCCAAACAGGAAGAACACCGGAAGCGCCACCACCGCTCCCAGCACAGGGTCGATGTGGAACCGCTCAAACAGTTCATAAGCAAAGTAAGCGCCAAGCATCATGAAGCTGGCATGAGACAGGTTCACAATCTTCATGACGCCATAGATGATGGTCATGCCCACGGACATGGCAGCATAAATGCCAGCCAGCAACAACGCCGAGATAAGCGGATCTAAAAGATCTTCGAGAGTCATTTAGGCCTTAGCGAAAGGCTTTAACCACAGAGGCAGCATCGTAGCAGAGCCACAACCAAAACCCTAACACTGATGCCGCTGATTGGAACTGATCGACACTGATCAATCAAGATTTTGAGGTTGATATTTGTTTGACGATGGCTTTCTCCGTGTTTTTCTCAGTGCCTCTGTACTACGACGTGCTTCAAAATCTTGCTTTTTCTCGCAAATTTCTTTCCCGCCGTTGAAACGGCGGGTTATTTTCATGCGTCCGGCTTGCGCCGGACTAGCACACATCAGCGCCAATCAGTTCAAATCAGCGTTCATCAGCGTTGAGCTTTTGGTTGTGGCTACGCCACGCTGTGTCTCCGTGGTGGGTTTTGCTCTTGATTTTGATCTTGATTTGGTTTTCCTTTGTGGCCTCTATGGTTGAATTCGCCCTCACGGTGTCGGTGCTATGGCAGTACCCGTTGCCATATTCTTAGGGTAGACAATTTCTCTCTTGCTCCCAGGTTGGTTTTGCACGATAACAAATGGATAACCGGCCTGGCCATTGGTCCCAAACTTCAGGACTCCGCTGGGAAGCAGCGAATCTTTTAAGGTTGTCTTGCGGAGAGCATCGCGGACCTTGGTTCTATCCGTTGATCCTGCCTGGCTGATGGCCTGCGCCAGAATGCGCATCGCGTCATAAGCTGTGGCAGCGTACCAGGAGTCCGGATCACGGCCGGTGAACGCTTTGTAATCTTTGATGAATTGCTGCACCTGGGGATAAGACAGTTTGTCAGCCCACCAGATTCCCGAAAAGATGTAGTTGATGCCGTCGCCGAGCGCCGTGCGGGCAGCGGCCTCTGGACCACGGGCGCCGTAGCTTATCATCTGGTGGTGCATGCCGCTTTGCAGATATTGGCGGTGCATGGTGATGTAGTCCTGCAGATGAGCATCGCCCAAAAAGATGTCAGCCCTTGCAGATTTGACTTTCTGCAACTGCGGGGAAAAGTCGGTCCCTCCCAGCTCGAACTTCTCGTTGAAGACCACGGTGAAGTAGCCGGGGTGCTCCTTGATCCATTGCTGAATTCCATTAGTGTAGTCAATGCCGTGGTCGGTATTCTCGACCAGCAGGGCGATCTTAAGCCCTTTCTTCAGCTTGCCTTGATCGACGAGGCTGCCCAAGAACTCAGCCGTGATGGAACCCAGCAGAGAGACAGGGCTCAACGCGCCAAAAGTGTATTGGTAGCCGTGAGCAAAGATGCTTGTCGCCCCAGCGCCGGTGGCGATCCAGGGAGTCTGATAGCGGTCGGGCATCACGGCTTCGGCCTCGCCCAGCGCCGTGGAATACCCTCCTAGCACTGCGGTTACATTGTCGGAACTCATGGCCCGCTCTGCCAGGGCCGCAGACTTGGCCGAGTCTGAGCCATCGTCATAGAAGACTTCCTTGAGCAGCATCTTCTTTCCCTTCACCGAAACCCCGCCGGCATCGTTGATTTTCTTGATCGCGAGTTCAATGCCTTCTTTTTGGAATTGCCCCGGCTTGCCCTCGCGTCCGGTGATGGGCAACACCACTCCGATGGAGATGGTGTCGTCGGCTACAGGGCTGGCGCTGCCGCTTGCACAAAGAAATACGGTCAAGAGCAGGGCACAAACGGCGAAGCGCCTAACCTGGCTGCAAAACGAGAAAGAATTCGTCATAGTTCACCTTTGGAAGAACGGTGCATGATATCGCTGCAACGTGAGGATAGACAAGGGATGAATCGGGGGGTTTATCGGGTGATCGGTGCAGAAGGCATGGAAGGCATGGACGGAATGGACGAGATGGACGAGGTGGACTTACCCAACGCCAAATCTCATCTCGAGGCGTGCAGTTCATGTTTCTGCTGAGGCGCAAAATTGTTGCTTTAGTACAACAAATGTTTCATGTCTACTATTTCGCGCAGGGGCTTACGCGCCGATACTAGCGGCCATCATTGATCATGCTCTCGACGTGAGCATGGAACCAGTATCAATCATGCGGATTCGGTTCGTATCCGGAATACAGCAATTCAAAATAAGGAAGGTTCGATATGACCCATCGTGTCCACTCCCTGATCAAACCTTTGTGCGGGCTGATCGTCGTTCTATTTTCATTCAGCCTGCTTCACGCTCAGGAGTTTCGCGGCTTAATCATTGGGCAAGTTACAGACCAGCATGGGGCTGTAGTTCCTAACGTCACCATTACGGCAACCGGTCCGCAGCAAAAATATACGACCAAGACCAATGGGAGTGGCAACTTTACCATCCCGTATGTACAACCGGGCGTCTACACCGTGACGGCCGAGGCCCAGGGATTCAAGAAAGAACTGAAGAGCGGAGTGAATATCGACGTATCGCAAAAGGCCAATGTGAACTTCGCACTTCAAGTGGGGCCAACCCAGGAGACGGTGGAAGTAAAGGCCGATGCCGTGGCCGTGAATACCGCGGATGCCTCCGGCGGCACTGTCATGGATCCGGAGAAGATACAAAACCTGCCTTTGAATGGGCGGCAGGTGTATATGCTCCTGGCGCTTACTCCAGGTGTGCGCTTTACCACCACAACCTTTGGGCCAAATGGGAATTCCGGGACGCGAGGCTGGGACCAGACCAATGCCTACCAGATCAACGGCGTGGTCAACAACTTGAACCAATTCACCATGGATGGGGGCAACATTTCGCAACAGACCAGCACCGGACGGGGATCGTGGTTTGTCGCGCCTAATGTGGATGCGGTCGAGGAATTCAAAGTCCAGACCAACAACTACGATGCAACTTACGGACGTGTTGGCGGGGGCACAATTAATGTGATTACCAAAGCCGGCACCAATGCCTTGCACGGGACGGCGTTTGATTACTGGCGCAACGCGGTCCTGGACGCCAACTTTTTCCAGAGCAACCAGAGGAACCTGCCCAGAGGCGGCCACAATCAACATCAGTTCGGCGGCACCTTCGGCGGACCGATCAAGAGGGACAAAACCTATTTCTTCGCCAGCTTTGAAGGCTGGCGCGAAGTGCTGCCCATTCCTACGACCACTACCACGGTCCCGGCGGGAGTGGTGATGAACCCCGATGGCAGCGTGGACCTGAGCGGTTATCTGGCGGGGAAAAACATTACGGGAGGAATTTTCAATCCATTTGCCTGCGCAACCACCAACGGAGACGGAAGCTGCAAAACCCGTCAGCGACTTTCATTCAACGGAAAGAATGATGTGATTCCGCCGGGTCTCGTCAGCCCGATTGGTCTCAAGATTCTGGCTCTCTATCCTCAAGCCAACGCACTGGGATTCAACAACAATCTGATCGGCAACACCGTTGGTCGTTACCAATACAACCAGCCCATGATCCGCATCGATCACAACTTCTCGGATAAAACCCGGCTTTACGCGCGCTATACCTGGTGGTCGGGGACTGAGTTTCGGAACAATTCCGGGTTCACGGACCCGCGCATCCAGACCGGCAATATCAATAATTACCGTTCGTTCCAGAATGAGTTGGTGGACCTGACTCATACTTTCAGCTCTACGCTGCTAGCCGACCTGCGCTTTTCGTTCAGCCGCGCCAAGGACCGGTCCCCGAACGGTGGCCTGGCAGCCGGATTGGCCAAGCTGACCCCTCAAGACCTGGGCATCAACAGCTACCCGGTTCCTCCGACAACAGATAAAAAACAGGCTCCACAGATCAATGTCGGCGGCCTTTCGAGCATTATCGGCAACAGCGAATTTTCGGACTTTGGGCATCCACCGTTAAACGAGTTGTTTGAGTTGGCTGGATCAGTGAGCAAGACTCATGGCAGTCACACCTTCAGGATGGGTGGGACGTTCTGGCAGGTCTACGCTGTGCCCTGCTGCGGCGCGGGCGATTCCCAAGGGAACGGATTCGGTCCGGGCGGGCGCTTCAACTTTGACAACGGCTTTACCCAGAAAGATCCTAACAAGAACAACAACGATGGCGCTGGACTTGCCAGCTTATTGTTGGGCGTACCTTCGGGCGGGAACGTGCCCTTTACGCCTCCAGTTTACGAAGGCTACCCCTACTTTGGGTTTTATTTCCAGGATGACTGGAAGGTAAAGAAGAACCTCACACTCAACCTGGGACTGCGTTGGGATGCGGAGCTGTCTCCCGATGAGCGCAACAACAACCTTAACGGGGGCTTCTGTCTTACCTGCGTCAATCCGGTCACCAACCAGATCACCTTCCCACCTAACAATACGCTTCCCAATGGGTTCAACATTCCCAATCCCATTTTGGGCGGCTTCACCTTCATCGGCAACGGACGTGCGCCTTACGATACCCAGTGGGGTCACTGGTCACCCAAGGTTGGTGTCTCCTGGGGCATTACTCCCAAGACCGTGATTCGCGGCGGCTATGGTGTCTCTTGGGCCTTTGGCTTTGAGTTGGGTGGAAATACTACTTTTACCCAGACCACCAACTTTCAAGCAACTGTGGGAAACAACGGAGTCACGCCCACCAACCTGTTCAACTCTGGCAACCCGTATCCCAATGGATTATTGCAACCCGCGGGCGCATCGCTGGGGCTGCTTTCCTCCTTGGGTGACGGCCAGTCATTTGATCAGCGCAACCGCAAGATTGGCCGCGTGCAGCAGTATTCGCTGGGCTTCCAGCGGGAGTTGCCGGGCCAGATCATTCTGGATGCTGCTTACGTAGGGAGCTATAGCTCCAATCTTCGCGTAGGCACGAATCTCGAAGGGCTGCCAGCATCGATCAATGCTCAATGCCAGGCGAATCCAACTGTATGCAGCCAGTTGGTTCCCAACCCATTCTTCGGCGTGCTACCCGCAGCCAGCACCTTGGGAAGCCAGAAGACCGTGCGCGCTTTTATCCTGATGGAACCGTTCCCGCAATTCAATGGCACGGTATTTTCCAACACTGAGCCGGTCGGCTATTCCGACTACAACTCTTTGCAGGTCAAGGTCAACAAGCGGTTTTCAGGAAGCGGAGTGCTGGTTCGCGGCCTTAGCTTCCTTACTTCGTTCACTTGGTCCAAGAACATGGTGGCCACCAGTTATTTGAACAACCTTCAAGGAAACTGCCCTACATGCCTCGATAGCCATCCGGTATATAACCTCGATAGCAATGACCGAACGTTTGATCTGGCATTCAGCGGTGTTTGGGGACTGCCGGTCGGGAAAGGTGGTCTCGTGGCCAGCAATGCTTCAGGAATCCTGGGCACGCTCATTAACAACTGGAATACCGAATGGATCCTGACTGCGGATTCCGGGACACCTATCGGCTTGAACACCGGCGTCACCTTCAATTGTCCGCAGAACAACAATAACCTTCTGCCCGCGCACCAGACTTTTACCGAGTGGCTTTACAACGAGACACCCGGTTGCTTCGCTCCTATTCCAACCCGCTCATGGCAACCATTGACTATCGTTCCGAGATCGGGGGCCATTCGTGCGCCCTACGCGCCGCAGCTTGCGCTCGGCATCGGGAAGCAGTTCGCAGTGAGAGAAGGCTTGAATCTGCAATTCAAAGCTGAAGCCTTCAACTTGACCAATACACCTATTTTTGGCGGACCCAACAATGCCAATCCCAATCAACCGATTTCGCCGGTTACAGGCGTAATTGCGGGCCAGCCCGGATCGTTTACGGGATACGGCACGATCGGTTCAACTCAACAGAATTTCCCGAGGCAAATGCAGTTGTCACTGAAGGTTGTTTTCTAAACGCGCGCAGTAACCAGGGTGTAGCTTCTTCCGGGGCTACATCCTGGTTGAATTTGGTAAAAGTCGGTAAATTCGTGCTTTTTTACGATATGTCATTCCGAACGCAGCGCCACTAGGATGCTCAGCATTATTTAACTGAAAGGCGCGAAGTGAGGAACCCCGGCAACATTTCGGTCTTACATGCAGATCCGAAGCATTCTACCCATGCAGCTTGGTGCGAGTGCCCCATTTGCGACTATTTCGACTGATGTATCCCTGAGGTCCTTCACTCCGCGCGCGCGCGATTGCTCTACCATCAACTTCTTCGCGGCGCTCCGTTTGATGACAAGATTATGGTAGAAGTTAATTCGGCAATATCGAGGCAATAACTATCGGATGCTACAAGTCAGGAGAATTATTCGTGGTGCATAAATTAACAAGGCTATCGGCATTTTTCTTGGCGTCATCTCTACTCGTGTGCCTGCTCATGGCTGAAACTCCGAAGACCAACAAGGCGGCCAAGACGAGCGCGACATCATCAACCAAGCCCGATCCGGATTTGGATTTGACGAAGCAGCCTACGCTGTTCGTGGTGGGCTATGCGCACCTTGATACGGAGTGGCGCTGGGAGTATCCCCAAGTCATTCGCGAATATCTGGCTAAGACGCTGCATGACAACTTCGATCTGTTTGGCAAATACCCGCACTACATCTTTAATTTCAGCGGCGCAAATCGCTATCGTCTGATGAAAGAGTATTACCCGGCTGATTACGCCAAGCTGAAACAGTTTGTTGCTGCCGGACGCTGGTTTCCAGCCGGTTCCTCCATGGAGGAAAGCGACGTCAACGGACCCTCGGCTGAATCGATCTTCCGCCAGGTTCTTTACGGCAACCAGTATTTCCGCCGCGACTTCAACAAAGCCAGCGCCGAATACATGTTGCCCGATTGCTTTGGCTTTCCTGCGTCGTTGCCCAGCATCCTGGCCCATGCGGGAATCAAGGGCTTTTCCACCCAGAAGCTCACATGGCATTCTGCTGCCCAAGTGGGAGGTCCTGGCTCGGTAGAAGAAACGCCTATAGGAATTCCTTTCAATCTGGGTTTTTGGCAAGGGCCGGACGGCAACGGTGTGCTGGCTGCCATGAATCCTGGCAGTTACAACGGGGATGTAAAAGACGATCTCACGAAGAGCGATCCCGCTTCCAAGGCGCGCGATTACGTGGATTGGCCCAAGCGCATCGCACTGAACGGCAAAGCCAGCGGAATCTTTACCGACTACCATTATTACGGTGTGGGCGATATTGGCGGTGCGCCGCGCGAGCCTTCGGTTCGCTTGCTGGAGGCCATCGTAACCAAAAGCAAAGCAGTGCTGCCAGCGCAACAAATCCTCCCAGGATCGCAGCCGCCTCCCTCTACATCCGGTCCAGAGATCCAGGTGGGTGATGGTCCATTGCGGGTGATCTCCGCCACTGCCGATCAGATGTTTTTGGATATCGCACCCGAAAATGCCGCGCATTTCCCTCGCTACCAGGGCGACCTTGAATTGACAGAACACTCTGCCGGTTCGTTGACTTCTCAGGCTTACCAGAAACGCTGGAACCGCAAGAACGAACTGCTGGCAGATGCCGCTGAAAAAGCCTCTGTGGCCGCCCTTTGGCTGGGCGGACGCGAGTATCCGCAGCAACGGCTGAATGATGCCTGGACATTGGTGATGGGAGGACAGTTTCACGACATCATGGCAGGCACAGCCACGCCCAAATCTTATGAGTTTGCCTGGAACGACGATGTTGTGGCCATGAACCAGTTTGCCGGCGTGCTGACCAGCGCCACAGAGGCTGTTGCTTCCATGCTCGACACACAAGTCAAGGGCACGCCGATCGTGGTCTACAATCCGCTGAACATCGAACGGGAAGACGTGGTGGAGGCCGACGTTCCTTCCGCTACTGGTCTTCTCGTCTTCGGGCCCGATGGCAACGTAGTCCCCACACAATTGCAACGCGCAGCCGATGGAACTGCAAAGATTCTGTTTCTGGCCAAGGTCCCTTCTGTTGGTTACGCAGTCTACGATGTCAGGCCGTCCAGTGGTGTTGCTGGTGATACTCCTCTGCGGGTTGATCAGTCGTCTCTGGAAAATGGCCGCTACCGCCTGCGTCTCGATGAAAACGGCGACTTGGCCAGCGTCTTCGATAAACACATCAACCGGGAACTCCTCTCAGCTCCGCTACGGCTGGCTTTCCAAACTGAGAAGCCCCATGATTGGCCTGCCTGGAACATGGATTGGACTGACCAACAAAAGCCCTCGCGTTCTTATCTCGGTGGTCCCGCCAAAATCAGCATCATCGAAAATGGTCCAGTCCGCGTGGCCTTGCAGGTGGAGCGCGAAGCGGAGGGCTCGCGGTTTGTGCAGACCATTCGTCTCTCTGCCGGTGACGCGGGAAATCGCGTGGAATTCAGCAACGTGATCGATTGGCAGACGGCTGCGACCGCTCTGAAAGCCACATTTCCTCTGGCGGCAGCGAATCCCCAGGCGACGTACAACTGGGATATAGGAACGATTCAACGAGGCAATAACGATCCCAAGAAATTTGAAGTGCCCTCGCATCAATGGCTCGATCTGACCGACAAGAGCGGAGAATTCGGAGTCACCATTCTTTCCGATTGCAAGAATGGGTCCGATAAGCCCGACGACAATACCTTGCGCCTGACTCTGATCTACACTCCCGGTCTGGGCGACGGCAATGGAAGGTTCTACAGCGACCAGACAACGCAGGACTGGGGACACCACGAGTTCGTCTACGGCTTGGCAGGCCACGCTGGCGACTGGCGTAAAGAGCAGACCGACTGGCAGGCACATCGCTTGAATCAGCCGTTGATCGCCTTTCAGACTGCCCAGCATGCAGGCCCTCTGAGCAAGAGCTTTTCCTTGATGCATCTCAACAACAACCGCGTTCGGGTGCTGGCCACGAAGAAGGCGGAGCAAAGCGACGAGATCATTGTGCGTGTAGTCGAGCTCGACGGTAAGCCCGCCCAGGACGTACGCATCACCTTTGCTGCTCCCGTGACTGCCGCCAGGGAGATCAACGCACAAGAGCTGCCAATGGAAGCCAGTAAGGCGGCTGTGACCAAGGGCAGCTTGATTACCGCGCTAGGTCCGTATCAGCCGCGCACCTTTGCAGTGAAGCTGGCACCACCACAGAAAAAGGCAGCCCCGCCACGTTCTCAACCTGTTAGTTTGTCCTACGATCTTGCTGCTGCCAGTAGCGATGGCTCTAAGTCCTCAAGCGGTTTCGACGCCCTGGGCAATACTCTGCCTGCCGAGATGCTGCCGCGCGATCTAGCCTACTCTGGCATCCATTTCCAACTCGCTTCCGCGCAGGATGGAAAACCGAACGCAGTCGTCGCGAAAGGACAAACCATCTCACTGCCAGCCGGCAAGTTCAACCGTCTGTACATTCTGGCTGCCTCGGCGGATGGCGATCAGAAAGCTTCGTTTAAGGTGGGCCAAACACCTGTCGATCTGACCATCCAAGATTGGGGCGGCTTTATCGGACAGTGGGACAACCGCAGTTGGAACAAGAAGCAAGAGCCGGTTCCTCCCCGGCCGGGGGCGCCTGTCGTAAATCCCCCGCGAATGCGAACGACGCTGGAGTACAAAGGGCTTACACCAGGGTTCATCAAGCGCTCGTCCTTGGCTTGGTACACCTCGCACCACCACACTCCTGATGGCGCAAACGAGCCTTACTCCTACTCATATCTGTTCGCCTACAGCATTGCTCTACCGGCGAATGCTCGTGCCCTGACTTTGCCCGACAACGACAAAATTCGCGTGCTGGCTATAACCGTCGCAGATGAGAGTGCCGAGGTGATTCCGGTCCAACCGTTGTATGACACGCTTGGAAATGAAAGCCAGGTGCGTACGGCCCAAAGATAAAAACTGCGTGTCTGCCGGTGCTCCGAACTCTTGTCGATGGATTCGGAATACTATTCACAGTTGATGCAGGGCGTATGGCATTATTACTTTCGTTCCCAGAACTTCAATCGGCGTTTGATAAAATATGAACAGGATTACTATGTTGACCGACTTTCAAGTAAATGATCTTTGGCAACAGTGGCTGTCTGCGGAAACTCGCGCCTTATATTTTGCTGAAATGGGCAGACGTTATAATCTTCTACAAAACTTGTTGACCTGGGCAACATTGTTGTTGACTTCTGGCGCCACCGCCGCCCTCATCTCCAATTGGATTCCTCAAAACTATGCATGGACGAAGCCCCTCGTTACAGCATTGGCTGCAGCTTTGAGTTTAGTGACACTCGTGATGCAAAACCCAAAGAAGTATTCTGATTGTGCGGATCTACACTTCAAGTGGAATCGCTTGGCAGAAGAATATAAAAATCTCTGGAATGCCACCTATGCTGATTCTGCGGCTTCGACACTGACTCGGCTGAATGAAAAAGCCGCGGAGATTTCAAAGGCAGGTATATGGATTAAATATAAGAAACAAACTTTGCTGAAATGGGAGGACCATGTGTTGCAAGATCACGGAGTTAAAGCGGCATGAGTTTGTGGAGAGATAAAGCTGCAAACTACCCCCCGATGCCCAAACCAATTCCTCCACCCCCGAAGCCGCCACCTCCGCCACCAAACCCACAGCCTAAGAAATAGTAATCATGGGAATGTGTGCTACGCCCAAATCCTGAAATGATTCTCTACCGAATATCCCTATAGAGATCCGGAAGCTGTTCCCGCAGGTGTTCTATTTTGGGAAGATCATTGAATTTGATATAGGCATCATCGGGATGATGGATAGCGTAGTCCTGATGATATGCCTCGGCTGGATAAAAGCCTTTGAGCGGAACTACCTGGGTCACAATGGGCTGAGAGAAGGCCTTGGCTTGATTGATCTGATCGATGTAGGCCTGGGCGATTCGTCTTTGTTCTTCATTGGCATGAAAGATTACCGAGCGATACTCCATGCCAACATCCGGTCCCTGACGGTTTAACTCCGTGGGATTGTGGGCAACCGAGAAAAACACTTTTAAAAGCTGGCCGTAAGAGATTTTCGAGGGATCATAGACGATCTTGACGGATTCCGCGTGCCCGGTTGTTCCTGTTCCGACCATCTCATAATGAGCAGTATTCGCCTCACCACCTGCATATCCTGCGGTAACAGTTTGAACTCCCTTTACGTGTTCAAACACAGCCTGCATGCCCCAGAAACAGCCGCCCGCAACCACCATGGTCGCCTGGCCCTTCGACTTCGCCGTCGTTTCATCCACCGCTGGATTAGGAATTGTGACCACCGCTCCGGCTCCATTGCAGGCAAGGGCGTTAAGCAAGGGCAGAATGGCGATCCAGCGCGGAAAGGCACGCAGTCTCAAAAAACCAAGATTGAATAGGCCCAACATGAAAGCCTCCTGAAGTGCACAAAGGATGGGGCACCCAAGTCTACAAGCTCATCCGCTATCTTCGCTACGCCGGCGGCAAAGCAGCCGCCCCTGGAAATTCTAAAAATCAAGCTGGGAAGGTCGTTCGAAAAGGCAGTGTTGTTGAAAACATTGGAGTTACCGGTTTCGGACTGCGAATTTGTGACGACCTGACCCTCATTTGTGACGACCTGAGGCCTGTTTGTGACGACCTGATTGTCATTTGTGACGACCTGGGAGCTATTTGTGCCGACCGAACTTTGCCTTTTCCTGGTGTG
>DASZEU010000304.1:0-16199 GCA_035940535.1 Candidatus Angelobacter sp.
GCCATTGTTTCCACCCTTTGGTTTATCCGCCAGGGCGAGATCTCCGACACCCTCAGGCTTGCCCGAATGCTGCTTCGGGATAAAGAAGACCTGATCCACAAAGCCACCGGATGGATGCTGCGCGAAGTGGGCAAACAAGACTTGGCTGCTTTGAAGAAATTCCTCAACACCCATTGCACCGCCATGCCGCGCACTATGCTTCGCTATGCGATTGAGCGATTTCCCGAGAGCGAGCGGAAGAAGTACTTGGCGAGGAAGTAATGCTGATCGCGCAATGTGTTTGATGTGGGACGCGATCACAACCAGGCAAGTGGAACTAGCTGTCAGAGAGTTCGATTCGAATTCAAGTGCCGGAAAACAATGCTCAAAATTGACTACGCATCGAGCAGGTCCTGAGCTTTGGCATGCGTTCCAAGCCTGCGGTAAGATTACATTGAAACTGTCTACCCTATGGCCATTAAAGATCCGTTCTTGTTGTATGGCGTAACAGCTTTTACCACTTTACAGATCGACGTAACTTGCCGATGATTCAGGAGCATGGAGGGCTGTATTCACTTGCCATGCTCCGAAAAATGGGGATTGAGGTACCGGCTCCCGGTGGGAACGACTGGAGCCATGAAGCAGATATCCGGAAGGGGCTCGACAGATACGTGCATCTATGCTTTCGAACGAGCCATCCGATGCTCTTTCGAGCCATGCAGGACAAACGAATTGAAGTACCGATTTATCTAGAGGTTCATAAAGGAATTACCCTCATGGCTGAAAGGCCAATTTTCATTCCAGTACCCGATTCATCGGAATTGGTAAGAGAGCTGCCGATGCGGATCGTATGGAATCCAGGTTTTGCGCCCATTCAGAAGAAAAAAAACATCGTCGCGCTCCACTCTGCAGCAGCCAAAGCAGGATACTCTCCGCTTTTGGAAGTCTCCACAAAATCCGAAGAAAAAGTTGGTCGGCATCTGAGCTCGTTTAACTTGAGAGTGCACAACGATCGCCTCGGGAATACGCCTCTGGAGGCGGCCTTTCAGGGAAGCAAGGTGTTCGAGCGTGGGGGGCCATACACAGACCTTTATACAGTTGCAGATGTTAGGGACGCCAAACAGGACGTACGGCTAAAGGAATCAGGTCCACTCAAGGGATTTAAGTTTGAGAATCTATGGTTTCCACTCGAACCAAAGACTGTGTTTTACGACTGGCTCTATATCACGGCTCTTTATGAACATCGGGAGTGGCTCAGAACTCACATCTTCCGTTATGCAGGCTTCACAGATATCGAGTTCAACCCCGAGCGATCGATAAACTGTCAGGCTCGCTCATGTGCTCTGCTAGTAACGTTGATGAAAAATGAATGGCTAGATCAAGCAGTAAGTTCTCCGGAAGCTTTCATAAAGTTGCTACTGAGCCAAGAGTACCGGCCAGATCATGTTCGTCGTAACCAAGAAGCGATGTTCCGGCATTGAAGGCTTCTCCGAATCTCATATAATCCTATATGTCCAAGATGATTCCGCTGATCAACAGAGATCGTGCAGAACTTCAGTTCAACGAGATGGTGTCTAATCCTCTGTACCACCCCTGACCAGAAATGGCCATTCGATTTATTACTGAACACATTCGCGCGATTGCCCGGAGTCGCATGGCATGGTTTTTCGCCAATTTGCATGGGGCTTGGTTTGCGCATCCTATGTTGATGCAGGCTGCCTGCTTCTAATCGCCACTTGCCAGTGGTTGATGATTGGATACGCTGTTGAGACGTGGATGATTTCAAGACAGCGGGAGCGTCGTTGATAAGAACTCTCACCGTCGTCCTCTTTACATCGGGGCTAAAGGCTAACTACTATTTCCAGAGTTGCTCTCATGAAAACACATTCACTATTGCTGACTTTCGCATTGCTTCTGTCGCCGCTGTCCCTTCTGGCCGATGACCATGACCATCATCTTGATGCTCATGAGAGACTTGGGACAGTCTCGTTTCCTACCTCCTGTTCAGCCTCGGTGCAGAAAGCTTTTGAGCGGGGCGTGGCTTGGCTGCATTCCTTTGAATATGAAGTTGCCGACCATCAATTCGAGGAGGTAGCGCAAAAAGATCCGCAATGCGCCATGGCCTACTGGGGGCAATCCATCAGCCGTTATCATCAGTTGTGGAGCCGTCCCACTGCGGAGGAGTCCAAACGCGGATGGGAATTGGTCCAGAAGGCGCAAACCATCGGCGCCAAGACAAAGCGTGAGCGCGACTACATCGATGCTCTGGCCGCCTTCTTCCATGACTATGCCGAAGCCAACCACGAGAAATATGCTCTCGCGTATTCCAAAGCCATGCAAAAGGTCTATCAGCGTTATCCAAAAGACCACGAAGCCGCGGTGTTCTATGCTTTGTCGCTGCTGGCATCGTCGAATGACAAGACGGGTCAAGCGAACGCCCAAAAAGCCATTTCCATTCTCAACGGTCTGTTCGAGCAGGAACCGGACCATCCTGGGATAGCCCATTACCTTATTCATAGCTGCGACAATCCTAAATTTGCCAGCCAGGGCCTGGCCGCGGCCCGGCGCTACGCCAGCATCGCGGCGGCTTCACCCCATGCTGTCCACATGCCCTCCCACATCTTCACGCGTTTAGGGCTTTGGCAGGATGACATCCACTCGAATCTGGCTGCTCTGGATATTGTCAACAAGCAGACAGGAATGCACATTCACACCATGCATCACCGCATGCATTCCATGGATTTCCTCTTGTATGCCTACTTGCAGATTGGCGATAACGTTAAGGCCAAAGGCATGGTGGATGATCTTCTGGCCTTCAAGAGAGATGACGTAGAGCCGGAGTTCAAGGAGTACTTTGACGCCATGGCGGCCGACTTCCCTGCCCGCTATGCCCTGGAAAGACGGCAATGGAAAGACGTCCTGGAACTGCAACCACGCGCTGGTATCGGCCCCTCGGGAGAGGCCATCACCTATTGGGCGCGTGCTCTGGCTGCTGGCCACCTGCGCGATGCAGCCGCTGCGCAAAATGCCGCGACCCAATATGAAGCCATGCTGGCCGCGACGCTGAAGAGCCGCAAACCTTACATGGCGAAAGGCATGAAGACCGACCACCACGAAGTACTCGCATGGCTGGCATTTGCTGAAGGAAAGAACGATGAAGCCCTGCGCCTGATTCGTTCCCTGGCAGAGGAACAAGACGCGAAAGGCAAAGCTGAAGTCGCATTGCCAGCGCGCGAAATGCTGGCGGATATGCTGCTGGCATTGGACCGTCCTCAGGAGGCGCTTGCTGAATACGAGAAGTCGCTCCACACCGACCCCAATCGATTCAACGGCCTTTACGGTGCTGCCCAGGCGGCCGAGGCGGCAAAACAACCTCAAAAAGCTGCGGAGTATTATGCCCAATTGCTGAAGAATTGCGATAACGGGGCACATTCGGACCGGCCCGAACTCGCTCGCGCAAAAACTTTGGTAGCTCAGAAGTAAGCAAGAACTGGCCACATAGGGGAGAAACACGGAGAACCCAAGGCAAACGCCCACCGCAGAGCGGCTGGCCCCGGCGATGCCGGGGTCAATTGAAGTCGGAAACTTGAATGGGAGCTTGGGAGGGCAGATAGTAGAGCTGCCAGAGCGGCAAGCTATAGTCGATTTGAAATTTGGTGCCTGAGTGCCCGTCGCAGAGCATGACTTCGGTTGCGGCGATCAATTGTTTGGAGGCGAGTTGTGCTGAAAAAGCCAAGCTCGACCCCGCCGGAGAGGTTGTGTAGGTATCGCCAACCGAGCCGCGCCTGGCTAATCCAAACGATGAGGTAAGTGTGCCATGGCAAAACGGAAGATGTCTACCTTTGAGCGGTTGCAGCGGGGCCACAAGTTAAGCCGCCGGGAACGTAAGCAAATCGAGCGGCAGTTCCAGAGCGAAGACCCAGGATGGGAGATCGTCCATCACCATGTGGCGGCCATCGATGTGGGCAATGAAAGCCATTTTGTGGCGGTGGAAGGGCGGCTCGATGTCCGGCCGGTGCGCGAGTTCGGTTCCTGGACCGCAGCTTTGCGGGAAACGGTGGAGTGGTTGAAGTCGTGCGGGGTACAACGGGTAGTGATGCAGACCACGGGCGTGTACTGGATGGCTTTGCAGGATGAGTTAGAGCGGGCGGGTTTGGAAGTGGCGGTAGTGGATGCGCGTGGAACCAAAAGCCTGCCGGGGCGCAAGACAGATGTGCAGGAATGTCAGTGGTTGCGGAAGCTGGACATTTACGGCTTATTACGGGAGTGTTTCCAAGTGCCGGAAGCCATGCGCAGCATCCGGACGATCTGGCGTCTGCGGGAGCGGTGGGTCAAAGATGCGGGTCGTAGCATTCAACAGATACAGAAAGCACTAACCATCATGAATCTACAGTTGGCCAATGCCATTAGCGATATAAGTGGGAAGACGGGGATGGCGATCTTGCGAGCCATTCTGAAGGGGGAACGGAATCCTTGGACCTTGGCCAAGCTGCGGGATGAGCGTATTCAAGCCAGCGAGGAAGAGATCGCGCACAGTCTGGAGGGGAATTGGCGGACGGACGTGTTGTTTGAACTCCAGCAAATGGTTCAAGCCTACGATTTCCAGCAGCAACAAATGGCCGGGTGCGATCAGGAACTGGAGAAATATATGAAGGCCCAGCCTACACGGCCAGCCAGGGCCGAACCGGTGGCGGAGTTGGCCCCAGGCCAGAACCAGTCGAAGAAACGTCGGCCCAGAAAACCTCCTAAGCCACGGAAAAATCAGCCCACCTTTGCTCTGCAAGAGGAGTTACAGCGGGTGCTCGGAGTAGACCTGACGCGCATCGATGGTATCAAGGTAATGACGGCCCAGACAGTCTACGCAGAATTAGGATCGGATTTGAGTGCCTTTCCCAGCGAGGGCCATTTCACTTCCTGGCTGCTGTTAGCTCCCAAGCGGGACGTAAGCGGAGGCAAAGTCATCCGACACTACTCCGTACACGGGAGAAACCGGGTGGCCAATGCTTTACGCATGGCTGCCGAATCGCTCAAGGAGAGCGATAGCTACCTCGGAGCCCGATACCGTTCGTTGCGGGGGCGGCTGGGAGGCCTCAAGGCGGTCAAAGCTATGGCCCGTTATCTGGCCTGCCTGATCTATCGTATGCTCACCAAAGGACAAGCGTGGGTCGATCGTGGGGCTGTCTACTATGAGCAAAGACGGCAGGAGAGAGAGTTCAGCCATCTACAACGCAAAGCTGCGACCCTGGGAATGCAACTGGTACCCGTAAAATAAATGTGAGAGTCACTGGTGTGTTGAAAATCAATGACTTACTAGTGAGTTTCCGGAGAGATCGCGGAGGAGCGCAGAGGCCCGCAGAGCGGAGTTTGAGTTGCTCTTAGTCAATTTGTCGCAATCCGATGGAAGAATCGCTCGCAAGAAAGCGAATGGTTCAGCATTCATATTCAAGACACGGAAAGCCATGTTCTTCCGTTTGTGATCTGATGGGCATGGTTCTAGGGTATAAACGGAAGTTACATTGGATGTAACTGGTTATGTGCGGTATCATGACGCCGCAAAACTTTAGCCATACTAATAGTAAAATCGGGACAAAGTGTTTGAAGGCCCCAAATCGTCGCTCTCTTTTAGTGCTACAGAAGTAGTGCCGGTTCGGGAAGTTCCCCCGGCGCCAGAGCGCATTCCTGCATTTACTCCCGAACCTTCTCCCCCGCCACGGCGAAGCGGGCGCAAGTGGTTCATTGCAGTGATGGTGCTGGCGGCTGCGGTGTTGATAGCATTGGCCATCCGCTCTCGTACTTCCGTCCCAGGAAATACAACGGGATACGATATCACTCAGACGGCCATTGTGACGCGCAAGGATTTTGTCCGCGCAGTGCGTGTCCATGGAATCGTGGAAGCCGTAGAATCTCACGGCATTTCAGCGCCTCGGCTGTCGGGGCAAAACCTCGGCAGTCTGGTAATTACCAAGCTGGTCAAGAATGGCAGCACGGTGCAGCGTGGTGACGTGCTAGTCGAATTTGATCGCGAAGCACAGACCAAGAACATCCTCGACAAGAAGGCGGAATATCTCGATCTGGTGGACCAGATCAAGAAGAAGCAGGCGGACCAGGCAGCCGCGCGCGCTGCCGACGAAACTGAGGTGAAGCAGGCTGAAGACGCAGAGAAGACTGCCGAGTTGGAGATGAAGAAGAACGAGATCATCTCCCAGATCGATGCAGAAAAGAACCAGCAAAACCTGGAACAGGCCCGGGCCAGCCTGAAACAGCTAAAGGAAACGTTTGACCTGAAGAGGCAGGCGGCGGCGGCGGAGCTAAAGATTCTTGAAATTCAGCGTGACCGTGCCGAGACAGCCATGCGCTGGGCCGCCGGCAATACCGAAAAAATGGTAGTCCGGGCCTCGACGGACGGCATTGCGGTCATTAACTCTATGTGGAAAGGCGGGAATGTTGCCGATGTGCAGGAAGGCGACGAGGTCCGTCCTGGTTTTCCATTTCTTCAGATCGTCAATCCCAGCCACATGCAGATTCATGCCCGCGTCAATCAGGCAGACATTCGGGAGATGCATGAAGGCGCGGCTGTACGCATCGGTCTTGACGCCTATCCGGAACTCTCGTTTCGCGGAAAACTTGAGTACATCGGCGCTGTCGCCCAGGTAAGCTCCTTCTCTCAGATGGTCCGCACGTTCAATGTTGTGTTTTCCATCGACGGCACAGACTCAAAACTTCTGCCAGACCTGTCATCCGCGGTTGACGTTGAATTAGAAAGACAATCCAATGTTATGGTCGTGCCGCGTGATGCCGTCTGGAGTGAAAATGGCCATCATTACGTGCGCGCGAAAAGCGGCGCGAGCTTCGACAAGCGTGAAGTCCAGATCGGCGCTGCCAATGAACAGGAGCAGGTGATAGTCGCCGGTGTTGAACCAGGCGCAGTCTTGCTGAGAAATCCAAGCTGATGAAGAACCTGCTGCCAGTTCGTTTTTTTCGCAAGCGCAAGAACCTGATGCTGCTCGGGGGCGCAGTTTTGGTGCTGGCTGCTTGTGGCCTGGCATTCCGCCGGGCTTCCCTGCCTTCCATACCGACAGCGGAAGCCAGGCTGGGTGATTTCGTGGACTACATCTCCGTCCGGGGCAGCATCAAAGCGGTGCGCTCCATTCAGCTTACCGCTCCTTCTGCTATCGGAGGCGACCTGCAAATCATAAAGCTGGCACCTACTGGAACCCTGGTCAAGAAGGGAGACGTGGTGGTGCAGTTCGATACGACCACGTTGCAGCACACCCTGGAGCAAAAGCAATCGGAATTGAAATCGGCTGATGCCGAAATTGAGCATACCCGGGCTGAGGGGCGGCTTACTCAGGAGCAGCAAGCCACCGATCTTCTGCAAGGTCGTTTTGACGTGGACCGCGCCAAGCTCGACGCCAGCAAGCAAGAGATACTCTCGGAAATTGAAGGCGCAGAGACACAGTTGAAACTCGCCGACGCGGAGCAGAAACTCAAAGAGCTCCAGCAAAGGGAAACCTCCAGCAAGAATTCCGCAGAAGCGGAGATTAACGGTAAAAAGCACAAACGGGAGAAGGCGTTGTTCGATGTGCAAAAGGTCGAGCGCCAGATTGCGTCGCTCACGTTGCGTACGCCCTCTGACGGCATGGTCACGCTGCTTCCCAATTTTCGCACCCATAACTGGATGTCGGGCGGCTCAGCCGCAGACTTCAAAGAAGGAGACCGCGCCTGGGCGGGTGCAGGAATCGCCGAGATTCCAGACCTAAGCTCTGTTCGGTTAAGCGCCCACGTCGATGAGAGCGACCGCGGCCAAATCAAGGTCGAGCAACCGGCAGAGATCCGCATCGATGCAGTGGCTGGCAAAGAATTTAAAGGCTCAGTGGCTGAGATTAGTCCTCTGGCCAAACTTGATTATTCTTCCTGGCCTTTCACCAAGAATTTTGGTATCGATTTGCAGGTTTTGGAAGGCGACTCCAGCATTCGTCCAGGCATGAGCGCCAGCGGCCGGATCGTGATTGAAAGAATTCCCAATAGCGTTATTGTTCCAACCCAGGTTGTCTTCGATAAGAATGGCCGCTCGGTGGTTTATGTTCTTCACGGCTCCGGCTTTGAAGAGCGCCCGGTGCAGGTCGCTCGACGGACAAAGGCCGAGTTGCTGATCGCTAATGGCTTACATGCGGGAGAAAAGGTGGCGCGCCAAGACCCCACTCAGCCGGGGAAATTGCCATGATTGCCATCAATGCCAGAATTGCCATAATTCGGAAGAGAAGCACGCGGGAGAAACCTAGCCACCAATGAAGAAAAAAATCTTGCGCTTTTTGGTCATCGCCTTGAGCGTCGCTCTCCTTGGGATGGGGATCGCCTACGCGGTGCAACAACTGCGCCCGGCTGCCAAGATCATTCCCACGATCCGCGTGCAAAAAGGGACCCTGGCAGTTGATGTTCACACCGACGGTGAATTGCACACTCCGCATTCCGCCATGCTGGTGGCGCCTCCTGTTAATGGAACGCTGCAGATCGTCCACATCGCCAAGACCGGAAGCGCAGTAAAGGCCGGGGACTTGGTGGTCGAGTTCGATCCCAGCGAACAGGAGTACAACCTGGAACAGAGCCGCTCGCAACTCGCGGAAGCCGAGCAGCAAATTACCAAAGCCAAGGCTGACGCCGAGGTCAAGAAGGCCGAAGACAAGGTGGCCCTGCTCAAGGCGAAGTTCGATGTGCGGCGCGCCGAATTGGAGGTAGGCCGCAATGAACTGGCCAGCGAGATCGATGCCAAGAAGAACCTGCTTGCGCTGGAGCAGGCCAGGCGGCATCTGGAGCAGATTCAGCAGGACATCAGCTCACGCGCTGCCTCAAGCAATGCAGCTCTAGCGTTGCTGACAGAAAAGAGCAGGACGTCCGCATTGGGAATGAAGCAGGCGCAGCAAAACATCGACAACATGAAGCTGAAGTCACCCATCGATGGCCTGGTGTCGGTTAAAGATAACCAGGATGCGTTTGGGGGTTGGTTGGCTCAGGGGCTTACGGTTCCACAATACCGCGAAGGAGATCTGGTCTATTCTGGCCGGTTTCTCGCGGAAGTTCTCGACATGAAGCAGATGGAAGTGGTGGCTAAGGTCTACGAGAGCGACCGGCCCAATCTGACGGAGGGGCAAAGTGCTGAAATTCACATCGATGCCGATCCCCAGGGTGTCTATCAAGCCAAGGTCAAATCGATTGCCGGCATGGCATCTCGCAATGACTGGGGGGCGACTAGCATCCAGCGTTTTGATGTGGCTTTCAGTCTAATGAGCCAGGGCGGTCCTCCGCATCTGGGGGTCTCCGCTGAAATCATTGTCCGGGGCACTCAGCTTAAAGACCAACTCTATCTGCCCAGTCAATGCCTGTTTGAAAAAGATGGCAAGCCTGTGGTCTATGTGAAACAGGGCGATCACTTCGAAGCTACAGAACCTAAGATCAAGCTGAAAACGGAGAACCGGCTCGTTCTTGAAAATCTGCCGGAAGGAACCGAAGTGGCCCTGGTAGACCCGGAGGCGCAGAACAAGAAGCAACCCAAGGGAGCTTCGTCCTCTGCTATGGGAGTTGGCCAATAATGCAACGGGGCGCACCCAACAAGAGTCTCTTTCTCCACAGCTTGAGCCAGTACTTTGCCGATCTTAGCTTTGGGCTTGAAAACCTGATGCTGCACAAGCTGCGCTCCCTGCTCACCATGCTGGGCATGATTTTTGGTGTGGCCGCCGTGATCGCCATGCTTTCCATTGGCGCCGGCGCACGCCAGCAGGTCATGGCCATGATTGAACAGATGGGAGTCAGGAATGTGATTGTGGAAGCGCACGAGTCCAACTCCTGGGAAGACTTGCAACAGATCAGGAAGCTTTCACTCGGCCTCAACTTACGCGACTTTCGCGTGATTCAATCGAATGTCATAGGGCTTGTCCAGGGAACACCTCGCAAGCGATTTACACCCGGCCGCATGATACCCAAACCGCAGCATGACATGCCGGTGATTTACGGAGTGGGAGCTAACTACCGGCAAATTGCAAATTTGAAGGTGATGCAAGGCCGCTTTTTCAACGATGACGAAAACGCTCAGGCTGCCGCGGTCGCCGTTTTGGGGCAGGGCGCAAAATCCAGCCTGTTTGGACAAGCGGATGCTGTGGGCCGATACATCAAGGTCAATGAGCAGTGGTTTGATGTGATTGGAGTCGCAGGCCCCCAACTAAGCGCTCAGACCAGCAATGGCGATCTTCCCAGCCAGGACTTAAACAATCTAATCTATGTCCCTTTTGAATCGGCGATGTTCCGTCTGGAAGACAGCCGCAGCGGCTATAAGGATGACATTGATGGCATCTACCTTCAGGTAGCCTCATCGCTGGACACCATTCCCACAGCAGATGTGGTCCGCTCCCTGCTGAATGCTTCGCATAAGGATGCAGGAGATTTCAGCGTGATCGCTCCGGCCGAGTTGCTGGCCCAGCAAAAACGTACCCAGCACATTTTTGATTTGGTCATGGTGGCTATTGCCTCGATCTCGCTGCTGGTGGGCGGAATCGGGATCATGAATATCATGCTGGCGAGCATATTGGAGCGAACACGAGAGATAGGGATTCGCCGCGCCATGGGCGCGCGCCAAAAAGATGTGATCCGACAATTCTTGGTGGAAGCCGTTTTGATTTCCTTGTTGGGTGGAGTGATTGGCATTGCCTTTGGATTTGGGATCTCGCGGTTGATTGCGTGGCTGGCTGGATGGTCCACAGTTACTACGGTTAGTTCAATTTTGCTGTCGTTTTTGTTTTCAGTGTCGGTGGGTCTGCTATTTGGAATTTATCCTGCGAGAAAGGCTGCGCGCCTTGATCCTGTGGAAGCAATCCGGTACGAATGAAATTGGTTGCACCGCAAAGGACGCCAAGGTCGCAAAGGAAAACCAAAATCAAAACCCACTCACGGAGGCACAGCGCTGCAAGCCGCAGCCAAAAGCTCAACGCTGGTGAACGCTGATTTGAACTGATTGGCGCTGATGGGTGCTAGTCCGGCACCAGCCAGACGAATGAAAATAGCCCGCCGTTTCAATGGTGGGAGAGATAGGCACAAGACCTACGTTTGTCATGGGCAGAGATGTGAGATATCCACGTAGAAATGCCTTGGGATTGCATACGAGTCTGAAATATTATCGGGGTCCCTCACTTCGCGCCTTTGAGCTACGTTGTATTCAGCATCTTTGGGCGCTCCGTTCGGGATGACAACTTCAACTTAGGACCGACGGATTAGCGGTAGAGTTTCACAGTTAAACCAACAATATGAGCATGGAAATCAAAAAACATACACTGGCCTTAATGTTTCTTTTTTGCAGTGCATTCACTCATGCGCAGGTTTCGTCTTCGCCTGGATATGTTGGTACTTTATTTCACCGGCCTAGTCCGCCGGTCCAACTGCCTGGCCCTGCGCATCTTGAGGACTTCGTGAAGGATGGCAAGCTGCGGCTGGGCCTGGACGATGCCCTCCTGCTCACGCTCGAAAACAATACCGATATCAATGTGGACCGTATCCAATACGATCTTTCCCGGTTTGCCTTGCCTAGAGCTTATGGCATCTTCGATCCGTCAATTACGGCTGGTTTTTCTCCCACTCGCTCTGTGTCTCCCACTACTTCATCACTTCAAGGAGCGGCGACCCTCAGCAGCCTGAACCAGACTACAAACGTTAATTACACCCAGGAATTCCAGACAGGCACCATGTTTGGCGCGGGACTGATCACTACCCGCTCCACCAGCAACAGCAGTTTTTCGATTGTTAACCCTTCGTTTTTTTCGGGGCTCACATTCTCTGTTGGACAGCCTCTGTGGCGCAAAGGAGGTATCTTTGCCAACCGTGCTCCCATCATGATTGCCCAGCGCGGCATCCGGCAATCGCAGGCGACCTTTCAGGCCCAGGTGAGTGACATCGTATCGCGCGCCATCAACCAATATTGGGACGTGGTAGAGGCCCACAAGAACCTTGACGTTATCCGCAAATCAGTGGAGCTGGCCGACGCAAGCTACAAGCGCGACAAACGGGCGCTTGAATTAGGAGCGCTTCCTCCGCTTGAAATCTACCGCTCGGAATCACAGGTTGCCCAACGCAAGATTGCCTTGATCCAGGCGGAGTACAATCTCAAGCGAGTGGAGGAAACCTTTCGGCAGACGATTGGGGCCGATCTTGATCCTCGCATCGGCGCTCTCGATCTAGATCTGACTGAGAATGTCGAGTCCAGCAGCCTGGCTACAGTCGATCTTCCGGACATCTTGAATCAGGCGTTGAAAAACCGTTCGGAACTCGACGCCCAGCGCCAGCAACTCTCGATTGACGATGTAAACGTGCGGGTCGCTAACAACAACTTGAAACCTGACCTCAATCTAAGCGCAAACTATACCAGCAACGGGCTGGGCGGAGTGTCGTTTGCCAATTCAGCGGCGGGTCCGGTCGTAATATCCAATGGTGGATTTGGAGATTCTGTGTCGCAGCTTGCCGGATTTAATTTTCCAACTTATGGCATGAGCCTTCAGTTGCGGCTGCCAATCCGCAACCGCGCGGCCGCTGCCGATCTTGGCTCAGCCTTGGTCTCCAAAAAAAATGATCTTTATAAGATGCGTTCACTGCAACAAGCCATCTCCATCGAAGTCAAGAACGCCGTGCACGATCTGGAGCAATCGGAATTGATCATGACCGCTGCTCAGGCGTCCCGCGACCTGGCAGCTAAGACCTTGAGCGCTGAGGAGCGGAAATATCAGCTAGGTGCGGGAACCATTTTTTTCGTCCTCGATGCCCAGAACCAGCTTTCGGCGGCCGAACTGGCGCTGGTGCAGTCCCAGATTGCCTACCGGCGCGCTCTGACAGAGGTAGACCATGCCTCCGGCTCGCTTTTAGCGAAACACAAGGTGAGCATTGCTTCGACGCCGTGATGGAAAAACCTCACCGCAGAGGGCGCGGAGAACGCAGAGGCCGCAGAGAAGAACTGATTTGGTCTCAGCTCGCTGAAAAAAATTTGTGTGAAAAACAAGATTTCAGAGAACTCAGGGCTAGTAGTGCAGGGGTTCGCCGCAGACAAGATTTCAACGCACCTTGTGCTAAAGACGAACACACAGAAAGCAAACGGAGGGCCGGTTTCGAACCGAGTCAGTCCTGCGAGTCAGTCCTATCGGTGCAAAAAACGGCCCTCGAAACGTCTGAAACGGCCACTCAGAAGCTTGCATTAAGCGAAGTGGACGCTGTTCAGGTGTTTCTCTCCTCCTGTGCCGTTCCCCGTTCGAAACAAGAGGTCCCTTTACTTTTACATTACTGCTGACGAAACCAGCGTGGCATTTTCGGAAAAGACTGGAAGAATTTGGTAAGTGGGTAATCTGGTAATTGGGTAATTGAGAAATCGGACACAACTACTGTACCTGGTTCTTTTTCTTGCTTACATGGAAAGTAAAGGTGTTCAACTCTCCCAATTTTCCTTTGGACGTCATATACCTCAGGTCAACCATGTAGTCTTTATTGTGGGCCAGGAAGATTGTCGGCACAGTGAACAAAATAACCGGACCAGCCGCGGTGGGCTGGGCCCGCAGCAGGCTTTCGCTTAAGATTTCCTTTTCCTCCAAAAATGGCTTTAACACGGCGCGATAGAAGGGATGAGCATCGTTCCCTAAAGGAAGCTTCAGATCCACGAGCGCGGGGCGATCAGGCACGACTACGGTGGGCTGCTCTGGACCTCCCGCACCGCGCACCATGGAATCATCTCCCAAGAGCGTATAGGAAAGCGCCGGTTGCTCTTTCTGCGTCACGCTTTCATTCGTCTTGGGCAAGGATGCGCGCTCCGCTCTTGCGCGAGCCAGTTCCTGCACATACGCGGTGCGCTGGGCAGAAAGCTCGTGCCGGTACATGTTCGTACCCGCATACCAACCAAGAGCTACCAGCGCCGTCGACGCCAAGGCATACTTCGGAATAGGACCAAACCAATGCCAAAAGTTCTTATCCTTGCCCCAAGCCATCGAATGTGCGTCGGAAAAACACACTAACGTTACCGTGGCTGATCGAACTTCTTGTGTCCCTGCGGTTGGGGTTATGGACAAGACCAGCTTTTTTCTGCCTCTGATGGAAATCGTGGAATTGATTGGCGACATGCCTTGGCCTCCGGCATAACCGATCAACTGGGTGGCGAGCAGCAGGTCTTTGCCTTTGTCGTGGGCCCATATTTCAATGAGTTCAGCGCCTTCCTGGATCTCAAATCGCAATTGATTTTCGCGATCGAGTTCGATCCGGGCACGTTCCTGGTGGTCGACCAGAACCCGCAAGACGCTAGGCGAGGCGCTTTGGCGCAGCGCCGCCTCCGTGGATAGGCTATCTCGGATGGTTGTGAGTTCTTCCCTTGTCAGGTCGGGCATGGGGGACGACTGCCCTGGCTGGGTGTCAGTTTTATCTGTGCTGTCCATAAGAAACCTCGGTAAAGCCAGTTTTTGGTCAGGCGGGTCAAAACCGAGGGTCTTGATCAGCCGCCCATGACATATAGGGTCAATTAATGCGTGACACCGATTGATTTCAATTTTGTCCTGTTTCAAATTTTCATGACCTTCGCCAGATAGCAAACGAAAGAGCTGTCCGGTATCAGTGCCAAGGTTTGCCGGGATGAGGCAATTGCCTATTGTGCTCCAGGGAGTAAACGCGGTAAGACAGTCGCGCACTAGTCCGGCCCAGCGGCTCTGATCCGGACTGGCTTCAAACCTTACTTCTCCATGTGCAGTCTTGACCGGCTGAAGGTACTTGCCAAAGCGGTCCTCCAATTTGGTCATGAGCACGCTCTTGGCGCGGCGATACTCGTCTGCCCCCAAGTAGCGCTCGGTCATGTACTCATAGGCACGCTGAACTTCAATGGTGCTGTAATTGTGCAGGATGCGATGCAGTCCGATATTGACGTGAAACGAGGACATGGCTGTGGTCATGCGCACCAGGTTTTTGATGTAGCGGACGACCAAGTCTTTGGCTGTAGGTTCGCCGGATTGTTCCTGCTGCTTTTCGAAGTAGTCGGATTCAAAGTAGATGAGCCACTGTAGCGTGTCGCTGTCATCGCGGTTCACCCGGGTGATCCAACGCTTCAAGTATTTGTCGCGCCAATAATTCCTCTTGCTTTCCTGACCTCGCTGGGTCTCCAATTTGTTCATCGCACTAATAAGAATGGAAATGGCAGTGGGCCTATCAGGGAAAATGAAATAGGCAAGCCGAAATCCTTTCTCCAGTAAATCGTCGTGTTCGGCCACGAATACTCCTTTTTGGCGACAACCGCGAGCCGGATACCTTCTCCGTACCCGGCCACGGCACGGGTCAGGTTCGGCCCAGTTGACAGCATAAAATTGTAAGAACAATCGAGTGCCATCGCCCGTTAGTTTGCCCCAGAACCTGGCCAACCAGCGTGGCATTTTCGGAATAGTTCCATTTTTTTTGCAACATAAGTACTTGGCTTGCATCGTCTGGCCCGGCCACCAGAGCCAGACGTGACCGCGGGACTTGAGGGAGTTCCCTGCGGGCCATTAAGAAAATCAAACGTTATATGTGCCTACCTTATAAACCAGGAATCCTGGCTTGGCAAGAAGGAGGGCAACAACAGAACCAAAACCCACCACCCTTCGGCGAAACTCAGGGCAGGCTACGACACCAAGACACTGAGAAAACACGAAGGAGCAAGGGCTCACCACAAAGACCACAGCGTAGCCGAGCCACAACCAAAAACCAAAACCCACCACGGAGGCGCGGAGACACGGAGAAGATTTGGAAAATCAGGAGAGAGAAATCATCGAAGGCAGGTTCACGGGCGAACAAAAAGTGATGGAGCGGTATGAACAGATAACAAACTGAAAGCAATGGGGTTCGAGATGCGCAGCAAAAAATTTGCGCAAAAAACGAAGAAATTTGGGATTAGTACTACAGAGCAGGGTTTGATTTGCTTCTTAGGCAAAGAAATTTTGGGCGATGACCACTACCGGCACAGGTGTGTGAGAATAGGAGTCGTGAAAGAAACAGCAGGGGGTACAACCCTTCCGAGCACGCCTAGCGACATTGCTAAGTGGGGCAGCCTGGTCTTGAGCGCCCATCAGAGGATACAGCCGTTGGTGGTGCAAACACCAGTGGAGTCAATAGCCGACTTGGTCCCTGAATCCTCAGTGCGGTTGCTCGCGAAGCTGGAAAACCTCCAGAAGACTGGATCATTCAAGTTG
>DASZEU010000305.1:0-7879 GCA_035940535.1 Candidatus Angelobacter sp.
TTCTTCTTCCTTGTACAGGGATGTTTTATTTCCCCATCAAAGATCGCAGTATCTGGAATGCAATCAATGCGAGAAATGCAATCGATCCCACGGCGGCGACTGAAATTGGCGGCGCTTTCCATTTCACCCCCAACTTTTCAAAGACTGGTCTTAGGGCAAACTTAAACATCTTGCGGTAGGCATTAAAGGTACCTCTCCTTAGAATTGGGATATCTTCCAAGGCGGTGAAACTCGGGTTCCAATCTTTGGAAAACATGATAAACCCGGAAAGGCGCATCGGAACCGGTACTCTAAGGTCGGGCAGCGAAATGCCGTGCGCAGCCTCAAATACTTTGTTTGCAGCCGCGCGGAACTCTTGGTATTGATGTTTTCTCAAGCGGAACAGAAGAATCAGCAGTTGTTCCGGAGGTACGATCCTCATGGCTTGTTCCAGCTCCCAGAGGAGACTTGTACTGCTGCCGGCTCTGAGAATTACAAGGCGAGCCGTTCGTAGATGGCTTCTCACAGCTTCTTTCCATTCAGCGTCGGAGGCATAGAGTGGTGCAGCGCCGGGCCGTGGCAAATGCTCTCCCGGTCTGCCGAGGGTAATCAGATTTCCCACTGGCCGCAGCGCCGCAGCCAATTGTTCTTCGGGTGTTAACAGGCTGCCATACCGCGCTCCCGGAAATACCAGAGAAATCAATTGACCGAACACCTGCTTACGAAGTGATGGGTCTGCCTTAAACAATCGCAAATAGAGCAGAGTCGGCTGCGAAGCATCGTCGATGGTCTTAGCCATCGCTAATGTCTTGGATTGTTGACCAAGCCAAAAAAGGAAAATGCCAAACACGAACAGGAAAATTGTAAGGCCATAGGTCACGAGTGCCGCCAGATCCCGATCCGGAATCCAGTCGAGCCAATCCGGACCGATAATCACCAATTTTCTGGTAAGCATGAAAAAATATGAACCTACGACACACGCAATCATGCCTAGAATCTTGCACGCGAGGCCACTAATTTTCAGTGCGGTTACCTTTAGTGTCTTTGTCATAAAACGGCATCCCAGCTTTTTGCGTGTTATCGAGGCAGTTATGGAGTGTGCCCCAATTATGGGAACGAATACTGCTCATTCAGATAATGAAAAAAATGTCCGAACGTTACAGAGTGGAGACAATCCGTAAGACCGGGAAGGTGCAACGTCATTAGGCTAGCTCAGTAAACAGGTTTCGCCCTGATCTATTGGGCACAAGGGTTTGTTGTCACTCCAGCCCTCCATATACCAACTTTCCTCCGACAAAGGTTGCTTCAACTTTCACGTCTTTGATAGCCGCGGGAGGAATTCTGAAAATGTTGTCACTTAAAACCACAAAGTCGGCCAGCTTGCCGGGCGTGATTGAACCTTTTTCTTTTTCCTGAAATTCTGCGTAGGCCGATCCCATGGTGTAGGCTTCGACGGCTTCGCTCACGGTCAGCTTTTGCTCTGGCAGCCAGCCGCTGTTGTTTTTTCCATCGAGCGTGGCCCGTGTTACAGCCGCATAGATGGTCCAGGCAGGGCTGAGCGGGGCCACCGACCAATCGGTGCCAAAGGCCAGCCGCACTCCATTTTCAAGAAAAGTACGAAACGAGTAGGTGCGCTTGATGCGGTCGGGGCCGATGCGGCCTTCGGCCCAGCGTCCATCGTCAATCGCGTGATACGGTTGCACGGACGCGACCACGCCCAGGCGGGCATAGCGGGCAAAGTCCTTGGCTGCCAGATGCTGGGAGTGCTCGATTCTCCATCGCCGATCCCGCTTGCCGTTGCTCTTTTCGATCTGCTCAAACATGTCCAAGACCATGGAGATGGCCCGGTCGCCTATGGCGTGAATACAAAGCTGCAATCCGGCGGCATCGGCGCCTTTTAATCTCTGCAGCATGGCCGAGGGCGGATGCATTTCCTCACTCAACAATCCGTGTTGGCCAGGGGCGTCGTTGTACGCTTCAAAGAAATAGGCAGTCTCCGATCCTAATGATCCATCGGCGTAACCTTTCACTGCGCCCATGCGCAAGAAGTCCGTCCCAAAGGCATGGCGTACACCGATTTTGGCTTGGTCTTTCCATCCAGTTTCGAGGGGTGCAACGTAAATTCGCGTGGTCAACAGTCCCTGCTCCTGCAATTCGCTATAGGCTCTTACATCTTCGTAAGCGGGATTCATGTCCTGGACGCTGGTTACACCCAGCGACGCAGCATGTTCCAGCGCCTGATGAATCGCTTTCATGCGATGCGCACGCGACATCGGTGGCATTACCTTGGCAACCAGATCCTGCGCAGCATCGCGCAGGATGCCAGTTGGGTTTCCCTGCGCATCGTGGACGATCTCGCCACCGGGCGGATTCGGCGTCTTGGCCGAGACACCTGCCAATTGCAGCGCGACAGAATTTGCCAGAGATTCATGGCCGTCATAGCGATTGACCCACACCGGAACATTTGCTGTGACTGAATCAATCAGCTCCTTTGTGGGCAGGTTAGGTGGCGACCATTTCTGCTCGTCCCAATCTCCTCCCGTGACCCATTCGCCTTTGCCTGTGGTCTTGGCACGCTCGCCGATCCGTCGCGCAAATTCCTGCGGTGAGCCTGCATCTTTCAGTTGCACCTGTTGAAGGTGGTCGCCGCCATCAACAAAATGCACATGAGCGTCGTTAAAACCGGGCAACAGCAGCTTGCCTTGTGCGTCGAGGATCTTGGTTTGCGGACCATGCCAGGCGTCCACCTCGGTGCTGCTGCCGACGGCTACGATGCGATCTCGCAGCACTGCCAAAGCTTCTGCCTGAGGATGGCTCTTATCCACAGTCCAGATTTTTGCATTGGTGATAATCAGATCGGCGGCGGGCTTGCTTTGGGCTTGCAGTAACGAACAACACAGGAGAAGGAAACAACAAATATATTTGCACACGAAAGTCCAACGGGTCTCACCGCGGAGGCGCCCTTCGCTTCGCTCGAGGGCAGGCTCCGGCGCGGAGAAGACCGGAACTTCGAGCTTGCAGAGTCTTTCCATTCTGACCTTAGTTACTTCACGACCGCAGCCGCAGGGCTAAAGCTCAATGTTACTTACTTTGCGCCTTCGGGCTTTATAGCCCTTTATTGGTGCATCAACCAATCGAGTCTTAGCGCAATACTGTTAATTTCAAGAAACACCGATCTTTGTGGTGCAAGATGTGCCGCCCCGCTGGGGCTCGTGCGTCTGTTCTGACATTTTCCCAGGGTTCCACTGCGTTCCACCCTGGGCTAACCTCTCAACGCGCCTCCAGCGCTGAACATTCAGTTTCCAACGTTGTTCATTTCCTACAGCATTAATCAAGCACACGCTCGTCGATCTTTCCCCAAATTACTCAATTACTGAATTACCCAATTACCAAATTCTCTAGGCTCTTTCTCCCCATTTCAGTTTGGTGCGCAGCACGTCAAAGAACGATCTTTCCGGCAGCTTGAGCAACTTCACTTGCATTATGGATTTTCTACACTCGACAACATCGCCATCGGCCAGCATGGTTCCTGGCTGGCCGTCAATCGTCAGGAAGGCTGCTTCTCTGCTGAGCTTCATGTGAATCTTAATGAATGCCTTGTCTTGCACGACCAGGGAGCGATTGGTCAAAGCGTGGGATGCTACGGGCGTAATCACGAAGGCAGGGACATCGGGGGAAAGCACCGGTCCTCCGGCGGCCAAAGAGTAAGCGGTTGATCCCGTCGGGGTCGCAACGATGAGTCCGTCCGCCTTGTAATTGGAGACGAAGACTCCATTCACATGCACGTCAAAATCCGTGATGCGTGCCAATGCGCTTTGGCTGATGACCACATCATTGAGTGCGTCATAGTGGGCGATGCACTTATCTGCGCGGTGCAACTGGCAATGCAACATCGCACGCGAATTCACCTGGCTGCGGCCGGCGTCTATGGCTTCCAGCGCTTTCTCGATTTCATCCTGCTTTACCTCAGTCAGGAATCCCAGGGAACCCAAGTTGATGCCCAGGATCGGAATATCAGCGGTAGCTGCAATGCGGGCCGTGGCCAGCAAGGTACCGTCGCCGCCCAGGACGATCACGAAATTGGGCCGCTTCACAGCCAGATCTTTGGCATCGACGACTTCGGCATCTGGGTAAAACTCGCTGGTCACCGTATCCACCGTAATCGTGTAGCCATGGTCGCGGAGCCAGGACGTGAGTTCGTGCACAATCCTGCCCAGATGCGGGCTGCCTGGTTTCGAAATGATCGCTGTGCGTTTCATGCTTAAAGAATTTGTATGCTGCTTTTTTCAGTCTTTTGGAAATTCAGCATGCAGCAGAAACTCCCGATTTCCTTCCATGCCCAAAATGGGTGAGTCGATTACCTCCGGGCTGTGGCCCCCCAGCTTCGCTACAGACTCGCGCACCTTCTCTACCGCCTTATGTTGCGCTTGCACGTCTTTTACGATGCCACGCTTCCCGACTAGTTCGCGTCCCACTTCAAATTGGGGCTTGATCAAAACAACCAAATCGCGCGAGGGCTGACCGGAAGCCACAAATGCCGCCTGAAAAACTGCAGGGAGCACGAGTGTAACAGAGATAAATGAGACATCGATGGCGATGAAATTGATGCCCGCTGTCAAACCTGCCGAACGAAGTTGTTCAGCAGTAAGGTAACGGGCGTTGGTCTTTTCCAGCAATCGGACACGCTCATCAGAACGCAACCGCATCGCGACTTGTCCGTAGCCTGTATCTACGGCAATCACCTGCGCTGCGCCGTGCTGCAACATGCAGTCGGTGAATCCGCCGGTGGAGGCGCCAACATCCAAACAGGTCCTTCCGCTCAAATCGATTTTCCAGTGCTCCAGCGCAGCTTCCAACTTAAGCCCACCGCGCCCCACATATTTCATCTGCGCGCCCAGCAACCGGATGTCGGCGTCGTGGGGAATACTGCTGCCGGGCTTCTCAATTTTTTGTCCATTCACCAGCACGCGACCGGCCAGAATCATGGCCTGCGCTCGCTCCCGCGAAGTTGCCAGCCCGCGATCAAGCATTAATTTGTCGAGCCGGAGTTTCATTACGAACCAAATTTCCCGATATTGAATCTCAACTGTCAAAGACTGTTTAAAAAATTCATCTATTTTTAATATTCGCACTTGTTCTTGTGCAAAGAGTCAAACTACGCAGTTTTTCTGCATTTTATGAAGCTACTCTCGATTTTTCCACATCGTTTTTCACGCAACTGTTGAAAACCTGGGCCGTGCAATGGAATCAAATTTGCCTATTTCTCCTAAAGGATAGACCTATCGAGCGGGCAGATCATTCGTCATGATTATGCCTGAACCGGCCCAACCAAATTCTGCACAAGGATCACGAAACATGTTGATTTACTGGCACTTCAGAGCTTTTGCGGTCTTTCGCGGCCATCCTGAATCCCGCATCTCACTAACAGTGCATGGCCAAAATCTAAGGGAATCTCCTGACGGAGCGCGGGCTGCTTCGGAGCACGATCATCATCACGAGTGCCGGTCTGCACAGAAGCTACCAACGAAGCCGAGGTCGGCCGCATAGTGGCGAAGCTCAAAGACAAAATAGAGAATGGATTGAATGATGTCCGCATCCTCATCTTAAGCGCGCAGGTCCTTGTGGGGGCGGCATTCCGTTCGTTTTTTCAGCCGGAATTCACCCACTTGCCGTATCTCACCCAAGCGTTGCAACTTGGCGGACTGGGCCTCATGCTTCTGGGGCTGGGTCCATTGTTGCTGCCAGCCGCCTTTCATCAGATTGTGGAGCAGGGCCGCGACACCATCCGCATCAAGAACCTGACAATGGTCGTGCTGGATTTCGGCACCGTGCCCTTTGCGGTGGGACTGGCGGTAAATTTCTATATGGTATTACAGAAGCTTGCGGGCAGCACGATCGCCTGGCTCTGTGGTGTTTTCATCGGTGGCGTTGCGCTTCTATTTTGGTACGGCATTGGATATATGAAAAGGGAGAGATCGCGAATGAATTCAGCAAGAGAAAACGACCAGCAAGATGAGCAAAAAGAAGATCAAGAGAGCAAGCTTACCGACAAGATCAAACAAGTACTGATGGAAACCCGCATGGTGCTTCCCGGCACCCAGGCGTTGCTGGGGTTTCAGATCGTAATTTTCCTGGTTCAAGACTTTGACCGCCTGCCGCGTGCAATACAATGGACCCATTTTGGAAGCTTGTTGTCGGTAACTATCAGCGCCATTCTTCTGATCACGCCGGCTGCTTATCATCGCATCGCCGTACATGGAGAAGACTCCGAAGAGTTTCGCAGTTTTGCCGGCCGCATCATGCTGCTAGCTATGTTCTTTTTGGGACTGGGATTGGCCACCGACTTCTTTGTCGTTACCTACAAGATCACGAACTCTATGGTGCTGTCTTTTACCTGCGCCGGAACCCTTCTGCTCTTCTTTTATGGACTGTGGTTTGGCTACTCCCGGTGGAAAAGATCACAATTGGAACAAGCAGCCATTGATAAACAATAGAGCTTCTTTATATTTCTCTGTAGCAGCCGCGCTTTTTAAACAAAGTAAAGTTTTATTCATCCTTCACTTGAGAACCGAAGACATTTCTTAATGAATCTTTCTTCCTGCTGATGAAATCTTTTTGCAAGACTATGATCCCTGTAACGTTCTCTAAAAAAGAATCACTTATAAGTAGAACCAAAAAGCGTAGGATCGAGTCAAATAGGTTATAAGCACGGTGGAAAGGATCGTCGCCTTGCCCAGGTAGCGATCAAGGATGGTTCATCATGATTGCCCGCTTAGAGACATCTGTCTTGAAGGAGATCGTGTATCTTGACCCTGAACTCAATGGCGATGTGGAATATTTCCGCGCGCGTTTTCGCCCAGCCACAGCATGGAGCAGTATTCGCCCGTTGCTTTTCTCTCCGTGCGTGGCTTCGCTGATGGCGTTTGTGGTGCTGCTGATCATTGGTGTGAATCAATAAATCGGCCACGTTCACACCTTGCTGCGAGGGCGTGGTCGTGAGTGTGCCCAGTGCATTACGGTCATGGGGATACTTGGGGAGCCTCGCTCCTTCCATTCACTATCGACTTAACAGGCTGCGGAAAAAATCAATTTCTCAGAGAAAGAGAGTTTGCAGGGGCTGAAGCCCGGTTGATTTTAAATGGCTTACGGCATGAGTGAACTTCCTTCGGCGAGCCTCAGGACAGGCGATGCCCTCTCCAGAAACTCCCTGCTTTTATTAGTGCGCTCCGCTACGCTACGCGCAAGCCTACGGCGTAGGGAATAAGGGCCTGTTCGTTCTATACCCCGCACTTACGAGAGAGAGTGCGCGCAAGAGTCGCGCGCACTCTGTCTCGACGTGATGGGGCTACTCTCATTCGTCCGCTGCCGGGGACTGGATCTTTGTCGAGACACTATGAAAACTTGAGTGACTTACAATCAACTTGACAACGTAACATCTCTTTTTCTACAATTAGCACTCGATAGGTAGGAGTGCTAGCAGACCTGCTGAATCAAGTCACCCAAAGCATTCGTAAATCCCTTAAGTAAGCAAGTTTCAAAGACAAATTGAAAGGAGTAGGTGTTTTATGGCACAGAACTTTACCCCATTGCATGATCGCGTTCTGCTTCGTCGGGTAGCAGAGGCAGAAACCGTACGCGGCGGCATCATCATCCCAGACACCGCAAAAGAGAAGCCCCAGGAGGGTGTTGTCATCGCGGTTGGCACCGGCAAATACGAAAAAGGCCAGACTATCCCCCTGGCAGTACACGATGGCGACCGGGTTTTATTCGGCAAATATGCCGGCACCGAGATCAAGATTGACGGCGAAGAGTTTCTAATCATGCGTGAGGAAGAAGTCCTCGGTATCGTCAAGAAATAGCGAAGCAGCTGCGCCGAGTGCGTGTTAAGCGGGGTTAGCAG
>DASZEU010000306.1:0-2662 GCA_035940535.1 Candidatus Angelobacter sp.
GTGGCTGCAGGAACGAGCTAGAAACAATGGAGATGTTCTCTTTCCGACCGTCAAAGGAACGAAACTGAGCCGCGATGCCTTGGAACAGATTGTCAGAAGGTATACCGTTGCCGCATCTGGGCGCTGTCCTTCGTTGACTGGAAAACGCGTGAGTCCGCATGTTCTCAGACACAGCACAGCGATGGAATTGCTGCACCACGGGGTGGACCAATCGGTAATCGCGCTGTGGCTTGGTCACGAATGTGTGGCGACGACGCAAATTTACATTCATGCTGATCTGCGTATGAAAGAAGCGGCACTTGCACGGGTGGCAGCCCCGAAGTCTACTCCCGGACGATACCGGCCGGACGATGGGCTGCTGGCCTTCCTTGAATCTCTCTAATTTATGCCGACAAGCCGCGCTGGAATGGCGCGCTCTCAACGGGCGTTCACTTCTGGCGCGGCATAATCACGGCCTCGGCATAATGGACATTATGCCGATATCGGCATAAGGCGCACAGCACCGGCCACTCATCCCGCCTCAATCGCGAAGGAATTGCAAACCTTGACAGGTTTGGCTCAGAGCGTTACTCGAAAGAGGAGATGGTTGCTGAGATTGGCTCTGCATTCCTATGCGCTCATACCGGCATCAGCAAACCAGAACTTGAGACCAACACCACGGCATATTTGCAGAGCTGGATTGAGACCCTCAAAGGTGACCCCCGGCTGATTGTCTCCGCAGCCGCCCAGGCCCAACGCGCCGTTGACATGATCCTTGGCACTCAGCCCGAGGAGCAATTCCAGGATTCAGAAGCGCCAGCATTTCCGCCTCACCCACCCCAACACCCGCCGCAGGAGCTTTGCGCCTAACACTTCTCAGCAAACCGGCAGGCCCCGGCGTCCAACGACCGGGGCTTCTGCTTTTCCCGTTCTTTCCTGTTTTTTCCATTTCTTTACCCTATAGTGCCTTTCTTTACCCTATTGTCCGCATTTCGCCGTGACCACCGCGACTAACCAGAGCACCCGCACGTCTGATCTATTTGGGTGCAACTTCCAAGAGAACTCAGCCAATCCGACACTCTCCCCAAACTGGCCGATCCTGAAACCAAAGTCCGGTCCGCTAATAGCGGCCCTCTAACCGAAGATGAACTCGCGGCGCTCTTGGAATTCTTCTTAGTCTTGGATGAGTGGGATAGAAAGAAGAAAATCGCATGAGCGCGCAGCAGACATTTGTTAAATTTTGTTTTCTTTTTTCTCCCTATTTGTCTATGCAGTTCCATTCCGTCTCAGGAGTACCCAAGAGTCACGCAAAATGGCAAAGATAGTCAAACTGAGTCGAACTCAGCCAAAAACTTTGCATGCTCCAGGTGCGTCCAATCCATTGCAGAGACTCTGCTATACATGTCGCGCTCAGCGTGCTTACTGGGACTTTTCCAACCCCTTCCAAGTCCCACCAGTCCCGCTCAGGGTTTCCGGCAGAGCCAGCAGTACACGCTACTATGTCCGCCCGGCCACCATTCCCGCTGTCCGATCCAGCCGCCAACTCGCCGCGGCAGCCGGAGAACACCGCCCCAGGAGCAACGCCAACCAGCGTGAAGCTGACCGACGACGAACTTACTTTGCTGCTGGAATTTTTCGCCATTTTAGACGAGTGGGACAGAAGGAAAAAAATTGCATGAAAACCAGGGATTCGCTCTTGACGAGGAATATTACGTGTATTACGTTTATTAAGGTTGTCTTACTCTCGCAGTCATACCAAGATTCCGCGATGCCGAAACGTAGAGGACCAGGAAGACCGCGACTGCCCAAAGCCGAAGCCAAAGGCCGCATTGTTCCCATTCGCTTTACCCCTGAAACCTTGAAAGCGATGACGGCCAGAGCCAGGGCAACGGATCAAACGCTCTCCGAGTGGATCAGAAATGCGCTCAGCGCGGCCCTTCAACAAGGCGCGGACGCCACCGGCCAGAAACATCAGAACGGAGATTGACGACATGACTATGACGCTGAAGCAAGGAGTCCTTTACGCCCGAGTTTCCAGCCGTGAGCAGGAACGCGAAGGCTTTTCCATTCCAGCCCAATTAAAGCTGCTCCGTGAATACGCGCTCAAGCACAACATCAAAATTGTGCGCGAATTCATTGACGTAGAGACGGCCAAGAATCCGGGCCGGAAAGAGTTTGGCGAGATGGTGCGCTTCTTCGAAAAGCACCCCAATTGCCGCCTTGTCGTTGTCGAGAAGACCGACCGCCTGTATCGTAACTTCCGCGATTCCGTCACACTCGAAGACTTAGGTATTGAGATTCACTTACCCAAGGAAGGCCAGATTATCAGCAAGGATTCCAAGTCACAGGCCAAATTGATGCATGGCTTTCAGCTTCTCATTGCCCGCAATTACATTGAGAACCTGCGGGAAGAAGTTAAGAAAGGCATGAAAGAGAAAGCCGCTCAGGGCATTTACCCAGGTCGCCCGCCCTTCGGCTATCGCAACAACAAAATCGAGCACACCATCGAAGTTCATCCCGATAATGCCGAAGTTGCCCGCCGCATCTTTGAGCTATACGCAACCGGCAATTGCTCTCTGGCCGAACTGCGGCAGATGATCCGCACCGAGACAGGAAAAATTATTAACAAGAGCCACATTCACGCCGGGATTCTGAGGAACCCGTTTTATGTTGGCTTGTTCAC
>DASZEU010000307.1:0-7850 GCA_035940535.1 Candidatus Angelobacter sp.
TTAGTGGCCTTCCTGCACGTAGTTGCGGTTCCAGGCGGGAATCACAACTTCCACCTCGCCTGGTTTTTCGATAACAGCCTGGCAGCCTAAGCGGGAGTTGAGTTGCAGATCGGCGGCCATGTCGAGCCGGTCGGCTTCGTCATCTTCCATTTCGCTTAGCAACTCCTTGCCTTTGATTACATGCACGTGGCAGGTGGTGCAGGCGTTGTTGCCGCCACAGGCGTGGTCCAGAAAGATCCCATGATTCAAGGCAACATCCAGGAACGACTCGCGCTTGCCATGATCTTTATAGGGCAATTTCCCGTGCTCGAATTCTACGGTTTTGTTTTCCGGCTGGAACGTTACCCGCACGGTGTTGGGGCCAAGGGCCTCTTCTGTTGCGGTACCACTGTTTTGATTTTTCTCGTTGGACATAGTTCCTCTTCAATCTTGAGTAATCTCGGCCGGCGCTATGGGATGCGAGGCCGTTGGGCCGCCTTGAAGGTCCGTGCTATCCATATTCTGGCCTTTCAAGGCGGTGGTTACGGCAGAATCCATCATCAGCTCGGCCAGGCGCATGGTGGCCTCGTTCAAGGCATCTACTGCGCTACGGATTTGTTTATATTCATCGCTGCCCTTTGCCTGTTGCAGTGCTATTTCACGCTCGGCAATCTCGCGCCGCTCCTGCTCTGTGAGGCGCTGCCATGCAGGGTTGTGGCGTCCCTTTTCCAGCGCGAGCAGGATGTTCTCGGCTTCGTTGCGGGCCTCTACAATCTGCCGTTGGCGAAAATCCTCTTCGGCATAGTCAAAGGATTCCAGGATCATCTGCTCAACCTGATCGTCGGTGAGGCCATAAGTCGGCTTGACCTCGATCTCAGCCTCTTTGCCGCTGCGCTGCTCTTTGGCGCTGACATGGAGAATGCCGTTGGCATCAATCAGAAACTTGACTTCAATGCGAGGCAAACCTGCCGGCATGGGTGGAATGCCTTTGAGATCAAAACGCGCAAGCGAGCGGCAATCTTTTGCTAGTTCGCGTTCGCCTTGCACTACGTGGATGGCAACGTTGGTCTGGCCTTCCACGCCGGTGGTGAAATGCTCGGTCGCCGAAGCCGGTATTGTGCTGTTACGCTGGATGATCTTGGCCACTACGCCTCCCAGGGCTTCGATGCCCAGCGAGAGCGGAGTCACATCGAGCAGCAACATATCTTTGGTGGCTGCTGATCCGCCGGAAAGGATATGGGCCTGCACGGCAGCTCCCAATGCGACTACTTCATCGGGATTCAATTCAGTGTGCGGTTCCCGTTGAAACAGCTCTTTCACCAGGGCGTGAACCTTTGGAATGCGGGTTGACCCACCGACGAGGACGACTTCCTCAATCTGGCTGGGCTGCAATTTGGCATCGGCCAGCGCCTGCTTGCAGGGCGCTACGGTGCGCTGAATGATTGGCTCAATCAATTGCTCGAACTGCTGGCGTGTGATGGTCCGCTGATAACGCTTGCCTTGGGGAAGATCAACATCGATTTGGGCTTCGGGCTTGGACGAGAGCGCGATTTTGGTGTCGATGACAGCTTTGCGCAGGGCTTGAATGGCTTCTGCGTTGCGACGGAGGTCGAGCTTTAGGTCACCGGCAATGTCGTCGAGAGCGATGGCGAGCAAAAGGTTGTCAATGTCATCGCCGCCCAGATGGGTGTCGCCGTTCGTTGCCAGTACTTCAAAGATACCTTCGTGCAGCTTGAGAATGGAAATATCAAACGTCCCACCGCCCAAGTCATAGACGGCTACAATACCGTCGCGTCTTTTATCCAGACCATAAGCAAGGGAAGCGGCGGTGGGTTCGTTCACCAGCCGCAAGACCTCAAGCCCGGCGATCCGGCCTGCATCTTTGGTGGCCTGCCTTTGCGCATCATTGAAATACGCCGGCACGGTAATGACTGCTTTGGTGATAGGAGAGCCAAAAAACCGCTCGGCATTCTTCTTAAGCTGGCGGAGCACCAGGGCAGAGATTTCCGGGGGAGTAAATTCCCGATCGCCTAATTTGATTCGCAGGACCTCGCCGGGTTTTACATCCTCGGAAACACGGAAAGGGAAGAGCTTCAGTTCTTCCTGAATGTCGTCGATACCGCGTCCCATGAGGCGCTTGACGGAATAGACGGCGCGCTCCGGATGCTCGATCAGGATGGTTCGCGCAGTATTGCCCACCACGAACTGATTGTTCTGGTCGAGGCCAACGACCGAGGGAACAAGATTGGAGCCATCTTCGCTGGGTATTACGACAGGCGAGTCTCCTTCCATGTATGCAACCAGGGAGTTGGTTGTTCCCAGGTCGATGCCGACAATGCGTTCGTCTTTCATTAGCCTCAAAATCCCAGCGCTAAAGCGCTTATTCTTCCATTCATTTTCGCTGGGTTAAAGCCCAGCGCTTCTACCATCAAGCAAGGCATCGTCATGCCAGTGCTTCGTTCACATCGCGCACCAGATTGCGGATATACGATCTGCGATTCAGCAGGTCCACCATCTGATCGCGCACGCGAATGCGCGACTGCTGATCTTTCGGCTCATTCTCGCCGGGAGGAATCAATGCGTCCCATTGATCCCAATAGCTTTGGAGTTCGGTCGTCAGGTCATTCATCTTCTGCTCGAATTTTTCTTTGGCGTTCTGCAAGTCGCGGGCAATGCCGGGATCGTCCTCACCCATCTGCTTATTCATCCGCATCTCTTCAAGCTGCATGTTGAGTTCAAAGACTTCTTCCAGCAGGTCGGGCGGGACTACCTGTTTTTTCTCTGCGCCACTCTGGCGGGCTGTATCGGTTGCATTGCGGGACTGCTCTTCCAGCTTCACGCCTTCGAGTTCCAGCAGGTATGCGGTGCGCGCGATCCAGTCTTTCAATGTGCGGTAAGCGTCATTTAATTGTGATGTTTTTTCGGTGCTCCACTCCTGTTCGCGCACCGTGGCGCGAGCAAAAAGATCGGGATGCAGCTTGCGGCTGAGCCGGTAGAACTCGCGCTCTAGCGTGGCCATGTCGATATGGAGTTTGCGAGGCAAGCCAAGGGTGGAGAAATAATCGATGTTCTGAACGGGTTGGATCTTTCCGCAAGCCTCGCAGAAGTGTTGCGACGCTGGCTGTCCACAGGACCAGCAAGCAGCGACCGCAGCGGCTTGTGTAAGATGAGTTGCCATAAGCTCTCAAAAGTTACGAATGCGCAGGCGCGGGAGATGGCCATCCCACGCCGCTTCAAAATGCAAAGAGGAGATTACGCCGAGAACGATGAGCCGCAGCCGCACGACCTGGAGGCGTTGGGATTGATGAAATTGAATCCTTGCTTCATCAGCGTGTTCTCGTAATCCAGAATCATTCCGCTCAAATAGATAAACGACTTTGGGTCCACGAAGAGGCAAACGTCACCGAATTGAAACACCCGGTCACGTTCGCGGGGCTGCGTATCGAAGCGAATGTTGTAACTCAGCCCTGAACAGCCGCCTCCCTGGACGCCCAGCCGCAATCCGCCCTGCGCCGGAGAGATTCCTTCCTTCTCCATGGCCGCGCGAACGCGCTCCAATGCCCGCTCCGTCACCTGCACGCTCTTGGCATTGGGCGACGCGTTATCGGCATTAAGCACCGGGCTGTCCAGAGTGAGAGCCATTCTGATCTCCTGACCTGATGTAACGAAAGCTTATGCTGTCGTTGCCGTCTCCGCTGCCGCAGGCGCTGCCGTCTGGGCTTCCGGATGCTTCTTCTTCCAGTCGTTGATAGCCGAGCGGATTGCATCTTCCGCCAGCACCGAACAGTGGATCTTTACCGGGGGCAGAGAGAGTTCCTTCACGATGTCGGTGTTGGATATCTTCAGCGCATCTTCCACGCTCTTGCCCTGAATCCATTCGGTGGCCAGCGAAGAAGAAGCAATGGCCGAGCCGCAGCCGAAGGTTTTGAACTTGGCCTCTTCGATTACGTGGGTCTCAGGATTCACTTTGATCTGGAGACGCATCACGTCGCCGCACTCAGGAGCGCCTACCAACCCGGTGCCCACATCTTTGCTGTTCTTGTCCAGAGTTCCGACGTTTCTTGGATTGGTGTAGTGGTCCAGGACTTTATTGCTATATGCCATCTTTTTCTCCTCAAACTAGTTTCGATCGCAAACTTGGTTAAATTTCAAACTCGTCTTCACGCAAAAGGACTGTTACGTGAATTTCAAATTTTCCCAATTACCCATTTACGCAATTACCAAATTCTTCAGTGTCCTTCGGTCTGCCATTGAATCTTGCTCAGGTCAATGCCTTCTTTGACCATTTCATACAGTGGTGAGAGTTCGCGCAGCTTGCTCACCACATCGATCAAACGGTCAGCAACATAGTCGACTTCAGCCTCAGTATTGAAACGGCCAATGCCGAAGCGAATGGAGCTGTGGGCGACATCATCGCCCAACCCTAGAGACTTGAGCACATACGAAGGCTCAAGGGTTGCCGAGGTACAGGCCGAACCACTGGAAACTGCGACATCGTTAATTCCCATCAGCAGCGACTCGCCTTCAACATAAAGGAAGCTGATGTTCAGGTTACCCGGCAGACGATGATCCATATTGCCGTTGATGAACGTCTGGTCCAGGGCCGTGGTGAGTTTCTCTTTCAAACGGTCGCGCAAGCCGGCAATGCGGGCACTTTCCTGCGGCATCTCAAGGCGGGCGATCTCACAGGCCTTTCCAAATCCTACGATGCCCGGCACGTTGAGCGTGCCAGACCTCATGCCGCGCTCGTGTCCACCGCCATCGATGATTGCGGAAATCTGCACACGCGGATTCTTACGACGCACATAGAGAGCGCCGCAGCCCTTAGGGCCGTAGAGCTTGTGCGCGGTGAGGGAGGCCAGATCTATGTTCATCTTATTTACATCGAGGGGCACCTTGCCCAGCGCCTGAACCGCATCGGAATGGAACAGCACGCCACGTTCGCGACAGAGCTTGCCAATTTCTTCCAGAGGCTGCAAGACGCCGATCTCATTGTTGGCCGCCATAACGCTGACCAGAATGGTCTTGTCGGTGAATGCAGCTTTGAGCTGGTCAAGATCGACCAACCCATCCGGCTTTACCGGAAGGTAAGTGACCTTATAACCATATTTTTCCAGACGCTTGCAGGTATCGAGCACTGCCTTATGCTCGGTGACCGGGGTGATGATGTGGTTCCCTTTTTCCCGGTACATCTCTGCCACGCCTTTGATCGCGAGGTTGTCGCTCTCGGTCGCGCCGGAGGTAAAGATAATCTCCTTGGCGGTTGCGCCGATGAGCTTGGCAATCTGTTCGCGCGCGGTTTCCACCGCTGCCTCGGCTTCCCAACCGAACTGGTGGTTGCGGCTGGCAGCATTGCCGAACATATTGGTGAAATAGGGCGTCATCGCTTCCAGCACCCTTGGATCAAGAGGCGTGGTGGCGTGGTTATCCATATAAATCGGCAACTTAATGCCTGTGGGGGTATGGCCGTTGCTTCCGTTACCGCTCATTTGTTTCTGTCTCCTAAACTTGGTTGGTGCTCAACGTGACCAAGTCACGAATCTCAATCTTTGTTACCGGCTCTTCCGTCTCCTGCGGCTGCTCTCGCATTTCCGCGATGGAGAGGCAGCTCAAAACTTGCTGAATGCTCTCATTCACCTTGCGCAGAGGCTCGCGCACCGTGCACTTAACGCTTTGATAACATCCGTGGGTGGCATCGCCGCACGAGGTCATGAGCAGCGGCCCGTCGATGGCCTTAATGACCTCCAGGACGCTGATCTTCGCGGCGCCCCGCGCCAGCGCATATCCGCCTTTCGTTCCGTGGTGCGAAACCAACAAATTGTTCTTAACCAGCTTCTGAAGAATTTTGGCCAAGGCCGCCTGGGGGATGCCATAAGCGTCGGCAATGTCTTTCGCACTGCACGAACTTGGATCACCACATTCGGCCAGATGCTTAACCGCAATCAGGCCGTAATCGGCTTTCTTGGTCAACTTCAGCATGGCAAATACAACTCCGACCTTTTTGGTCGCATATTCATTCTAGACGCTGAACCCGCGTTTTCGCAAGTGGGTGCAGGGAATGGAATAAATTGGCAGATGAACTTAACGTGTGTGCATTGAATGGTTTGCGAATTGGGGCTAAAAAGGTCGTATTTTGTTGGCCGATCTCGCGCTAAGTCAAGTTTTCCGCATGGATGCGGCAATCTGCTACCTCTTCTGAGTGCCTCATGAATCTGCGACCGACCAAAGGAATGAAAATCGGAGCCGTAGCATTCAAATCAGCGATGCACCAGCCCGTCAGGGCGGAATAATGTTGCCCGTAAGTGCTGGGTAAAGAAAGAATGGAGCCATTTATTTTGCGTCGGCTGAGTATCAATTTCTCTTTCTCTCTCTCTAAACTTTAACCCTCGTCTAGTTCCTTGTAGGGGATATGCTGGATTGCTTCGTTTTTGTAGTCCTTTATTCTCCAATATGAAATGCACTCACTAAGAATCTGCGTGTTTGGGATCTTGCTCGGATTTCTGGTTCTACTTTCATCAGCGTTTGCCAGTGATTCGGCAGATCGTGGTGATGGTCGCGTTAAGTCAACGCCAAGTCGCAGTCCCATTTACACCATAGAAGCCGGCGAGCATGGCGAGATCTACCCGGTGTTTGCCAACTACGCGTCGTTGTTGCGGCAAAGTGACCGCAGCTTCGGTGTGGTTACGGTGACCATTTCAAACCACAGTGATACCTCTCTGAGGCAAAGAATAGCAGTACAAATTGTGGGCTGGAGCGATCAAGAGCTTCAAATTGCAGATCTGGCCGCGGGCGCCGAGAAGACCTATTTGTTTGCGCCAACGTTTCTGCCGCGTTTTTACAATAACCACGAGATCGCTGCTGCCACCGCCTCCGTTTCCATCACGGATATGGCAGGGCATCCGGTCTACGAGACCACCGCCCCCGTCCGCCTGCGCTCGGCCGAGGACATGTTTTGGGGGAGCGATTTCAAGTATGCGCCGTTTATCGCCTCCTGGGTGACTCCCCATGATCCGAGAGTTGAGGCCGTCCTGGCCCGCGCTAAGAACTACGTCCCTGACCACCGCCTGCCCGGATATGAAAATTGGAAGAACAAAGTCCAGCAAGAACAAGAAACTCTCAGGGAAGCTCAAGCCATCTTTGCAGCGCTGAAGCGGATGGGGTTGTCATACGTGAAAAGCTCGTTGACCTTGGGCGGTAACAAGGGAGTAAGCGAACGGATCCGCATGCCACGCGAGAGCCTCAACCTCAGCAGCGCGAATTGCATTGATGCGGCAGTAACTTACGCGTCTTTATTTGAAAATCTTGGCATGGATGCAACGGTGGTGATTGTTCCAGGCCATGCTTACGCGGGAGTGCGGGTGGCCCAGGGTTCGCCAAAATTCTTGTTCATCGATGTTGCCCTTACCGGGCGCGCTACCTTCGAAACGGCAGTTGCTTCCGCCGAAAAGGGCTTGGCAAAATATGACTCTTCGTTTGTTAAGCAAATACTAATTCAGGATGCGCGCGAGGCTGGCATCTACCCGTTGCCGTAAAAATACCTGCCTTGAAAAATCCAGCAACCTGAGCAAAAGAATCCTCATCCATTGGAACCGATGTGGAAGCAATCTCCTGCATGGATGCGGAAACCCACTTGACAACTTGTATAACGGGCATAAAATACCCGCAATTCGTGACAGGCAAAGAGCAAGGAAAGACGCCTAATCGAATATGAACCCAGTCCAGTTTTTACCAATCACGAAGCGACCTTCCGAACCAACGGATATGGAGAAACTTTGCAGGCACCCGCGTGTGCGTGTCGTGGCGCGCGAGGAAGACGCAGAATTTGTTGAATGCCAGGAATGCGGCGATGTCTTTGACTCCAGCGAGTTCAA
>DASZEU010000308.1:0-8525 GCA_035940535.1 Candidatus Angelobacter sp.
GGTCGATTTGCTTTGCGTCGTTGGTGTCCATTGAGGTAAAAATTGAAGAACATGAATGAAGACCGGCTGGAAGCGCACCGAACATTTTTTGCCAGGCTGATTACTGCCAGCATTGGGCAGCCGAACGGACAGCTTACTGCTGCCTTTGCGTCCACGCCCAGGGAGCGATTTGTCGGACCGGGACCGTGGAGTATCTTTACTGCCTCCGGTTATATCGAAACGCCCTCTGATGATCCGGTTTTTTTGTACCAGAATGTGGTCGTCGCGCTGGCCAAGGAGAGCCGCATCAATAATGGCGAGCCGCTTCTTCATTCAGCCGGCCTCGCTGCTTTGGATGTGAAGGAAGGAGAGACGGTCGTACATATCGGAGCGGGGACCGGCTACTACACCGCCGTGCTCTCACGCCTCGTCGGCTTAGCCGGATCGGTGATTGCTTATGAGATTGAGCAAGAACTCGCTCAACGCGCGACCGCCAATCTTTCCCATCTTGCGAATGTCACGGTCTGCCAGCAATCAGGCACAACCGGAGTTCTGCCCACCTGCGACGTTATTTATGTGAATGCCGGAGCGACCGCTCCTCTGGACATCTGGCTGGACGCCCTTCGTCCCGGTGGACGGCTGCTGTTTCCATTAACTCCTGCCGAAAGCCCTGGTGGAATGCCCGGAGCAGGTGGCATGCTGCTGGTGACCCAATCCTCGCCTGATCATTTTGACGCCCGCTTCCTCTTTCCTGTGATGTTTATCCCATGTGCCGGCGCTCGCGATGATGAGACTGCAAAGAAACTGTCGGAAGCATTCAAGCGTGGCGATATGAAAAACGTGCAATCTTTGCGCCGTAAGACCGCGCCCGACGAAACTTGCTGGTGTTCCGGCAATAGCTGGTGGTTATCGACGGGCAAGCCGGCATAGTGCTGCGTCGTCCCGCTAATCCCAATAGGGTTGGTTTGAACTTTCCACGAACCTTCTTTAGTAACGGCTTGAACCCAGGAACGAAATAAAAAAGCTATGTGCCGCAAGTCGTTTAAAAATCAACCGGGCTTTAGCCCAATGTCACACCCCTCAGGACAGGCTCTGGCGGGGCTTCAGTTTCTCTGATGCTAAAGTAATCAATTTTTAAGTGAATCACATTGAGGTTAGCGCGGCTTTGCCAGATCATCGGAAAGCAAATGCGCCTTCAATGCCAGATTGTGCGCTCTCACCAAGTCACCGTCTTTTGTGGCTTGGCGGCTTTGGGTGATGTAGTCGTGGATCTGGGCCACAATGGACTGCTCGTCGGTAGAAAGCTGGCGCTTGGTGATGCTGCGCAGATTAGTGTCGGTACTATCGAGGAGTTGGTCGGTGGACGCCGTGCCGTGGATGGCCTCGTCATGCGAGATGACCGGCGAGATTTGCCCGGCATTGACGTGGGTGTCCGTGTCGCCTTCCGGGACGTTGGTTTTTGATGGGGGCGTGTTCTTGGCGATTTCAGCAGGCGGCTTTCCATTGCCATTCGTTCCGGTTCCAGGCTGCGGGTTGTTCTTTTGGGCGGTGCTGGGGTGGCGCCTGGGCTTGGTTTTTTCCGGTTTGGCCGGCGGTGTGTTATTGGCAGTGGATTGGTCGTTGGGCTGATTGGTCGCAGGCTGTTGCGTCTGGTCCGCGGGAGTGGTTGTCGTTGGCTGCGATGGGTCGGTCGATGGTTCAGTGTGAGTGGTGGCCGGGGGCTGCTGTGGCAGCAAAACTACCGGCTTAACTCTATGGCATCCGCTGAACGCGATTGCGCAGAGCGCCAGGAAAAATGCTCGTGTTGCGGGGGGTCTCTTCATGCCGTTTGTACCGAGTTCGCCGATATCACGCGAGGCTGCTCTGCTGAGGCATCGCCTGAACTATTATCTACCCAAAGAGGGAAGCGAAGATAGAAGGTTGTGCCCTGTCCCACAATCGAATCAAATTCCAGGGAGCCATTGTGGAGTTGCACTACCCTGTAGGCCATAGCTAGTCCGATGCCGCTGCCTCCAGTCTTGGTGGTGAAATAAAGATTAAAGATCTTGTCGCGGATATCGGCCGGGATTCCAGGGCCTTGGTCGCGCACCACAACCACCGCGCTCTCACCCTCCCGGCGGGCTTCCACACCCAGACTCCCACCCTCGGACATGGCTTGCACGCCATTGATCACAATGTTCAACAGTGCTTGTTTGACCAGATCGGCATCAATGCGTACCGGAAGCGGCTCGGTGGTTGTGCGCTCGATATGGACGTTGTGCCGTTCAGCCTCGGGTGACGCCAGAGCAGTTACATCGTCCACAAGCTTGCGCAGGTCCATCTCGCTCAGGCGAAGCTCCACGGGCCGGGTAAAGTCCACCAGGGTTTGCACCACCCGATCAAGCCGTCTGATCTCGCTGCTGATTACATCGATATGGCGGCGAGTAGCGGGGTCCACATTATTCAATTTTTGGCGCATCACTTCCAGGTGGACCACAATCGCATTAATGGGATTCTTTACTTCATGGGCCACACCTGAGGTGAGCCGGCCTATGGCAGCCAGCCGTCGCGAAAGCTCGATCTCATCTTCAATTCGGTGAACGGACTCGGCGTCGCGCAGGTTCAACAGCGCTCCGATTCTTTCGTCTCCTTCTTCAATGAAATCCAGGGAAATCTCCAGGTGGCGGCCATTTTCACCTGAAATTTCTCTTTGGTTGATGGGCGTCCTGTTGGCAAAGGCTTTCAAAATGACCTCACCCAGCCGCGAGTCAGGCGAGAAAATCTCTCCCGGCTGGCGGCCCAGCATCTCGCCGCGCGGGATGCCGATAAACCTCTCGGCCGAGGCGCTTACCAACACCGCTTTGAAATCGCTGGTGAAGAGCATGACGCCATCCTGAAGATTGGCCATCATCTGGTCGAGGTTTTCCTTTAGAGCGGAGAATACCTCTTTTACGTCGCGCATCTGGCGGCCCAGGCGGTCGATCTTGGAGGAGACCGCACCGTATTCGTCCCTGGGTCGGCGGGGCGCTTCCACCGCTTCGAGTTGCCCGGAGCTGATCAAGTCGAGACGATGGCTGATGGCTTCCAAGGGCCGCAACGCCAAATTCGAAAGGCCAGCGGCCAGCACCAGGCTGGCAAAGATCGCAATGCCGGAGAAAATCAACGCCCGGTTGACCAAGGGACGGAGTTGGTCTTGCAGAAAGATCGTCTGCACGCCGACCCGCACTTCAATTGAGACAGAGCCAATGCGTACTAAGGGACGGTGCACGTCATACTCGCGCCGATGGCCGTAGACCAGCTTCAATTGCTTCCAGGTCCCGCCATTCACCAGGGAAGAGATGTCTTCGCGTTGCGTCGCAGTCTGCCCAATGAAATTCTCACTCGTGTGGAGCAGGATTCTTCCTGAAGAATCGGTGATAGCAGCGTCCTGGATGGTGGGAGCATAGCCGACGATGGATTGCAGCAGGGAACTCAAGCCGAGGTCAGTCTGCAAGATCTCCTCGATCGCGGCCTCCATTTGCTTGGGATCATTCAGATCGATGCGCTCATTGCTCAGGTCAGCCTCCAGAGCTTTCAGCGCCAGAGACTCAACTTCTCGGGCAATAAACTCGCCATCGCTGACGGTTTGCTGCACTCGCTGGTGCACCACTTGAGAGATATAAAGAATGGAGATGGTGGCCACAATCGCCAGCACCATGCCGGTGATCGCTAAGACCAGTTTTATTTTCAAACGCGGAGCGGGCATGACCTACCTAGCTGGCGGCTTCGCTGGCTACATTGACGGCGCTGCCATACTCCTTCAGTTTATTATGCAGCGTCTTCAGGCTGATGCCCAAAATCTCCGCAGCCCGCGTCTTGTTGTTATTGGTGGCTCCCAGGGTTTTGAGGATGAGCATCTTCTCTGCCTCTCCTACAGTTGTGCCTATGTCCATGCGGATGCCGTCGCCGTCGCTGCTGGTTACCCGCAGGCCGGCATGGCCGAAGTTAGGCGGTAGGTGCCGAGTCTCAATCACGGAATTGCCGCAAACGATCACCGCGCGCTCCAGTGTGTTGCGCAGTTCCCGGATGTTCCCTGGCCAGTTGTAACCATTGAAGAGCTGCAATACGCTGTCGTGCACGCCGCTGACTTTGCGTTCATGCTTGGCGTTCATATCAGCGAGCAGCGCCTCCACCAACTCTGGGATGTCTTCTTTGTGCTCCCGTAGTGGAGGCAGATGGATGTTGAAGACGTTGAGCCGATAGTAGAGATCGTTGCGAAGTTCGCCTTTGGCAACCGCCTCTTCAGGCACTTTGTTGGTCGCGGCCAGCACCCGGACATCCACTGTGGTCTCGACCTTGCTTCCCAGGCGGCGCAGCTTGCGGTCTTCCAGCACGCGCAGCAGCTTGGCCTGCGTGCCTACTGGCATCTCGCCAATTTCATCCAGCAACAAAGTGCCCTCTTCGGCCAGCTCGAAGCATCCGGCGCGGCGTTCGAGGGCGCCGGTAAAAGCGCCTTTCTCGTGTCCAAAGATTTCACTTTCGATCAGGGTCTCAGGAATGGCAGAGCAGTTAATGGCCACGAAAGGCTTGCTCTTGCGCGAACTCATATCGTGAATGGTACGCGCCACCATCTCCTTACCGGTGCCGCTTTCGCCGGTAATGAGGACTGAGACCGTGCTGGGCGCTACCATCTCCACCAGCCGGAAAACCTCCTTCATGCTTCGCGATGAACCTACCAGGCGGCCGAATATCCCCGTATCGCGCAGCTTTCTCTTGGTGACTTCCAGCTCCAAGGTGGTGTCTCGCTGGCGCTCGGCGTTCTGGAGTATTTGCTTCAGGCGAACCGTATCTACTGGCTTCTGGATGAAATCGTAGGCTCCGCTCTTCATGGCGTCCACGGCCAAATCAATGCTTCCTTGGGCGGTGAGCAGAATCACGGCAACCCTCTGCGGCTGTTCTGCAATGCGCTCCAGCAATTCCATGCCGGTCATGCGAGGCATCTTCAGGTCGGTGATCACAATTCCCGGCGACCAGGTTGCCACCTTTTCCAACCCTTCCAAACCATCCTTGGCGGTCTCCGTTCGGTATCCCCAGGCGGAAACCAGTTCGGCCAAGCCAGATCTTTCGTTTTCTTCGTCTTCAACAATCAAGACTTTTTCCGGGATGCTCAACGGTTTTACTCTCCCTTCGCGGTATCAGTTTTTCTGAATTCAGGCTAAAACAATTAAGGAGCAACACTGCTTTTGGATGCGGAACTATGTAAAAAAGTCTATATCGATGCAACTTACTGATTATAATAAACTTAAATATCGATACAAACGTTTTTCGCGGCTTTTGCATCCAACAAGCTTGAATTGGGGCCACATTAATTTTCTCTCAAGGAGTGAGTAGATGAAGAGTTATTGGATAGCTGTACTTGTCGCCGGCGTGCTGACAGCAGGCGCAGCGGCTCAGGGAACAGGTGCTTCGGGGGCTTCGGCTTCGGGCAACGCCTCAGCATCAGCCAAGGCTAGCGGCAATGCTGGTGGGAATGGTGCGAATGCCTCCTCTGCGCTAAGCAGCGGAGCCAACGTGCAAGCAGAACTTACCAAGTCTTTGGACGCCAAGAAAGCCAAAGCAGGCGATGAGGTCACAGCGAAAGTAACGCAGGACGTAAAATCCAATGGCCAAGTCGTAGTTCGCAAAGGGTCGAAATTAATCGGTCACGTAACCGAAGCCAAGGCGCGCAGCCAGGGAGAATCTGAATCGCGTTTGGGAATCGCGTTCGATAAAGCGGTATTGAAGGACGGTCAGGAGATACCCTTCAACGCGGTCGTTCAGGCCCTGGCTCCGGCTGTAAACGCGGCTGCCAGCGCCGATGATTCTGCCATGGTTGGCGGAAGCGCCCCGGCCCCTATGCCCTCCAGCAATGGTGGCGGCGCGCCTGGCGGCGGAATGGGTAGCCCTGTAGGCGCTATCGGCTCGACCGTCGGAAGAACTGTGGGCAACACCGCTGGTACCGTAGGTGGCGCAGCCGCTGGAACAGTCAACGGAGCGGGCGGGGCGCTCGGCGCCGGCAGCCATGGTGTGATCGGCATGCAAGGGTTGACGCTCAATTCGGCAGCTTCTGGGAGCGCCCAAGGCTCGGTCATCAGCTCCTCCAGCCGCAATGTGAAGCTGGATAGCGGAACCCAAATGGTACTGCAAGTAAATGGTTCGGCCCAATAATTCCCGCTAGGTAATATCACGCCCTTGAGGCTACAATGAATGGCGCAGCAGGTTTCTGTCCTGCTGCGCTATTTTCGGTTTCTTGTCATTTCGTTTATCCAGGCAGTATTCCAGGTATTAAATTTTTTTGCGATATATGGGAGGAGACCCATGGTACTTCGTAGTATTGTCCGCACGCTTCTCGTGATTTCGTTTGCGTGGAGCTTATTACCGGCAGCAGCCCAAACCGGTGATACCAAGCCAGCTAAAGTAGAGGTCTTTACCGGCTACTCATGGATGAATGCAGGCAGCACCGTCAACGGATTCGAAGACGGAGCTCCGAGCACCCTTCACTTGAAGGATGCAAAGGGTGGTTTCCTGGTAGATATTTCGTATTTCTTCAACAAGTGGGTGGGCGTTACTTTCGACTCCGGCGCTCATTTTGGAAATCAATACGACGCTGACGAGATTTTTGTCGGCCCTACGATTCGCTTTCCCGGCGAGCACATCCAGCCCTTCGTGCACTTCCTGGGTGGATGGAGCCGCCTGGCGCCTGCCAACATCAATCAACAGGACGCCTTCGGCTTCGCCGTGGGTGGCGGCTTTGATTTCAAAGTATCCCGCCATGTGAACTTTCGCCTTCTACAGGCTGACTATCGCTATGGCAACCACACGTTCAACTTTGGTCCCAGCAGCACCGATTCACATATCAATGGAGCGCGCCTGGCCAGCGGCATAGTGTTCTTGGCGGGTGTTGGCGAGGAACTACCGGTTTCCGCAACCTGCTCGGCCACTCCTTCGGAAGTTTTTGCCGGCGAGCCGGTCAAGGCTTCGGTTTCAACCCAAAATTTCAATCCCAAGCACACGCTGAAGTATGAATGGGCCACCAATGGCGGCAAGGTGCAAGGCCAGGGTGAGACGGTAACGATCGACACCACGGGCGTTACCGAAGGACAGAATTATTCTGTCACTGTCCATGTCAGCGATCCTTCCAACAAGAAAGCTTTGGCCAACTGCCAAGCCTCTTTTGCGACCAAGAAGTGGCTGCCTCCCACCATCACTTGCACGGCCAAGCCAACGAGCTTGCTGGCTAAGGACGGCCCGGTCACGATCCATTGCGATGCCAGCAGTCCTCAAGGTGTCGAAGTTACCATGGCCCACCAGGGCAACAACATTAGCGGACAAGGCGCAGACTTGACGGTAAACACCGCCGGCCTCGATCCAGGGAATGTAACGGTGCAAAGCACGGTGACCGATACCCATCAGCTCACCGCCAACACCAGCACCTCATTCACGATTCAGACGCCCCCGCCGCCCCCGCCCCCGCCACCACCGCCGCCGAGCCTGGCTCTGCGCAGCGTGTACTTCGCTACAGCCCAGCCTACAGCCAAGAACCCTGACGGTGGCCTGGTTAAGAGCCAGGAGGAAACCTTGGTCCCGATTGCAGCAGACTTCAAGAAATATCTTGCAGTCAAACCGGATGCCAAGTTGACCTTGGAAGCCCATGCCGATCCGCGCGGCAGCGACGAACTGAACCAGGCACTGACCGAGCGCCGTGCAGCACGTGTCAAGAAGTTCCTGGGCGAGCAAGGTGTTCCTGCCGAAAGCATCGAGACTCGAGCATTTGGCAAACAGGTCCAACTCTCCGCCGATCAGGTGAAGAAATCGATCGAGAGCGATCCTTCGCTCACGCCGGAAGAGCGGAAGCGGCTCTTGAGAAACCTGAAAACCATCGTCCTCGCGCAAAATCGGCGTGTGGACATAACCCTGACGGCTCCGGGAGTGGAGACGGAACAGTCAGTCCAGGAGTTCCCCTTCAACGCGGTTGACGTCTTGACGCTAGTTGGTGGCAGAGAAAAACCGAAAACCACAGCACCAAAGACCCCGCGGAAACGGCCAGCGCGGCCAGGAGCCAGAAGAAGAGCAGCTCCCAAGCGGTAAACAAAACCGAAGCCCAATTCCGGAGTTAGTTTGTTCTGGAACTGGTAAATATGAAATGCAGGCCGGGTTATATTGCCCGGCCTGTTTTTTATGGAAACGGAAATGTTAGTCAAAACGTAAAGTATTTTTTTCAAAACGGAAATGTTTCTCAACTTCGTACGCCCTGATCGCAGTTTCCATTGGCCGACGCATTCTCCCCCCTGTCATTAGGAGGAACGCATTTTGTTCCGAAGAATCCCCAAGATGCTTTTGGCGCGTGGGTGTTTTAAAGCCAATACTGTTCACTTAAGGAATGGAAATAAAGTTCGGAGCTTGGAAGAACCAGCCCTGCAAGGGCGGAAGAGAGTAGCCCAGCACGTAAGTGCTGGGAAAGGTTAGGGATAAATGACAAGCCCCGTAGGGGCGACAGACGTTTTTATTTATCTCTCCGTAGAATCTTGTTAATCGAGAAGGTTCACGAA
>DASZEU010000309.1:0-9731 GCA_035940535.1 Candidatus Angelobacter sp.
TGATTTTCGTCCCGCTGATCTGGCTGCTGGAGGCAAAGGAGCACCCTTAGTGCCTTTCTTGGATTATGTAGTTTTTCGCGACCGGCGGGTGGGCCGCATTGTTCAGAACATCGGCGGCATAGCCAATCTCACCGCTATTCCCCAGGCTGCCAAACCAGAACAGGTCTTGGCATTCGACACCGGTCCAGGAAACATGGTCATCGACCAGCTTATGCAGATCCTCTTTAATCGGCCATACGATCGTAATGGGGAGGTCGCCCGGCATGGACGCGTGCTTCAACCGCTGCTTAAAGAATTTTTGGAGCTTCCTTTCTTTCATCAAAAGCCTCCAAAAACCGCTGGACGCGAGCAATTCGGCGCCGCCTTTGCGAAGAGCTTCCTGCGCAAATGCGGCAAGGCTGGGCGGGAAGATGTGATTGCCACGGCCACGGCCCTTACTGCATATTCCATCGTTGCGGCACTCAAGCGCTTTGTTTCGTTGAAGGGCGAGTTCCGAGATTACATCGTCTCCGGAGGCGGCACGCGCAACCGCGCTCTAATGCGGACGCTGGAATCAGAAACAGGAAAACTAGGACTGAGACTGGGCTATTCCGATGACTTCGGTATTCCCAGTCAGGCCAAAGAGGCGCTGGCCTTTGCCGTCTTGGCGTACCAGGCGTGGCAACATCAACCCGGCAATATCCCCTCGGCTACAGGCGCGAGCCGTCCCGCCGTGCTAGGCAAGATTTCGTATGCGTAGGAGCCTCCGCGTCTCCGCGCCTCCGCGGTGCAAATGGTTTTCTCCGTGTTCCTCTGTGGTCAAAGGTTTTTTGCTTCTGCTTCTTCTGCTCTGCGTTTCCTGCGGGAAACGTCCCGATCCCGATACAATTGTAGTAATCATTGAAAACAGTCCGCTCAATCTTGATCCGCGCGTGGCCAGCGATGCGCAATCCCAACTGATTGGCGAATTGATCTTCGACTCCCTGGTTCGCAAGGACGAACATTTCAACCTGAAGCCCTCAGTGGCTGAGAGCTGGGAGATTTCCGATCCGCAGACGTATGTCTTTCATCTCCGGCGTGGCATCCATTTTCATGATGGGCGTCCGCTAATGGCCAAAGACGTGAAATGGACCCTGGACACCATGCGCGATGGAACGCTGATCACCATCAAAGGCGCGGCTTACAAGCTGGTAGATAGAGTCGAAGCCACGGATGATTTCACGTTGACGATTCACACGGCCGAGCCGTATGCGCCGCTTCTTTGGAACCTTAGCGAAGGGGCCTTTGGAATTGTCCCTGAGGGAAGCGGCAAAGACTTCAATCGCAATCCGATCGGGTCTGGCCCCTATCGGCTGGTGCGGTCTGTTCCCGATAGCGAGGTCGTTCTGGAGCGCAACAATGGATATTGGGGCAATCATCCAGCAATTGAGCGCGTGCGCTTCAATGTGGTGCCAGACGGCACCACGCGGGCCCTGGAACTGCGCAAAGGCAGCGCCGACATCGCCATTAACTCCCTCACCCCAGACACGGTCGGCATTCTTCAGCACGAAAGCAATCTCCGGGTCCTGCGTCACCCCGGAACATCTTTGGCCTATCTGGCTTTCAATCTTCGCGACCCGATACTTCGAGATGTGCGGGTGCGTCAGGCATTGGCTTACGCGATGGATCGCCAGCCCATGCTGCATTATCTCTTCCGCGATTCCGGACGCCTCGCCGCCAGCGTTCTTCCTCCTGAGCATTGGGCATTTGACGGCGACGTTGCTCACTATCCTCACGACCTTGCCAAGGCCAATGCCCTGCTGGAATCGGCCAGCTATCAGCGTGGCAAGGATGGCGTACGCTTCCATCTCACGATGAAAATTTCAACCGAAGAAACCTCCGGCCTGATCGCCGCAGTGTTGCAACAGCAATTGCGCAGCGTTGGCATCGCCCTGGACATCCGCCGCTTTGAATTTCCAACGTTATACAGCGACGTGCTCAAAGGGGCGTTTCAGCTCTACTCCTTGCGCTGGGTGGGTTATAGCAACCAGGATCCCGATATCTTTGAAGATGCGTTTCACTCTGCCAGCTTTCCTCCTAAACGCGCGAACCGGGGACGCTATTCGAATCCCGAGCTAGACCATCTGCTTGAGGAGGGCCGCAGGACAGTAGATCAGCAAAGGCGCAAGCATATCTACGCAAAGGTTCAAGTCATCCTGGCTCGCGATTTGCCGTATATCAACTTGTGGTATATGGATAATGTCCTGGTCCATTCCACTAGAGTGCAAAACCTGCAACTCGGTCCGTCGGCAGACTATAACTTTCTCATCACCGCTACACTGGCTCAGTGAAATTGGACTTAAGCGTGTTTCAAAAATAAGTTTGTGTCAGAGCATAGCTAATGTCACTTACTGTTCGCCTTGGCTTTTTAAACTTTACCTCATTAGAAAAACAAATCGTCATCCCGAGGGTAGATCGGAGGGACCTTGCGTTTCGCGTTAAGCCATAGAGTTCTAAACGTTTGCGCAAGTCCTCTTTGTTTGACGCACGGCGTCAACCTCATCGCCACATTACCGCCCCCAGGAAGTAGACTCGATTGGTCCAGGACCAACTTCCCGCTTCATCAACCAGCTTCGCTAATGCCAAAACTATGCCGCCAATGTTTGCGGGGAAAATACTCTTTTCGTCGATGAAAATTACACCGCTATGGCTGCGCCCCTCTTCTGCCCAAACCTTGAGCACAGGAGGAATCGTCCTGAGATCATAGGTAACAAATGTTAAGCCTTGCCTGGCAGCTTCTTGCAGACAAGCAAAGTCGCTCTGTCCGCGGAATCTGCCCTTCTCCCACTCCAATATATAGCGGGCCACCAGTTTGGGATTCCGGCGAACAAGGCCGTGAGCCACCTTTGGGGAAATATGCTCATGCAGCAGGAGTTTGAGCATTGTTTCTATTTTGTTGCTTTTCCCACAATGAAGTGGACCGCTTGAGGTAACATTCGCTGCAACGATTCAAAGTCCACTGAATCGTTTTCCGCAAGCGCTTGATTAATTTCATCGGGAAATGCGGCTGTGTAGTTGACGGCTGCTCGAACTCTATCTTCTGTCCATTCCAGATGCCTGGCCACCGCCGATATGTCGCCCTTGTAGCTGCGTACGAGAAGCATGATCTCCCACACAGCGAGCGTGCTTCCTTGGATATAAGCCTGTCGTCCAACGGGAGAATCACGAAAATCGATGAACGCGAATTCCGACCGTCTTAACCCTTCATCCACAAGCCGCGCACTCGTATCGCTAGGAGTCCACCCGTGCCGGACTGCCATACGCTTAAGGCGCTTTTCGCTGTCTTTTGATAAACGCATGCTGATGACAGTCGAACGATTCTTTCTCATGCTAACCTCATGTAACTATTGTAAGTATTGTAGCACACCAAGGTGACCTGGCCTTTCGAAAGTGGCCATGATGTTACTATCAAGATTCAGGTCTTATGCAGATCCTTTTCGTTGGCGATATCTTTGGCAGCCCGGGGCGCAAAATCTTTCGCGACCACCTGCCCCACCTTGTCCAAACCCACAAAGTTGATCTGGTCATTGCCAATGCCGAAAACGCTGCCGGAGGCTTTGGGCTGACGCCCGCTCTTGCCGAAGAATTTTTTGAACTGGGCTGCGATGTGCTCACCACCGGCAATCATATCTGGGACAAGCGGGAGATCCTCGAGTATTTCAAATCGGCCAACGGAGACCATGCACGCGCGCGGCGGGTTTTGCGTCCGGCGAATTATTCCGATGCCGTTCCCGGAGTTGGATTATTTGAAGGGATGACCAAGGCCGGACAACGTTATGCCGTCATCAATTTGCAGGGACGCGTCTTTATGCAAAACGCCGACGATCCGTTCCGCAAAGTCGATGAACTTTTGAAACAGGTCACGAGCAAAGTGATCGTGGTGGACATTCACGCGGAAGCCACTTCAGAAAAAATTGCGCTCGGATGGTACCTCGATGGCCGCGTCACCGCCGTTCTGGGCACTCACACCCATGTGCCTACGGCTGATACCCGCGTCCTGCCCAAAGGCACGGCTTACCAGACGGATGTGGGCATGACCGGACCTTATGACAGCGTGATTGGTGTCCAGAAAGAACAGATCATCCATAAATTCCTGACCGGCCTTCCCAGCCGGTTTGAGGCTGCCAAAGACGATCCCCGTTTTTGCGCGGTATTGATCGAATGTGACCAGGAGAGCGGCCGGGCGAATTCGATCAAGCGCATCATGCTGCAAGAATAAAAAAGCAGCCCCTTGGAGCTGCTTTTTTTCTAGCTTGTTTTTCGCTAGCGAGTGCCTTTTTTCCTGGCTGTTGGCCGGTGTACCGGTGGTTTGACTGGAGTCGGTTTTGCTCCAGGTAAATCGCCCTTCTCCATCGTAAACATGAAGGGCTCGGGAGTATAGGCGGTCAGGACGCCTACTACATCGACCGTCGTCCCAGGTGCTGGAGGACGAAGTACAGGCTTTTCCAATATTACGGTGAGGTCGGCCTTTTTGGCCTCTTTGTTCTCATCGGTAAGCGCTGCCTGGATGGTGTCCTTGGTGGCAGAGATGACCTGTACTGAAAGTTTCAGCTTTACTTCCGTGCCTTCGCTATTCTTTTCCTTTGCGAGGATCGCCTGCCAGACCTTGTCGGCCGCATCCTTGTTCGCGGCTGAACAATTGGCGTAAGAAAGAACAACTTCCCGATCGCTGAACGAGAGCTGGTCTGGACCATACTGTTTCACTGTATCCACCGCGACTTCACAAGGTGTGGGAGCAGGCTTGATCGAGGCAGCAAAATTCGGAGGCGGTGCGTTCTGGGTGGCAGCCGCAGCTACGATCTGGTCCCACCCGTCGACACTACCGTGATATTTTTTGTATCTCGACTTGGCATAGGTAGTAATGGGTTGCACAGCCTGAGCATTGTTTCCCGCGAGATTGATGGCCTTGGCGGCGTACCAGAAGCCATCCACGTCGATGGGGTTCGGTTCCAGTTTGGCAATCGAAAGTTGGTACACATCCTGCATGTTCGTGGGATCAAGCTGGACCCCCTGGATGGCCTTCAGGTAGTAATTTTTGGCTGTCGGATAATCTTTAGCCTGGAGCGCGCCAAACCCGGCTGCTCCATTGAAGACAATCGGCATCTGGTTTTTGACCTTCTCGAAGTCAGCATCCGAAGTGCCTTCAGGCTTCTTCCAGGAAGGCAGTAACAGCAACCCTTTTTCAGCCTCTGCGCGTGCTTGAGCCGCTGATTCGGGTGTTCCTTTGTTCCTGTCAAGTGCCGTGACCAAGGCCAGTGACTGCACATCGTTGGGATTGTCTTTAAGAATCAGCCTGGAGATTTCCTCGAGCTTCGGGATGTCGCCCGCCGCCTGGTAGGCCGCCCGGGCCTGCTCCAAAGCTTCCTGCTTCATGATTGTGCTGGGATATTGCTGGAGATAGGCCATCATCGCGGCGGCTTTCTGCTTGGGATCTTGGGTGTTAAGAGCCGCTATATAGGCGTTATACTCAGCCGGGTCCTTGATTTGCTTTCCTTGACCTGCAGTTTGGTCCTGGCCTGTTGCTTGCGGACCGGGCTCATAAGAAAACGCACTTCCTTGCGTCAATATTGCCGTGGTGGCGAGCACCAATGTAACCAACGCCTTGTTCATGAATTGCTCCTTCATCCGACACTGCCAATCTGCGGCCGATGCGCGACCGCCATCTGGCTTATAAACAGCGAACCGCTTCTTAATCATAAATTCAGAGGCAACGGATTATAAAAGACTAACCCATGATTTGGGCAAGAGGCTCCAAAAAATAGTAATTAAGAGTGTGACAAGCACCTTTGTCCAGGAATTGCCTCTCGTATCTTTACAATTATAGAAAAAGCAGCCTCGAAGGGCTGCCTCAAGAGAATCAAGATCGATCAGGCTCTGCGTTTGTGGGCTGTCTGTACGTGATGCACGGTCTTCTTGGGCCCGGGCTTTACGCTGGGCAAATCACCTTTGTCCATGGTGAACATGAACGGATCGGGCGTGTACGCGGAGAAGACCCCCACGATATCCACAGTCGAACCGGCAGCAGGCGGCCGAAGAACCGGCTTTTCCAGGTTGACTGTCAGATCGGCCTTCTTGGCCTGCTGATTCTCTTCCGTAAGCGCCGCCTGCACAGTGGTCCTGGTGGCCGAGATGACCACCACAGGTGGCAGCTTCAACTTAACATCCGTCTGACCATTCTTTTGCTTGCTCAGAATCTCCTTCCAAACTGTATCAGCAGCTTCTCTATTGGCCGGCGAGCAATTCGCGTGTGACAGCACAAATTCCTGATCACTGAAGGAGAAGGTAGAGGGATCGTTCTTCTTCACTGCGTCTACGGCAACTTCGCACGGAGTGGGCTTAGCTTTGATGGAGGCCGTGAGATTGGCGGGCGGGGCCGTCTGGGTGGCAGCGTCAGCGACTAACTGGTCCCAGCCTTCATAGTTGCCCGTGTAGTTTTTGTATTTGGCTTTCGCATAATCGCTGATGCCCTTGACTGTCTCGGCATTGTTCCCGGCCAGACTTATAGCCTTGGCCGTATACCAGAAGCCATTCAGGTCGATGGGGTTCCCCTCCAGATCGGCGACGCCAAGTTGAAACATGTCTTGCAGATTGGCCGGATCGAGTTGTACGGCCTTCGTGTAGTAGTTTTTGGCAGTAGCGTAATCTTTGCTTTGCAAGGCGCAAAAACCAGCCGCGCCATTGAAGATGTCGGCCATCTGGGTTTTCAGCTTTTCGAAATCGGCATCGGACATGCCTTCCTGCTTAGGCCAGGTGGCCAAGGCCTGCAATCCTTTCTGGGAATCGTCGCAAGCCTCCTTAAGGGCTTGGCTTCCGTTCGGGCTGCTGGCTTCAACACGATCAAATGCAGTGATAATGGCCCGCGCGCGAATGTGGTTGGGATTTTCCTGCAGAATGGCCCTCGCTGTCTCTTTAACTTTTGCCGGGTTATTAGCTGCCTGATAGGCCGCCATTTCCTGTTCCTGTGCGTCCAGCCGTACGACACTCTGGGGGTACTGATTGAGATAGGCCGCCAAGGCCGCTGCCTTTTGCGCCGGATCCTGAGTGTTGAGAGCGCCTATGTAAGCGTTATATTCGGCTGGATCTTTGATTTCCTTGTTGCCCGGCTGGCTTTGAGCGGGCTGACCGGCGCCAGTTCCTTGCGCCATTGCCGCCGTGGTTGATAATGCAGTGAACGCCAGCACAAGCGTGGCAAGCACTTTGTTCATGAAATTGCTCCTTCGTCGATACTGCCAAATTGAGGGGAACCCTACCTCTTAGACTCCATTTTGATTTTCAAAGGTACCGATCATACCTGAACTAAGACCCTTAATTTGGGCAAGTAACATCCCAAGAATGGTAGTTGTCTGCCCAATTAAGATGCACAGCCCTGCTTCACCGTTACCTGGAACCCACTACAAATCTTAACGTTCGCCACTTCTGTGGAGTTGTCCTTCCGATCTACCGGCAAGTCGTTGGATAATGAATGTTTAGGTGTTGTAAGCATATAACGTGAGGAGAATTCGGTGAACGATAGTCTTGCAGGACGCACAGCCTTGGTTACGGGCGCGGGCAGAGGCATAGGGGCAGCGATTGCCCGAAAACTGGCCAGGCTGGGAGCCACTACGATCATCTGTGGCCGTAACCGTGCCCAGTTGGAGCAAACAGCCAAGGAGTTTCCCTGTGAGTCCATGGTCTGCGATGTGACAGACTGGAACTCGGTAGCAACGCTGGCCAACCGCCTTCAAGAGACCTTTGGCCGGCTCGACATCCTGGTCAACAATGCCGGAATCGGCGCCTTTAGCGGCCCACTCCACCAAATGCCGCCGGAAGCCTGGGACGCCGTACAAAACACCAATCTGCGCGGCGTTTTTTATATGATACGGGCCTTTGCGCCCCTGATGATCTCGACCGGGCGCGGCGACATCATTAACATCTCCTCGATTGCCGGGAAAAATGCCCTGCCCAACGGAGCTGCTTATGCGGCCTCCAAATGGGGGTTGAACGGTCTCTCGTATTCGGTAGCCGAGGAATTGCGACGGTACAAGATACGCGTATCAGTGGTATGCCCAGGTTCGACGCACACTGAACTCTCACCCCATGAAGGCAAGGACCCTAACAAGATGCTCAAACCCGAAGACGTGGCCCACGTGGTCGCCATGCTGGTTACCCAGGAGCCCCAGTCATTTGTGAGCGAGGTTGTGCTGCGGCCCACAGAAAAACCCTAGATTCTTATTGGGCCGGCTGGATTTGCACCAACAACTGCTCTTTTCGGTAAACCAGGTTGCTGGCATTGAAGGTGGCCAGTTCGAATCCGTGGCCGTGGGTAATGGCGTCTGTGGGGCACGCTTCGACGCAATATCCACAGAAAATGCAGCGGTTGTAATCGATGTTGTAGACCTTGGCGTAACGTTCCGCTCCGCTGATTCGGTTCTCTTCGGTGTTGTCGGCAGCCTCAATGTAAATGCAGTTGGAAGGGCAGGCGGCGGCGCACAGGAAGCAGGCCACACACTTTTCTAAACCGTTCTCGTCGCGCTGCAGAACGTGCAGGCCGCGGAAACGCTCCTGAAAAACGGCGCCCTTGTTGGGCAACTTCTTGTTGGGGTAATCCTCGACCACGGTAGGAGCAAACATCTCCCGAAAAGTAACCGACATCCCCTTGGCAATGCCCGCAATATCGCGAATGATCGACATGACATCAGTATAACGACTTGCCCTGAGATTGGGAAAGTAACGGCAATTGGAGATATATTGCACAACAACCCGCTACACCGCTACATTTTTTCCTCTGTTGGAGCAAAGTCTTTCTCTATCAATTGGTTAAAGGCAACATTCGGTCTTCCCTCGGAACATTGCCCAAAGTACATATATTAAGCAAAAGTTGGTTTAAAGTTGGTTAAAAGCTGACAATAGGGCGGGGGCGGGAAGTCCGGATGATCTGGTCAAAAGCCGACATTGGTTCCGTCCAGATTGATTTAGGTGTTGTTTGATTGTTGGGTAGAGCTACGCCAACCTGAAAAATAAGCCACGACAGTTAGAGTCATCGCGAATGACTGCGGATTGTTGATCTTTCGATACCCATTATTACCAGAAATTCATTGAATTTGCAATAGATTCATAATAAGGAACACCAGCCGTGCGTTTGATTTTATGCGAGCTTCGGCTGCAGACACTGGCCTTTTGCTGGAAAAATCGAGCGTTGCCGAGTTGCCTCTTAATCTGACGTGGAATATTTTATGCATTTTCGGGGTCCTTCCAGGCGCAAAGAACGCGCCTGTCAGGATGACAAGGCGTTTTAGAGGGAGAAATTTATACTCGCCGATGTAAAGTAAGTGACATTAGGCTAAGGGCCGTTCTTCCACCGCTGCTTGGACTTACAGTAAAGCTAAAACCGCTCTAAGCACTAATGGCTCAACACGCAGCGGCTATTCCGCAAGTTCTGTCGACTTTATCGTTCTTACCTTACAGAACTCTCCCTGGGAGGCATCATGCGTATTGTCCACTCGTTTGCTGCGTGGATTTTCTTGTTCGTTGCTCTGCCTGCTTTTTGCTTGGCGAATCAAGGCGATTCTCAGGGCGTAATCGTCCAGGAATCGAAGATGCAACTTGTTTTGGCGCAGCAGCCCCGGCTGGAATTGCCATTCGTGAATAACACTGGAAAGCCATTGGGTGGGCATGTAAATCTGGAAATACTTAGGGAAGATGACAAGATTGTCGCCAGCAAGGAAGCAGACATC
>DASZEU010000310.1:0-5783 GCA_035940535.1 Candidatus Angelobacter sp.
CCGGCGCCAGCCGGACGCATGAAAATAGCCCGCCGTTTCAACGGCGGGAAAGCAACGCAAAGAAAGCCAAGTCCCCCTTCCGGGGGACGACTGAAAATCCTCGCGGCCTGAGATAATTTCAGCCCACAGTGTACAGAAGCCATAGAGGAAAACAGAGCACGGGATACACTCGGATTGGCATAGGGTGTCAACCATTTCCAGCAATTAAATTCAAGCACTTAGCTGGCGGCCCGTAGATTTTGTGGTACGGAAATCACCGCCTTCTTAGGGCCGCGTTTCTTTACCAGCAGGATGCGAATGCGTTCCAACAACTCTGCCGGGGCGTACATGCCCTTGGGAATAAATATATCGGCGCGCATGTCCTTGTCATAAACCTTAACTTTTCCTGAGAACAGAATGGCAGGTGTCTCAGGAGAGATGTCCTTGATCTTTCCAACCAACTCCGCTCCGTCCATGTCGGGCATCAGCAAGTCGCTGAGCACCAGATCGATCCCGCCCCGTTTAAAAATTTCCAAGGCCTCTTTACCTGTAGTACAGGCAGTGACGCGATAGCCACGTGTTTCCAGCATGACTTTACGTATGGAAAGGGATTGCTCATTGTCGTCAACGCAAAGAATGGTTCTTTTCGGTCGCATATTCTCCCCGGTTTCAATGCACATCTCTTGACGCGCCGGCGCGGGACGTCCGGATGTGTCGTTTTTTTGATGGGCTGGATGAAAAAATCTGGTTCGTAAAACGTGACGGCATCTTAGAGCTTCGACCGTGTGCCTGTAAAGTATCGGGGAAGCCAATAGGAGAATTACCTGGTTGAAAAACCGGCGATGGTGGACTTGGCCAACGGATATGCGGCAAAAACGCGTCCTCCAGGAGTGTTGCTATCAGAATGTGATTTCGCCTCGCACTACTTCTACGGCATGACCTGCGACTCGAATGTTTACTACTTTATAATCTATCTTTCCGGCGACAACATAAATCTTACTTTTGCGGTTCATCTCCACGCCTTGCTCAATCAACGCCTGCTGCTCGGGCGCAATCACGCCATGCTGCACTGCCCACGCAACACACGGTCCTGCGGCGGAACCGGTTGCTGGATCCTCTCCACCATAGAAAATCATACGGGCCTGCAAATTCGCGTCATGATTCAGTGTTTCACGCGAGACAAAATAAAAAAACTTTGCGTCGGTCTTGCTCAGATAAGCATGCATGGAGGACCATGCAGGCCGCAGCTTCTGCAATACACTGAGCGACCTGAGCGGCACCATGGCAAACGCATTGCCAGTGCTTACAGTCTGGATTGGAACATCATCGGCGATGTCCGCGATGGAAATCTCCGTGGCGTGCGCGACCTCCTCACGCGAATGGGTCTGGCCGAATTCGGGCTCGCGTTGGGTCATCTGGCCAAACGGCAGCCCATCCCTGGTCGTAAATTGTACGGGAATCTGGCCAACGTTGAGGTCGAGGACGACTCTCTCGGTGTCACTTTTGCCACGTAAAACCATTGCCGTGCCCAGGGTGGGATGTCCGGCGAATGGAAGTTCTTCAATAACAGTGAAGATGCGCACCCGAACTCCCTTCTCACGTTCTGTGGCAGGATCGCGCGGAATGATGAAGGTGGTCTCAGAAAGGTTCATCTCCCGGGCCAGTGCCTGCATATCAGGATCGGTAAGCCCGCGAGCGTCTGGAAATACGGCAAGCTGGTTGCCTTCCAACGGCGCCGAGGTGAATACATCAAGCTGTACGAACGGCAATTTTCTACTTTGGTTTGACATGATTTTCCCCGCACTCTATTCTGCCCTTTCAGTCTAACGAACAACCAGAAGAATTGCTCTGAGTGTTGAAAATTGATTGGCCAATGTCAAAAACTAAACCCAGCACCGAATCTGCTTTCCTTAATCGACTCAGCGCGGCCTTTCTGTGCGCGATTCTGGTTGCGCCTCTCCTGTGGGCTGGTGCCCGTCCGCGCTATGGTGGCACAGTTCGTGTGGTGCTGCAGCACAAAGTTACTTCGCTGGTCCCCACGGAGGAAAGCGAATTTCCCACCCAGCAAGCCCGGCTTAGTTCCCTTATTTTTGAAACACTTACGCAAGTCGATATGCAGGGCCACGTGCGCCCATGCCTCGCAAACTCTTGGCAGCCGGAGAGCGGCGGACGCGTGTGGCAATTTCAATTGCGCACCGCGAACTTTCATAGCGGTGCGCCGTTGACCTCAGCCGCAGTGGCTGCAAGTTTGAGAGCGGCCAGTCCGGATTGGAAGGTCAGCACGAATGGCAGGCAGTCTGTAATTGTTGAGACTCCGGCGCCCGCGCCACACCTGCCGGAAATGCTGGCTTTGCTTCGCTTTGTCATCGTGAAGAAGATGGCCGATGGCACTCTGGAAGGTACTGGACCTTTCAAGTTGAGCGAGTGGCGCCCCGGAGACCACGCATTGCTAACAGCGAATGACGACTATTGGGGCGGACGAGCCTACCCTGATGCCATGGATGTGCGCATGGGACTCTCGTTGCGTGAACACTTGCTCGAACATCGTCTTGATCCCGACCATGCCGCCGAACTTGGCATTGATCAGGTGCGTACACTGGAACAGAGCAACCAGAACCTGTTACTGTCGCGTCCGGCAGACCTGCTGGCAGTGGTTTTTCTTCAGCGAAACCCGCCAATGGCGTCCGGTAGAAAGCCGGTTGATCCACGCATTCGCGAAGCCATCTCGATGGCCATGAGCCGTTCTGCCATCAGCAACGTCCTGCTGCAAAAAAAGAGTGCTCCCGCCCGGGGCTTGCTTCCTCAGTGGCTCACTGGATACGAATTCCTTTTGCCAGTGGAGAGTAATGTAGACAACGCGCGCAAGCTTCGCGCCGAGGTTAGCTCAACAGCTCCGATAACTTTGACTTACGACTTCTCGGACCCAGTAGCCAAGTTGGTGGCGGAGCGAATCGCCGTAGATGCGCGTGAGGCTGGAATCTTCATTCAGCCGTTCGGCGATCCTCATACGAATACCGTTTCAGAACGAAAAACTCTAAATGTCGATGCAGTTCTTCTGCGCCTCCCACTCCAGTCTCTGGATGCGGCCACGGCCCTCGCTGGATTGGAGGCAGAACTGGAGCTATCTCCGGAGATCAATGCGGCAATTCTGAGCGCCAATCGTCCGGAAGACCTTCTTGAAGCCGAACGGAAGGCCTTGGAGGACCATCGGATTATCCCCGTAGTCCATGTTTCTCAGTCGCTGTGGTTGAACAACAATGTCCATAACTGGCAGATTCTGCCTAATGGCGCGTGGAAGTTGGACCAGCTTTGGGTAGAAGGAACAAGGTAGGTGGGCATAGAATGTGTTTCAAAAATATGTTTGTGTCAGGGCATGAATTTATTTCGTGCCGATAAAAGCCAAAAAGATCGCCGGCTTTAGCTGCTGGCGTTAAATATGTCAGACCGGATTAACATTTTAGAGACAAGCTTAGTGGTTTCCTCACGATATGAGCCGGTTAGAATCTGAGTAAGGGAGCACCTGATATGGCCCTTGAACAACTCGGGAGCATCCTGCTGGTAGAAGATAATTCTACAGATGCGCTTCTTCTGATTCGGGCATTTGGTAAAGCGGGAGTGCGAAATCCCATTAATCATCTCCCCGAGGGGGAGACCGCACAAGCGTTTCTGGAGGGCAGAGATCAATATGCCGACCGGCAAAGGCATCCCCTGCCCATTCTAATGATTCTCGATCTGAATCTTCCCGGCATATCGGGCTTGGAACTGCTGCGCTGGATACGGTTGCAGCGGAGTCTTCGCCGCATTCCTGTTCTTGTGCTCACCTCCGAGCGAAACGACAGATTTATAGAAGCCGCCTACGCCGCCGGGGCCAACTCCTACCTCCTGAAATCATTCGACAGCGAAGAAATTGACCGGGTTGTTAACCTGATTACTGAATATTGGCTGGCCCTGAACGAGTCGCCCCTGGTGCTGAAGCGGGGAGCAAACTGAACTTTATCCTGATAGGATGAAGCGTTGAAACCCTTCGACCCAAAAACCGTTCGGGGCCTTCTTACCATCCTGGTATTTTGTCTTGGCCTGCTCTTCATTTATGCCGCATGGCGTGCTCTTATTGCGTTTCTTTTTGCCATATTTTTCGCCTATTTGTTAGAGGCTCCCATTTCCCGGCTGCAAGTTTGGCTCCGAGGGTCACGCAGTGCAGCCATTGCTGTGGTGTACCTGATCTTTTTTTCCCTTTTGATTCTGGTTTTTGTGCTGGCTGGCCCCCCGGTTGTGCAGGAGGCGCAGAAGCTCATCCAGCAAGCACCCCGTCTGACTGAAAACATTGATTCCGGCCAGCTTGCTCGCCAGGTAGGTCTCCAGCACGGTTGGAGTGGAGAAACCATAGATCGTATCAATGGCTTTGTGAAGAACCACCGCCAGGAAATCATCGGCGCCACTCAAACCTTGGTCTTGCGCGCCGCCAAGACTTTACAAAACATGTGGTGGCTCTTCCTCGCTCCCATACTGGCCGTTTTTTTTCTGAAGGATGGCCATCGTTTTGGCGAGATCATGATCAATTCAGTCAAAAACCTGCGCAATCGTCAACTACTCGCCACGACTTTGGATGAAATGAATTCCATGCTTGCCCATTTCATTCGTGCCCAGCTTTTCATGTCGGCCCTGGCCATTGTGGTCGTGACCACAGTCATCTGGGCCATGCGCGTTCCTTATGCTCTGGCTCTGGGACCGGCAGCCGGCGCCCTGGAATTCATACCTGTCGTCGGTCCTCTTGTTGGCGGGGTGCTGATCCTGGCGGTTGCTTTCGTCTCTGGCTACGGCCACGTGCTGTGGGTGCTGTTGTTCTTGCTGATTTGGCGTGGAATCCAAGACTACGTTACTTCTCCCCGCGTCCTCGGACGAACTCTGGAATTGCATCCCCTGGCCGTACTGTTTGGTGTACTGGCAGGCGGCGAAGTAGCTGGAGTCCTCGGCGTCTTCTTGTCGATTCCCGTTCTGGCCACCGTAAGAATTCTTTGGCGTGCTTGGCAACACTATCGCAATTTGTTGTTATCACCAGAAGAGTTGAAGAACACATCATCGGGTTGAATCGGCAGGCTAGCACCGGAGGCGCGCTAACAACTCAGCCCAGGCTGGCCAAGCCTGGGAAATTGTCCTTGCGTTCAGCAGGCAACCGCAAAAGACTTTGAAAATGCACGCTCTACAAAGATCACTAAATAATTACTTTGGCTCGCCGAATTTAATAATATGCTTAAACTATTAATAAAATCTCTCAATGGCAATCGAAATTGACACGTAAATATAACAAAATAAAAGACATAGCTAACCGATAAAAATATAGGGCACAAATCTTGACAGACACGCCCCTATCCTGTTATTAAGTCACTTGGGAGATACCAAACTCGCCGTCATTCGCGATGACGCTAACTGTCGTGGCTCATTTCTGTAGGTTGGCGTAGCTCTACCCAAAAACATCAAACAAACCAAACACTCGAACTGATGACTTAGGCCAGCTTACCCTGGACTTATCCGCGCCAGCGAGCGACCGGCTGCGGAGTCGTGCCGCAAGCGCAAAAATCCATCGGGCTTCAGCCTAATATCACTTACTTTTCGTCGGGTGAGCATCAATTTCTCCCTCTAAAATGCGCTGTCATCCTGAAGGCGCGCTCTTTGCGCCTGAAGGACCCCGAAAATGTATAAATATTCCACGTCAGATTCAGAGGCAACTCGGCAACGCTCGATTTTCCAGCCAGAAGCCAGTCGCTCGCAGCCCAAGCTCGCTTAAATCAACCGCACCGCTGGTG
>DASZEU010000311.1:0-2506 GCA_035940535.1 Candidatus Angelobacter sp.
GGCGCTTCAGTGCTGGTGGCGCGCAGGGGAGAGGTTATCCTGCATAAGGGCTACGGCTTTGCCGACCTTGGCCTGGAGGCACCCGCCAAAGATGAAACCGTGTATCACGTGGTTGGGCCTATGCTGCCCTTTACCGGGATATCAGTGCTGCAACTGGCCGAGCGAGGAAAGTTGTCGCTGGACGATGACATCTCCAAGTTCATACCGGAATTCCCATTACAAGGTCATCATGTAAGCATTCGGCAGTTGCTCAATCACACCTCCGGAATCGTTGACTACCACTATCTTGGAGATCCGATCGAAGCCACCAGCCGCCAGCCCAAGGCGCTCGACGAGGTTATGGCGCTCTACTCCGGCAAAAATTGGGTGAATGAGCCGGGAAAGAAATGGGATTGGTCCATCTCCGGCTTTCAGCTTCTGGTTACAATCGTGGAACGCGTGAGCGGCCAGAGTTTTCCAGACTATGTGCAGCAAAATATTCTCTCACCGGCTGGTGTCAAAGCCACAACGTATTGCGATGATTTCACGCTGGTGCGCGGCCTTTCCCATGCCTATCGAAAATCGGGAAACAGCTATGTGCCTGCCAACGAAAATGACATGGCATACAACTCTGACCTGCGCTTCTGCAGCACGGTAGGCGATCTGTATCAACTCTGGCGGGCGATCCCGGAGAAAAAGCTCATCCGTCCTGAGACCTTTAAGCAGATGACGACGGCCGAAGGCGCGGCAGCCCAGATGAGCCCGCAAGATCCCAAAGCGCAATATGGATTTGCCATCATGATCAACCATGAGGAAGATCATCGCCGTATTGGCCAGCATGGCTCCTTGCTCGGCTACAGCGGCAGCCTCTACGATTTCCCTGACGACCAACTCACGATTATCGTACTCACCAATACTGAAGATCAGAATGCTTACGCCATCTCACGGGCTTTGGCGCGGGCTGCACTCGGTTTGCCGGAACTTCCGGCGCCGCCAACGAATCCGGAACGAGCGCTCGCCGATAATCCCATCTCCGCAGCCGAACGCAGCCAGCTTGCAGGAACCTTCGTGCTTAAGCTTGACCGGCTGTCGCCCAATTTGCACGATTCGTTTGCCCAGTACCGCCGCACCTATCGCGTATTCGACGAGAATGGGCGCTTGATGATTGAGCCGTTGGGAGCAGGCCCGGAGCGTCTGCTAAAACAAGATGACGGCAGCTTCGCTATGCGCTCCTCTCCCAGGGCTCGCATCTCTTTCGTCGTACAGAATGATCATGCGGCCGCCATCAAAATGGACTCACAAGGGTTTGGCGTCCCGCTGTCCGGCGATCGCGTCGGAGCCGGCGACCCGCAAACCTTTCACCAGCAACTGCATTGAAAAGGCAGGTCATGACAAACGCGCAATACGGCGATGTATCGGTTGTGTTGGACCAGCATATTGCTTTGGTTGAGATTCATCGTCCGCCTCACAATTATTTCGATCATCAGTTGATTCGGAGCCTGGCTGACGCCTTTGAGTTTCTCGACAAGGATATTGAATGTCGTGCCTTGGTATTGGCCAGCGAAGGCAGATCGTTTTGCGCCGGCGCGGACTTCAGCAAAAGGCCGGCTTCACGCAACGAAGAGTTGGCTTCTGGCGCAGCGAGCCACATCTACAAGGAGGCTGTCCGTCTGTTTGCTTGTGAAAAGCCGGTCGTAGCAGCTATTCAAGGCCCGGCCGTGGGCGGAGGGCTCGGCTTGGCGCTGCTTGCTGATTTCCGCGTTATCTCTCCTGAAGCCCGGTTTGTAGCAAACTTTGTGAAACTCGGCATCCATCCGGGGTTTGCAGTTACCTATACTCTGCCACGCCTGATCGGTATGCAGAGAGCTTCGCTCATGCTCTACACCGGGCGGCGCATCAATGCAGAAGAAGCAGTGGCCTGGGGTCTCGGTGATGTTCTGGCTCCGGCTGATCGCTTGCGTGATGCGGCTTGGGAACTTGCGGCTGAGATCGCCGAGAATGCGCCCCTCGCCGTCCGCTCAACTCGCGCCACTATGCGCCGGGGGCTGGCGGACGCCGTAAAAGCGCAAACCGACCACGAGTTCGCAGAACAAAGCTGGCTTTTTCAAACCCAGGACCATCAAGAGGGTGTCCGGGCCGTGCGAGAGAAGCGAGCGGGAAGGTTCAGTGGGAAATAGAATCAGGCGAGATCTTGTGCCGGCCTGACGTTTCTCAGGCTCGAAGGTGCGCTACGAATTCTTTGACCGCTAGTTTCTCAGACCGTGTGGAAAAAGTATCTTTGTCGTGCCGCAGACGCCAAAAATCAACTGGACTTTAGCTTAATGTCACTTACTTTTCGTCGGGTGAGCATCAATTTCTCCCTCTAAAACGCGCTGTCATCCTGAAGGCGCTCTTTGCGCCTGAAGGACCCCGAAAATGTATAAATATTCCACGTCAGATTCAGAGGCAACTCGGCAACGCTCGATTTTCCAGCCAGAAGCCAGTCGCTCGCAGCCCAAGCTCGCTTAAATCAACCGCACCGCTGGTG
>DASZEU010000312.1:0-3509 GCA_035940535.1 Candidatus Angelobacter sp.
CCTGATCGGCTGCTCGGTCCACACCAGCGAAAGGCGAGACGCAAACGGAAAGTCGGAAGACGTGGACATCCACACGCCGTTCGGCTCTGTCAGCGTAAAGGAAAGCAGCACCGATGCCAAAGATACCGGGCTACAGCTTTATCCAGGAGCACGTCCTAAGAGCGATTCGGGCGACGACAAGCACAGTGCCGATGTCAATGTTTCCATGTCGGTGATGGGTGTGAAAGTGGTTGCCAGGGAATACCGAAGCGATGATTCACCGGACAAAATACTTGCCTACTATCGCAAGCAGATGGACAAGTTCGGCAATGTCATCCAGTGCAACGGCCACTTTAACGACCGCGGGTTTCAATACCACAAACGTGACCAGGATGCGCCCGTTTCCTGTAACGGCGGCGAGGGCGGCAGCAGCTCCGAACAAACGCTGAAAGTGGGCACCGAGAACAACCAGCACGTGATGGCGGTAAAGCCGTGGGGAAAAGGATCAGAATTTGCGTTGGTCTACGTGCGCATTTGGAGTGATAAACAATCTATGTGAAATCTCGAGATTGCCAAAATTGCCAGAACTGCCATGATTGCCATAATTTGGCAAAATTCGCGAACCCTTGTGATTTTCAAATTATGGCAATCATGGCATTTTTGGCAATCATGGCAATTCTGGCAATGATCTTACTGCTTAGCCGTTTCCTTCGCAGCAGGCGTCGCGGCGGGCTTCGGATTTTCGCCCGCAGGAGCGTCTTTTTTGGCAAGCTTGGCCTTCTTGGTTGCTTCCTTGGCCCAATACTTCTCTAGTTCTCGTTGGTTCCTGGTTTTCATGGGGACAAGTTTGACACATTCAGGGTTCCAACATCCAGCGGAAATAAAAAACCGCTACAGGCATTGAACCCAAGATCAAAAAGGCCATCGGCGTGAAGATTCGAGAGCATCGCCCGAATGCCCCGATTGTGGAGATGTGCCGCTATTCGCCAGAGATTGAAGAGTCAATCTTCACCATGACCGACTCCCCCGGGAAGTTACTTCAGACCATCGCCGGCGTGTGTCACCGGGCGCAGCCTGGTTCGTGACTCTAAAAAGCATCTAAAATCCGGCGAACAGCATCAATGCTAAGTGAATCCGATATTTGAATATCGGTCTTCAGCGGCAGGAAACAGGCTCGATTCCGAGACCCCGGCTGCGAGCATTGAGTTAGCGATGGCAGTGCTGCTCATCAGTGACCCTTGGAAAATTTGGTAAATGAGTAATTGGGTAATTTGAAAATCGAACGCGAAGATTTTCTGATACCAAAGGATATCAAGGGTGAAATCCATATATTGATTACCTCAAGACCAAGGGCATCACCGCCATGTTCACCAATCTGGTATTCAATGCTGATGTGGAAGAGTGATAAAGGAATTGCAATCAATGGCAACAACTACCAAGCCATCGCCGCAACGCAAACGAAATTCTAATGCGAATGGGAGACGCAAGCCGCAACAGGCTGCCGTGAAGCCTGCGCTGTGGGAGTTGCGACTATATGTAGCAGGCATGACGCCGGCCACGATCCGCGCATTAGATAACCTAAAGAGCCTGTGTGAGGAGCACCTTCAAGGTGTTTACAAGATCCAGGTCATCGACCTGCTCGAAAAACCCACTCTGGCCAGTGGCGACCAGATCATCGCTGTCCCCACACTGGTACGGTGGCTACCCACTCCGGTCAAGAAGATCATTGGCGACCTTTCCAACACGGACCGGATCCTCGTAGGCCTTGATCTCAGGTCTGCGGGGCGGTAGCGGATGGGTCCCCACGATTCGATCCTGCTGCTGGCAGACCGACGGCAGAACCAGACGGCCAAGGCGCTGAAGACGGCAGGATACCGTCTGATGACCGCCTTTACTCCCGATCATGCTGTGGCCCTGTGCGTGAATAACAATTTCCTCGCGGCTGTGCTCGATCAAGAGCATTTTATTGTCACCGAAGACTGGTCAGTAGCTCAGTCGATCAAGATGATCAAGCCGAGCCTATGTGTGGTCCTGGTTGTGCGGGGAAGAATCTTGGGACACGATCTGCCTGAAGGAGTCGATGCCGTTGTGCCAGAGCGAGACACAGTGGCGCTGCTGGGAACGTTGAAGCGGATACTGTGAGCTTGCTGGAGGTACGATTAACCGTTGGAGTCCGCCTTACGAAACCCGCTTTAAGACCATTTTCACAGGGTTGAGTTGCTGTTATGCTGTATTTAAAAGCAAGGACAAGAAAATGAAGAAAAAAGCAGCAGCAACCGTGAAGCGTTCGAGTAGTGCCAGGAAAACCTCCTTTGGAAGCACCGACGCCAGGCCTGCAAAGAAATCATCGCGGTCTCGGCAAGCACCACAATTGCTCCTCGAGAAAATCATCGATGGAGCAGCATTAACTCAGCTTCCAGCCGTTCGCCAGGCAATTGCAGAGGAGGCGGTTGCTCGAAAGTATGTGTTGACCCGTTATCGCACGCTCATTGATCGTAAGTATCTTGAAGGCTTGTCATCTCAAGAGAGCGAAGAACTTAATGGCCTACAGGTCGCCCTTGATAAGATGGACGAGCCGTTTTATGAGGGCATCATTAAACATCTGCGTACCTTAGTCGATAGGGGTATTGTCGCCTGAGTGGCCTACTTTGTCCGTAGGAGCGCCGTTCCCAAAGTACAAGGTGGATACCAATCCTTCAAGCCCCACGTGCGTGAGGACTTCAATCGGCAATGCGCCTACTGCCTTCTCGCCGAAATCCTTGCAGGCGGAGAAGAGAATTTCGAACTAGACCATTTTCGCCCCAAGAGCCTCTTTCCAAACCGGCTCAACGATTTTTATAACATTTATTACGCTTGCCACCCGTGTAATCAGATCAAAAAAGATGCGTGGCCGCCGGCAGCCCTGGAAGCACGTAGAATCGGTTTTGTCGATCTATGTAAGGACGATTTCGCAACTCATTTTCAGATCAATGCTGATGGGCGATGGGAGGGCATTACAGAATCGGGCCGCTATACTATCGACATTCTCCGTCTTAATCGCAGACATCTCACTATTCTTCGTCAACTGCTGGCGCAATTGGGCCTCGCTATTCACGAGAAAAAGATAACTGAGGCAGAATTAGTCCAACTGGTTGCGCCCGATAATAGGCAAACGAAAGCCAAGAGTGGCGGCTAACTTCGGAATGCCGGTCCGCCCATCTGATTGATCCCCCGAATTCAGTCGCGTCCAATATGGCTGAACATTTCCAATGTCACAATTGAAAAGCTCCAAAGTGGGTTTGCCAAAGTCGAATCGGCTGCTGTAACGTGAAGGTGTGGAACGTTCATGCTATCGTTGCGGGGCGTCACTCGACGGCGAGGCGCCCTTTTGCCCCTCCTGTGGAGCAGCGCAAATTCGGGTCACGTCGGAGCAGTCGGCCTCACAGCAGCAGCCACTCAATCAGGTTCCCGATGTGCCAACGGATGCCGGGACACTTGGTTCTGGTCCGCCCTCAGGCTCCCCCATTCAACCTTCCGAGATCGTTCAGCGG
>DASZEU010000313.1:0-7487 GCA_035940535.1 Candidatus Angelobacter sp.
TCAAGCTCGTGATAAGTGGGAAAAATTGAAATCGTCATCCCGACGGTCTCCCCGCGGCGCCAGCGAGAGGAGATCGGAGGGACTTGTGTTTAGCGTGGATCACAAAGCCTCTCCTGCGGGTCGCAATCTGCCGCATCGTGACTCGGCACTTTTGATCACACCCGACGAACACTCCTGAATTGCCACTCTGCTCTGTTCTGCTATATAACAGTTAGGCTTGGAAAATCCGCGTCATTCGCGAGGACGTTAACTGTCGTGGCTAATTGCTAGAGGGTGGCGTAGCTCTACCCAAAATCATCAAACAAAAACTAATCTGAGCGTTGCTTCCTGATCTACAATTTTTTGTAGGTCCATGGATGAGGATTTTGAACTGCCTCACATTTAGGCAAGTTTGGAGTCCTCTGGAAAAACGCGCGAGCCCGGTCATCTTTGGGAACAAGCTGGCGGCGGGGCAGGTTGACCAGGTTGGATCCTCCCGGGGCTGAAGTCCAGCGTGGCTTGGTTTTGGCCAATAAAAATGCCCCTTGTCACGGATGTCTCACTTCAACGTGGGGAAAATGGTTCGTTTTCGAGTGAAGGCTGGAAACATCAAAGGCAGACCCCTAGCCGCTCCCCAACCCAATAAAAATGGCCCTTGTCTCAATGTCACACAGTTTACAAAGAAGTTGTACTCATAGCGAAGAGGATATGGCAATTAATAATTGATGCGGCGGCTGGCGGAGCGCCCGGCCAATGCGATTTTTATTTTGAAGAATCTGTTTCGGTAGAAACTATTCCGAGCGGAGCGAGGAATCCCTGTAGTCTAAAGATAATCATTGGGCAAGATATTATGGAGGTAATCGATAGGCATAGTGATCACGACACTCCGCCACGAGCCATAAAATCAAAACCGGAGCTGCGAAATACTTTGTCCTCGAGAAAGGTGGAAGAATGGCCCTTTAGCTTTAGGGCCATGTTGAAGCAACAATTAGCTTGCCCAATCATTGTCTCGATCCGCAGGGATTCCTCGCTCCGCTCGGAATAATTAACCTATGCGCTGCGGCGCGGTCGCGTGCTTAGGTCGCGCACTTGCGACAGCAGGCTGGAGCGCTGCATGGTGTCGAGTTTGTCGAGATGGGCAACAACCTCGGTGATGAATTCATCCTGCATGAGTTCGGCAATCTCGTCATCCAAAGTGCGGCTGGAGCCTTTGACCAAATCGGCCATCGAGACTTCCAGTGCGGTGGCCAGACGCTGCAATGAAGAGAGGGTTGGCTTGGCTTTTTCGTTCTCGATTTTCGAGACGTAGGTACGCGGAACCTGCATGCGCAAGGCAAGTTGGCGCTGGCTCAGTCCGTATTTTTGCCGGAGCATGCGAATGGAAGCGGCCACATGCACGTCAGGTTGCTCGCCAGGACCGGGTTCGGGCGCTGGAGGCTGGATTTCCAGGATAGGCTCTGGCTCATCCTCATCGAGCGAGGTTCGGCATTTTCGGCAAAGATTATTGGTGGTCCGAAATTGGACCAGATGGCAATGGTCGCAACGTACTACTTCCCGGGAATCCACCGGCGCAAGTGTTGTAGCCATTTGAATTGTCGGAGTGGCCAGAGCGGGCTGCTCCATAAAGCATACGGCTTAAGCCTACTACTGTCGGTAGTCTCAAGCATTACTTTAGCATTGTCAATGGATATTTCGGGTAAAAACCGGAGAGATAGGTAAAAAACCAGGGAAGAATAGGCGAAAACAGGACAAAAGCCATGATGAATCGTGAATCCGCGTGGAGTTTACTTTGTGAATACACCCAGTCGGAAAGCTTGCGCAAGCACATGATGGCGGTCGAGGCCTGCATGAGGGCTTATGCCCGCAAGCATGGAGAAGACGAAAACAAGTGGGCGATTACCGGTCTGCTGCACGATTTTGACTACGAGAAATATCCAACCCCGCAGGAGCATCCATTTGTGGGCAATACGATCCTGGAAGAGCGCGGGTATCCGGAAGAAATTCGCCGGGCGATCCTCTCTCATGCGGAGTACAGCGGCGTAAAGCGCGAAACGCTGATGGAGAAGACTTTGTTCGCTTGCGATGAGTTGGCCGGCTTCATCACGGCGACCGCGCTGGTGAAGCCAAGTAAATCACTGGCCGAAGTAGACGCCAAATCCATCCGCAAGAAGATGAAGGACAAAGCTTTCGCCCGCAGCGTCAACCGGGATGACATTGTGAACGGCGCTGCCGACCTGGGTGTGGACCTTGATGAGCACATAACGTTTTGCATCGAGGCCATGAAGGCAATTGCTGGTGAGTTGGGCCTCGGTGGGAATTCTCAGCCGATGAGCGGATAGATCCAACACTGTTCATTCAGCAAGAGCCTTAGTTACAAGCAAAGGACTCTCCTAATGAACAGCTTTGTAAGTCTTTTAAAATCAGTTGCGGCCTATTCGTGGTTTGTGGTGCCAAAGCAAGAGCCAGCGGCAAAAGCCGAATTGTTCTTGCACCTTTTGGCACGACTCCGCAGCCCGCACGCTCCCGCTTGACGCGGGATCGCTACGGGGCTAAACGCTCAAGTCGTGCCCTCCCTGAAAACTCCTTGAATGAAAATGAATAGGGTGGGCGCTTCGCCAAGTTGAATTTTTATGCAGTAACCGGCTGGAGACGGTCCCGAAAGAACGTCGTAGGCAAAGGGATTCTTCACTACGCGCCATAGGATTGAGTTACGAACGGCATGTTCGTAGCGCTTCCTTCAGAATGACAGGGGGCACCCGTTGCGGAGTCCCCAGAAGAGTTTCTGGCTTTCGCAACCATCCCGGTAGGGATGGTTGGGGCTGATACAAGTCTCGCGAGTGCACGCATCGTCGTACAGCAACCCGTTCATTGCTCCCTAAACCCGCTGTAAAGCGGGTTAGCTGCTCAGAATGACAGGGTACCAACCGTGTAGTGTAAGGAAATACTATCTCTATAAACCGCACTAATGTATAAACTACAATCCAATTTCAAGCTGGTCTTGCAGTGAGCGCTCCGGAGCGGATCAACTCCGCCACTTTGCCGAAATCAATTGCCAGCGAACGGTCTTGCTCCAATTTTGGGCTTACTTGGCGAATCATGTCATGGACATGCTCTAACGTTTTGCTGGTCTTGAGGGGCGCGAGAAAATCAATGGCTTGGGCGGCAGCGCAGGCCTCAATGGCGAGGACATTGTTAGTGTTGGCGACCACTCTCTTTAGCTTGATGGCCGCAGTCATTCCCATCGATACATAGTCTTCCTTGTTGCCGGAGGTGGTGATGGAATCCACCGAGGCCGGGTGGGCCAGCACCTTGTTTTCGCTGACCAGCGCGGCAGCCGTGACCTGGGGCATCATGAAACCGGAGTTTAATCCAGCATCGGGGGCCAGAAACGGCGGGAGACCTTCATTGAGAGCTGGGTTCACCAGGCGTTCGATACGGCGCTCCGAAATGCCCGCCAGCGCGCTCAACGCAATAGCCAGGTAATCCAGAGCAAAGGCGAGCGGCTCACCGTGAAAATTTCCGCCCGAGAGGATGTCGCCTTCCGCCTTGGCATTCACGAACACCAGCGGATTGTCCACGGCGGAATTCATTTCGGTAACTAGAGTTCTGCGGCAGAACTCCAGCGTGTCTCGCACCGCGCCGTGGACTTGGGGAATACAGCGAAGAGAATAGGCATCCTGTACGCGGGCGCAGTCTTTGTGTGATTCGCGGATCTGGCTTCCGATAATCAAGCGGCGGAGGTTGGCGGCCACTTTGATTTGCCCAACATGCGGACGGGCGGCATGAATGCGCTCATCAAAGGCCACGTCGGTCCCACGAAGGGCGTCGAGGGACATGGCGCTGACCACATCTGCGGTTTCGGCCAAGATTTCTGCCGTCAACAGGGCCAGCGATCCGACTGCCAGCATGGCCTGAGTGCCATTGATCAGCGAGATGGCCTCTTTGGCTTCCAGCACGAGCGACTCCAGGTGGGCACGACGCAAGGCTTCAGCACCACCCATGCATTGGCCTTCGAAAATGGCTTCGCCTTCGCCAATCAAGGTAATCGCGAGGTGAGCGAGCGGGGCCAGATCACCGCTGGCGCCCACGCTGCCTTGTGAGGGAATCACCGGATGCACGCCTTGATTGAGCATCTCGCAAAGCATGTCGATCACGTCCGCCCGTACGCCGGAAAAACCTTTGGCCAGCGAATTGGCGCGTAGCAACATCATGGCCCGGGTTTCTTCCTGGGAGAGCGATTCTCCTACGCCTACGGCGTGGGAGCGCACCAAATTGATTTGCAGCCTACGGTTTTGAGCGGCATCAATGCGGACATCGGCCAGTTTGCCCACGCCTGTGGTCACCGCATAAGCCATGCGGTTTTCCCGGACGAGTTTATCGACTACTTCGCGAGCAGCGATTACTTTGTCTCGCGCAGCCTCGGCGATTCCAACTGTACGGCTCTGCCAGACGACCTGCCGCAATTCCTCAAGAGTGAGATCGTTGCCGTTGATCAGGAGTGATGTCATAGAGTCTTATTCCGTAGAAGCTTGGGCAAATGCCGTGAGGTATTTCTGCGGCAGCCGGGTTATCTTGAACTCTTCGTCGACGATAAAATGAGTCGTTTCACCCTCGGCCAGCAGTTTGTGGTCGCTGGCACGCATGACCTCATAGCGAAACCGCAGCAAATAAGGCCGTATGTTGGTGAGTCGTGTGCGGACCACGATTTCGTCATCATAGAGCGCAGGCGACTTAAAGCGTATTTTCAGATTGCCCACGGGAATGTGGCATTTGTCCTGCTCTTCCATATCACGGTAGCGAAACCCAAGTTGGCGCAGCAACTCCACCCGGCCAATCTCAAACCATACGACGAAGTTGGCGTGGTAAACGACCCCCATCTGATCGGTCTCAGCGTAGCGCACACGGAATTGCGTTTCGCCACAGATATCTTTATTCATTCAGTTCCAGAGTAACATCTCAAAATAGCAGTCGCAGCAGCCAAGCAATTACCCAATTACCAACTTACCAATTACTCAATTCTGAATAGGTGATTGACACGCATTCTTTCGCTTCAATCTTTCCACCTGGGCTTGCGCTTTTCCAGAAACGCCCCGATGCCTTCTTTGAAATCTGTAGTTTGGCGTATTGCGGCATTTTCTTTGACCGCTTGTTCGAGTTGATGGTCTAGTTGGGCCCGCGTGTAGCTGGAAAGCAGCGCCTTGGTAGCCCGCAGAGAGGCAGGGCTGTTTTCCAGAAGCTGAGCCGCCAGTTCGTGTGTTCGATGCATGAGTTGATCGGGAGCGACAATCTCATTGACCAATCCTAACTGCAAGGCTTCCTGGGCGTTGAAGATGCGCCCTGTAAGCATCAGGTCACGCGCCCTCTTTTCCCCTATGTTGGCAATCAGGAAGCTGGAGACTATGGCTGGCACAAATCCGATCCGCACTTCAGTGTAACCAAACTTGGCTTCCGGCACAGCCAGCGTGAAGTCGCAGAGCGTAGCCAGGCCGGTACCTCCGGCAATGGCCGGCCCGTTCACTGCGGCAATCGTGGGCTTGGGAAAATCATAGAGCGAACGAAAGAGGAGAGCCATGGTCTCTGAATCCTTCCCGTTCTGTTCATGGGTTCGCCCACCAAGCTGCTGAAGATTTTCGAGGTCCATGCCCGCACAAAAAGCCTTGCCCGCTCCAGTCAAGATGAGCACGTGGCAATGCGATGCGGCAGCTTTTTCCAGCGCCGCCATCAGATCGTCAATCAATTCGTAGCTGATGGCATTGCGTTTGTCCGGCCGGTTCAGGGTGATGGTAGTCGTCCGGTGCGATACCGTGTATTGAATGGTTTTGAATTCCACAGTTTGAATGTCCTCTACATTATCACTGAGTGCTTCTTAGCAATATCAGCGGACTTCTCGATCAGCAAGTCCAGCGGCTTGCGCAAAGGTATTTCCGCCCCCTGCGCGGTCAATGTCTGGATCACAACTTCGGTTGGCATGTTTCCCACCAGTTCATTTTGCGCAAAGGGGCAGCCGCCCAGCCCGCCGATTGCCGAATCGAACCGGCGGCATCCAGCATTGTAGGCAGCGAGAATTTTCTCTGCTGCTCCTGCCTGGGTGCTGTGGAGATGAGCCCCAATCTCCAGATGACCATAAGCGTTGATGACAGCGCCGACCAACTCTCCGACTTGCGCAGGAGTCGCCAGGCCCACGGTATCGGCCAGAGAGATTTCCTGAACTGCCATATCCGCCAGGATTCCGACCGCTTCAATTACTTCATCGGAGTTCCACAAATCGCCGTAAGGATTTCCGAAAGCCATGGAGATATACACCACAACATTAATCCCGGCAGCATCGGCCTTGAGCTTAATTTTTTCCAGGGCATCGATTGATTCTTCCAGGGTCTGGTGCTGGTTACGTTCGAGAAATGTGGGAGAGACAGAATAGGGAAACCCCAGCGTCTGTACGGCTTCCGTGGCAATGGCCCGGTCCGCGCCTTTCTCGTTTACGACAATGCCGATGATTTCAACGCCCGCTGGAGGCGCAAGCTGTTTGAGCACCTCTTCCGAGTCGGCCATCTGCGGTATGGCTTTGGGCGAGACAAACGAGACAGCATCAATATGCTTGAACCCCGCTTCAATCAAGGCGCGCAGGTAGTCGGCCTTGAGACTAGTAGGAATCTGGCCACGCAACCCCTGCCAGGCATCCCGAGGGCATTCGATAAGTTTCACTAAGTTCGACATAAAAATCTTATTCACCGCGGAGGCGCGGAGACGCGGAGTCAAGAACCTTTCGAACAATTCCTTGGCGCAACAAGGGAACGTTGAAATTAATGATGAATCCTACAGCTTTATCCAGTAGCCGCAGATAAGTCAGGAGTTGAGCTTCATGGACGGGGAGAATCCGTTCAGCGCATTTCAGCTCCAGTATGACAGCATTTTCAACAAGCAAATCCAAGTGATATCCGCAGTTCAACGTTACTCCTTTATATAAAACCGGAACGGGGAGTTGGCGCTTGAAGGCTAGCTTCCGCAAATTGAATTCATGGCAAAGGCATTCTTCATACACAGACTCCATCAGACCTGGCCCAAGAGCTTTATGCACTTCCATAGCGGCACCAATGATTTGTTCAGTTAGCCCTTCATGAATCAGTTTCTTACCGGTTGCAAACCTATCAGCAGGAATCATCTATTCATCTCCTTTAAGACTCCAAATTGTATGTTGGAAGCGCTCTTCTCCGCGTCTCCGCGTCTCCGCGGTGAATAGGTTTTATGTTTGTAGCACACCTACTTTGAATTCCTTCACCTCGGGATTCAGCGAAGCTGCCTCCAAAGCAGTGATCAGCGCTTGGCGCGTTTCCAGGGGATCGATGATTTTGTCGATCCATAGGCGGGCGGCGCCGTAGCGGGGGTCGGTTTGGCGTTCATAGGTGGCTTTTACGGAGTTGAAGAGTTCCTGCTTGTCTTGGTCGCTGAGCTTCTTGCCGCCACGCTCCAGTTGTTTGATCTTGATTTCCACTAGAGTGCCGGCTGCTGCT